>NZ_CP113361.1:331020-662041 GCF_026684035.1 Methanogenium organophilum
GGCCTTTGCAAGCAGGGGTCTGGACTTTGTGACAAAGGACTATCTTCCGGCACGGCTGAGTGAGATGGGTATCATCTGAGGACAGAACCCCTCAACCATAAAACCATCTCATGCACCGGTTCATTTTTTGGGAAAAACCTCACTTCCCCTCAATCTCACAAATAACTGCTACTGTCTTCTGCAAAAGTGCATCCTTTCCTTCAATCCGTGCCACGTCACGAATTGCTTCAAGGGTGTGTACACTCTCCTCCAGAAAACTCAGAATATCGGCAGGATATATTTCTACCCCGTAGTCATCCAACAGCACCTCGCTGATCTGCCGGTGATCCAGCCCAAGCTGACGGAATTCAAGAATTTTCAACGCAAATTTTCTTTCCGGGCACCCACACTGCGGTGAACCCTTACAGTTACATTCCAGAAAATCTTTGTAAAAAAGAATAATCTGTGACCGCAGGTTGCGGTCAAGGGAATCATAATCCAGAGATGAAACCAGGATGTCCATGAATGCCCCGTTAAAGGCAAAATCGGGCACACGGTATCCTGCTATCTTCTGAAGTTTTTTTGCATTCCGAAATCTGGCCTTTGCGGCGATCAAATTCCTTCTCCAAACTGCTCTTCGAAATTCTTAAGGGTCTTGAGTGCATTGCCCATCTCATCAACCTCAATCAGCCAGTCATCAAAGAGTGTCGGGTCATCCAGGTCACCACGGAGATATTTTCCACAGCACGACCCTCCCTGAATAACAAGGGCGCCAATCGTCGCTGCTGTCTTCAGGGCCTCTTCAGCCTGGTCATCACCCAGCGTCCTGCCATATTTAACAAGGTCTTTTACCTCACCTGTGACACCGCCAATGATGACCTCCTTGCATGCGGCAAAGAGCACTAAAAAGCGCATCTGGACACCAGAGATAATATCGGCAAGGTCACTCTCCGGAAGGGGACCCATGACAATCTCCTCAACCTCTTCGACCTTCTGTCTGGCTGCATCTCCGCTATAATTCCCAAGAAGGAACAATTTGATGATTTTCAGGACAGAGACATTGATATCTTCGGTGAAATTATTGAGCGACTGCAACCCTTCCGGCATCTCTTCTGAATCTTCATCGTAATCAAAACTCATCTCCTCAAGCGTCTTAATCCAGTTGTCCCACCGTTCCTGTGTATAAAAATAGTATAGGACTGACTGTGGTTCTACTTTCTCCTTTTTTTTCCTCGCCATAGTTAATACTCAATTGTTTATCTGCGCTATTAGTGTTTTCGCGTTGCCTTTTTTATGGACGCTTCACCAGGTAACAATCTACTTCACTTGTCGGTGCCAATGTATCCCCATCATTGCCTGCTACGCAACAGGCGAACAGAGAGGAGTGGAATACTAAATGGAGATAAAAGAGGCTGTGATGGTACGGTATGGTGAGCTCTTCCTGAAGAGCGAGCCGGTCATGAAATACTATATTAATACCCTGACAAAGAACCTGACCGCAGCGATTGAAGCAGAAGGAATGGAATGTTCGATAGAACAGTTCAGGGGGAGAATCATCATCACCGGAGATAAGCCCGACATAATTGCAGGGGCTGCATCCCGGGTATTTGGTATCGTCGGCGTCAGCAAATGTATCATTACACCGCCGGACAGGGAAATCATTGAGGAGACCGCAGCCCGGCTTGCCGCAGAGAAACTTACTCCCGGCATGTCATTTGCTGTCCGGGCAAAACGTTCCGGTATGGAAGGATTTACCAGCCAGGAGATGGGCGCATCGACCGGGGCACGGATCTTCGAAAGATCTCCGGGCATCAGTGTAGACCTGACATCACCGGACTATGAGATCTTTGCGGAGGCCAGGGCATTTGGTGGAATTGTTTATGACAGCCAGATCACAGGGCCGGGTGGTCTTCCGCTGGGGACACAGGGGCCATTCCTCTCGCTCCTCTCTGCAGGGCTGGACTCACCTGTCGCCACCTGGATGATGATGCGACGGGGGTGTGTCCCTGTCTACCTCCACTGTGATGGGGGCCGATATGCCGGACGTGACGTATGTTCCACAGCAGAAAAAAATCTGGCAGTTCTTTCTACCTGGTGCCCCGGACGGACCGTCCGGATGGCCGTCATTCCTCTGGAATCATTCTACGATGCACTTGTTGCATCAGGCATTCTCAAGACACGATGCATTCTCTGTAAACGCTTCATGCTCCGGGTGGCAGCAGCCTTCGCCCGGCAGGAGAACCTGTCTGCAATTGTGATGGGTGACAACATCGGACAGGTAGCCACACAGACTCTCGCAAATCTCGGGGTAATACAGGAAGTGATGCCTCCGGATATACCCCTCCTGCGCCCGCTCCTGACCTATGACAAGGATGAAATCGTTATCCGTGCCCGGATGATCGGAACCTTCCGTGACAATGCGGGGGATCTTGGCTGTATGATCGTTCCGAAGCATCCCTCTACTGCAGCAAAGAAGGAAGAGATTGCCGCCGATGAATTACGCATTCCACTCGATGACATTCTGCAAGACGCCCTCGCACATATCACCGTCATTCAGGCCCGCAATGGGAAAATCATTGAACAGAATCCATCAGATTGATTCCCGAATCCTCCGGCAGATCACCGTTTATTTACCAAACTGAAAATCACCAGCTCCACATCTCTCTTTATTCAGACATATTTGATATCCACAGCAGCTCTCATCCAGAGGAGAGATGGTGGACAAACGAAGGAGAGCTTTATTGATAGCCAGATTTATTCCAAATACGAAAAAGAAAAGAATATTTGAAGAAATACAGACTCAGATTAATTCTGCATTATAGGAGATTATAGTACCGTAAGATCGTTTTCACGGGCAATCTCCTGGAATGCCCTGCACACATGTGATATCTGTGCCTCGTTGAGCCCATAGGTATTGAATTTCCAGACACGGGTTGAACCGGGAATCACGCCAATGATACCTTTCTTCTTTAATGACTGCGAGAGGAAGAAACCCTTTTTCTTATGGGTTTTGGCAACAGTATCAAAGGAATCCATCGTATTGATTCTCGTGAGGGTGTGTTCACGCGGCATGTCACTTTCCACCTGTGTCCCCTCAATCGCACAGAGTGCATCAACAACCCTGTTACTGTTTTCCACTTCACGGTCCCAGTGCAGGACACGCTCTTTGACTGCCGGGAAAGATGCCATCAGGCCAACAACGGTCACACCCATCAGCGTGCACCCCATCATCTCAACTTCCTTGATGCCAAACGTACGGCCGGTGATATCTCCAACCGACTGTGTCGTCCGGAAGACAATATCTGCATATTCACTGGTTGTCGCAACAAGCCCGGAGGGCGCCGGTGCAGCCATACTTTTATGGCCGGAACCGATGACAAAGTCCACACCCAGTGCCTTCCCGTCGACCGGCATGATACCAACACTGTAGGCCCCGTTTAAGAGAACCGGGATGTCATACTGGTGAGCCACCTTTGCGATCTCTGCAATCTCATGAACGTTGCCATACTGGTAGTCCACATGTTCAACAAAGAGAATGGACGGTGCCTTCCCCGCCTCACGGGTGACCTCCTCTATGCGTGCAGCAGCATTGTCTGCAGTGATATGATTATGCTCATCTTTTGGAATCTCGTGAATATCCGCACCTGCCTGTTCAAGTGAGACAAATTCCGTGTAATGCGAAAGAGCCGTCAGGAGAACAGGATCCCCTTTCTCAACGATTGAACTTGCCACTGCCTGAAACCCACGCCTTGCACCGGGGACCAGACGGACGGCGTCCATGTTCAGCCATTCAGCACAGTCACGATGAAACTCTGCAATCGGGGGTTTATTGATATAGTCCAGGCGGAACGGTTTGAGACAGTTATCGCATACAGAGTATCCATCAGAATACGCTATAGCTGCCTTTTGTGCATCAACAGTCAGACGACCTCCTGCCTGAATGGGATCAATATTAATGTAGAGCTCTTCCACATCACGGGTATCGATGGTTGCGGTGCACTTCATCAGCTCAGTTCCTCCTCAAGTATTGTCACCTGTTTTTTTAATTTTTCAATCGCCATTCCGGCACGAACTCTCTGATCATCATCGAGTTCGTGGACAGGTGCTGTCTCCCGCAGAATAAACCGAATATCTGTGAGAAGATACAGCGCCTGAAACAGGGCATCTACCGCACGTCTTGACATCTGCTAACCTGCCTATTCCTCTTTATCTAATGCGTAATAAACCAGACAGAATTATTGGCACCATCCCTTCCTACCAATACCGTCCCTGCCATGGGCAAAGGATATAGAATACATACCCTTAAGAAACATTTCCAAGTAATTATCCCGACAGGAGAAATATTCGAATGCGCAAGGTTCAGATCCCTTCAATGCTCAGAGATCTCGTCTCTTCAGCAGTATTATCAGCCGATGGAATCACATTCACCCGGCTTGATGACTGCCCATACTGCGGCGGACCGGTAAAGGGCCATGACATGCGCCGCAAACGGTTTGCAACAGTAAGAAATAAGAACGGCAAGCAGACGGTGCACGTATTTGTGAAGAGATATCACTGCGAAGCGTGTGGAAGACTCTGCTATGCAGAGTCACCATTCTATCACGATACCAGAATGGGAATCCCAATCGTTGACCTCTGTAATGCCCTGATTCAGGAGCACCCATATCATCATGCGGCCCGAATTCTTGAATCGCTTGGTATCGTGGTCGATAGGGGTACACTCAGAAACTATGCACAACGCACGTTTCCCCAGCCCGATGTTATTGAAATGTATGGGGTGCCGATCCCTCTCTCCATCCTGAATATGAATGAACAGTCATTCAGAGGAGACGAGACGGGTACCATCCCAAGGACAGAACTCCTCCGAACCGGTGGTCTCCCACCCACAGCACGGGCACTTCTTTTTGCGATGCAGGGGAGCGGCCAACGGAATCAGCGGAATAAATAGCAGGAAAAAGAAAAAGGGGAGCCCTGCCAGATAGCACAGCAGGGTCACCGCAAGCGAACCTGCAAGAAGAAGAATGCTCAGGCTTTTGCGTTTCGTTTTGCCACCTCCCGCACAGCAAATGCGGGAAATGCATCCGTTATAATCCCATAGATATCTGACAGATTCCTGCCGCCGAATGTCTCTGTGAGAAGTTCTGACCCAATGCCTGCACAGATAAGATCCGGCATTGTCCCACTATCAGAAACACGCATAATCTCCGCTTCAATAACTGACCGCTGTTCATCCCAGAATGCAGCAGCCACTGCACGTGCATTTTCCTCCCCAATTTCTGAAAGATCAGAACAGACCATCCGCGAAAGCCGCTGCAAAGACTCGGTAATCATGACACCCGCACCATCCGGCGTGGGCACTGCATAATTGACCTTGTTGATATGCCCCATCACGAGATGTACATCGGCGCTGATGGCAAAGAGTTCGTTTGCAACCAGTGTTCGTGTTGCACCCCCATCCAGATACACCTCCCGTAAAAGCGATGCAACCGGTGCCCGCAGAAGGCCGGTGTATACGAGCATCCCACACTGCAGGCGATCCAGATCACGCAGAGAGAGAAGGCGATCAAAAGAAGCAAGAGGAATGATATCGGTCGTCGTGCTCCCCATATCAACAAAGACCGATTCCGGGAATGCATCGCGCAGAAAATCAGCTGATGCCAGCCAGTTGGCTGCTGCCAGAGCCATACAGGGAGTGGTATGAAATTCCCCATCGGTTCCGTAAAACTGTGCATCCGGAATGGCCGCAAGCACCGCATTGACAATAAAAGCAATACCCGCTTCCTTCGAGGGAAAACCATCTGCCAGTTCCCCGCTCATCACCACCGCAGCCTTCCGGCCGGCATATGGTTGCAAGAGTTCAGTTATTGGTGATTCCTTCCAGAGCGGACAGTAATGGATGATGACATCATCCCCATCCACAATCTTCAGATTTGCTCCACCAACATCAATGCCAATCACAGCACCGTCACCATCCCGTCCTTATCGTAACGCGCCGTCCCCATCAGATGAACGGATTCAGGAATATCCCCTTTTGATGCACGAACCAGTATCTCTGCAATTTCCTCATCCATCACTGCAGAAAGCCCAATTATACTTGAGGTGGGCCGCGGATTCACATCCACGACATAGATATCATCGCCGACAATGACATCAACACCCGCATATCCCTGGCAGCCAAGTACCGTAGCCGCTTTAATCGCGGTTGCAATAATTTCATCTCTGCGGGGATGGTCCACACCAACTTCACCGCCCTCGAACGCCACCATACCATCACCAATACGCAGATACTGGCGGTTCAGAGAAAGTACCAGAGGTGGGCGCCCGCTGTAGAATGAACAGGCATTTCCAACATACCGGCTGATCACGAGGCTCACACTCATGTGCTCACCTTCGATGAACTCCTGACCAAATTCACCGGGTCCGGGCTCTTCATCTGCAATACGCATATTCAGAGCACCCGCCCCCTGTTTTTCCTTAATTACCCGAACACCTTCGTTCTTCTCTTTCGGCACAGCGATTCCCTGTGCGGTGAGAATTGCCCCGGCATGCGGTTTATTTGAACAGATAGCACAATTGAGACTTCCACACCCAATACTGTGGCAGTTGTCTTCCAATATCTTAGAATATTTTCCAAGCAGATGATCCGGCGCAATAACAAGCCCCACATCCGCGAGGGGAGCAAGGCGCCTGAGTTCTGCTTCAAAATCCCCGGACTCCGGAGTTATCACATCATATCCTGACCGGATGAAACTCTCTTTTAAGACAGAGAGCATTGCATTTCCTTCCGGTGCAAGTGCAGGATTATGAAATACCGTATATTCTGCAAGAAGAGCCAGCATTGTATAATGTATGCATCTTCGGAAAAGAAGAGAGTGCCGATCGAACTCTTTTTGTAGCCATGATACCTCATTTTCACCCAGACAAATGAGACCAAAAATACTCCTCACAAACGATGACGGCGTCACGTCTGAAGGGCTGTGGGCAGCCTATGATGCACTCGCTTCTTTTGCAGATGTAACCGTTGTCGCCCCATCAAGCCAGCAGAGTGCCGTTGGCCGTTCCATATCAATTTTTGAACCCATACGGGTCACAAAAATTCCCATACACAACACTGAGGCATATTCGGTGGGTGGAAAACCAACTGATTCAGTGATCATTGGCATCTACTCACTGAATCTGAACCCTGACCTTGTGGTAAGCGGCATCAATATCGGAGAAAATCTTTCCTACGAGTCCATTATGACATCAGGGACTGTCGGGGCGGCACTGGAGGCATCTAACCAGGGAGTCCCATCCATCGCCTTCTCACTCGAAGTCGAGGACCAGGGTAAGAAATTTGACGACCCACGGTATTCTGAACAGAATTTTGGCGCGGCAAAAACAGCCATCATAGATATCTGTCAAAAACTCCTGAAAAACGGATTTCCCCAGGACACCGATGTTGTCAACGTAAATATCCCGTCTGAGGTGACCGGCGGTTATGAGATCACTCATCTGGCAGAGAAACTCTTCTTCACGGGTGTTGAAGAACGCATTGACCCACGGGGAAGACCATATTACTGGATCAACGGTCCGCTCTGTTCGGACGCAGAGGTAGGGACAGATGTGCATGCCATCCATGAAGGACGCATTTCAATCACCCCTATAACCCTAGACTCAACCGCATATCCAGGCAAAAATGGCCTTGAAAACCTATTTTATGAGGATATATCCTGAGAATCCTCAGGATTATCCACATCTGTCTCATCGGCATACGGAAAGAGAGTTCCTGACCATACCAGCCAGCCTGCCGCGATAAATACCGGCACCCCCACCGGAATCGCAAACCCACCACTGGATGAAAACGTAGGGCCATACTGGGCAATCAGTGCCAAAAGATACAAAAACCCCGCACCCATGATACAGATCCCACCGCGACGGGGGGAATACCAACCTCGTATCCGGGACGGGATTGCGATAAAAAAGAGTCCGAAAGACCCGAAAATGACACCCGCAGTCCAAAAAACAGGCATGAGTGCACTCCTGCCAGTGATGCTGCCCTCCAATACATACTGGAGATCCCGGATAATTGTAATCACATTCGCACCCATATAGGTCTCCTGATACCGAAAGAGTGGAAACTGCACACCGGCACCCATCATCGAACCAATGACATAAATTGAGACCGGGACACAGAAGATCAGAACTGCAAGGCCCGCAAGGAACCATTCACGGTGTTCGTATATGTCTCTAGCTGACCAATCAGTTATCATATGCCCCCATATTGACCGTTCAGACGGGCCAGTGCCTCTTCCATTACAATTCTGGTTTTTTCATATTCTTCCCGTTTCAGGGCGGCTTCAATCAGAGGCACATACGCCGCAAGACACATCTGCCCAAGTGCACGGGCAGCTGACGCACGAACAAACTCATTCTCGTCTTCCAGAAGGGGAGCAACTGCATCGGCAGCCTTAGCATGAAATAAATTACCCAGCCCTTTTGCTGCCATGTATCTCACATGGTCTTTTCGATCCTTCAGAGCAGGGATAAGAAGAACAGATGCCGCATCGTCCCCAATAACACCCAATGCTTCTGCAGCACGGTAGCGTACCGTCCATTCTTCATCCGTGATAAGCACTGCAAGATACTTCACAGCATCACTGCCAACGCAGCAGAAAAGTTCCATTCCCCGATTTCGGATATTTTTCTGGGGTGAGCGTAGAAGGAGAGAAATTTCAGGGATCACATCTTCAACAGGAAAATCCTTAATCCTGGATTCAGCCGAATTCCTCAGACTATCATCTTCAGAAAGCAGATCTTCAATGAGATCTTCAACCGGATTTATCGGCACCATGATAACTATCATTTGAACGATTGGAACAAAAACATCTCGGTTTTTGAAGTAGAAACATCACCGCTATATATTAAATTTGCCAAATAATGTACAGCGTAACGTTATCGAAATATATATTATGGAATGGTATGAATGAAAATCCAAAAAACTAAACAGATCGCCCTCATATTTGCAGTTATTGCAGCCATTCTTTTTATCGGGCTCGCATTTGAAGGAAAAGCAGGGATTGCTTTATTCAATAATACCTCACAAAAGGAAATCGTATCAAATTCCGAAGAACCAATTACCTATATTATATCCAACCTGACCCGACCAGCTGAAGTCGAAATTACAGAAGAGGATATTCAGCGTATTCCAAAGGTGGAAGGAACTGTGCAGTCGAACGGCATCGGGAATTCTTCGGAGTATGAAGAAGTCATTCTTTCCACATTCCTTCAGGCCACTGACCAGTTTTCCGGTGCAGGAAAGGGTATGGATAGCTATAATATCAAAACATTTGACCTGTTAACCGACCCCGACTTCGCAGACCCCCTCTTCCTTAGCCGTGAAAAAGGAGTGAAAGTTACCATCGCCATTAATAGTTCTCCGGGAGTCCTTGAAAACACCTATTGGGGATACCTGACCGATGCCTCCGTCATTGCACATAAAATATATCATAGTACAGCAGGCCCAAACACCGGATATCTGACTGTATCATACATCAATGAAGGGAGAGAATCACCAAAGTTACAGGTTTCACTTACCGCCAAAGATGCAAAAGCATTTTCCGACCAGTGGACAGAAAACACCTATCTCCCATTGACTGTATGGTCTGCAGCAACTATCGATTCATCCGCAGGTATTGTCCCATATGAAAATATTGACACGGCCATACCTGCACCCGAGGGAATCAAATCTCTCTCTTCAGATACCGCTTCAACCAGCGGTATAACAGATGAATATAATCTGTATGTATCAAAAAACGATCTGAAAGAACTTCTTGGCAGTTATAGTATTGAGATGCAGGACCACATCCAGACAATTTCCAGCTACTCTACCAAATCTGATTTCCAGGGAATGGCAGATGCATCAAAAGAGATGATTTCGCGGGCTACAGAGATCGAAGAGGAGATCGCTCAACTACCAATTAACCCAAAATTCATTGATGCGGCAGACGATTTTCTGGAAGGACTGAGAAATTACCGTTACGCAGGTACCTATTTCTGGTATGGTGCAACATTTACTGAGACTGAACCCGTCGAAACAGGCAACAATTATGTTCAGCAGGGATTTTTAAACAATAACGATGCACTCGAAGCACTGGACATGGAAACCATTGAAAATGAAATGCTTGAACTGCCCAATGGAAACCTCTTCCCGGATGCAAAATACCTGTATGAAAATTACGAGTATCAGGACAGCAATCAGAGAAACGATATATCAGTGAAACTCAGTGCACTGACCTGCACAAATATGTATGTCCTCTCACAGGACGGAGAAAAAGAAAAGAATCTCGCAGGATATGGATATATGTATATATTCCCGGTTATTGAGGTGCACCACCTTGGATACCGGGGCAGCGGCTCCTCCCGTATCACCATTCCCGACACTGATGATTTTTCCGTCATTTACAACGGAGAGGAATACTCAGACATCACCCCCTCGCCATATGTTGGCCGGACACTCGACACGGCTACATATGTAGACCCGGCAGGACACCCATACTACAAGATGACACTGGACAGAAAGGAAGAATTTGAAGGAATACTGGTCTTTAAGGTACCGCAGGACTTTGACCGAGAAAAGGCATATCTTGCACTTGATCTGGGCGACGAGAAAGTAATCTGGCACATGACGCCACGCTAACCCCCCTTTTTATATGACCCATTACTGAAGTGTGGAAAAAGATCCCCAAATACTTCTCATATAAATTATGCCGGTTTTTCTGGCTTTCGTCCGTATTTTTTTCATATATCAGGTCATAGAGCTGCAGGACACATGAAAGACCACCGGAAAACGGGATCGCAAGAAATGATTTCTTATCTCCATCCACATATACCATGTCACATACCTGAGTAATTGGAGGAAGAGAGCCTCTTGTTCCCCCTCTTTTCTTAGTAGAAACGAAGACAATTTTATTGCAACGACATTGACGGGACAATAGCTTACAGGATTATTGATTCAGCGTATACTGATGCGCCTGTATGAAAGTAATGACCTTTTTTACCATACAATTCGCAGACCAAAACGTCAGGCAGAAAAAGTCGTCATCCCACGTTTGCTATTGAAACGATTACCACAGAAATGGTACATCTCCTCTATCTGACCCGGAAAATTCATTTCGTGGCGGATGAACCTCGTTGCAGGAATAGCTGTGCGGTTTATTCAATTACAGAACGCATTCTGTTCGCGAGATCAGCATACAATGAATAATCTGCCCGCCACCCCATCCCCTTTTCCGCAGGAGAATACTGGTAATTACCAGATAGTCGGATAAATTCATTGGAAGACAAACAGGACAAAAAGTCAACTATCCAAAAAAATCTCAGAAAAACAAGATACGCCCAGGACGGAATTCGAATCCGTGTCGCAGCCGTGACAGGGCTGCATGATAGGCCCCTACACTACCTGGGCATTTTGCACACACAAAGGACAAATCCCGCCTCCCGGAGTCGAACCGGGGACATCGCGGTAGCCGCGCAGTTACCGTCAACCGGCAAACTATACTACAGCCGCGCACTCTACCAGTCTGAGTTAAGGCGGGTTCTGCGCCGTGGTGCTCTACAATATATGACACCGATTGACTTAAAGTTTGCCATTTGAGCCAGAATAAGAGCCATTTCATCAAACCCAACCATTAAATCCGCGCCCGACATATAGATAGACCATGTCTCAGAAACATCAAGAGACCAGGACAGTCGCAGGAGATGCGGCAGGTCGCTTTCTTCGGCGATTCGAAGCGTATTCAGAATAGAGTAACCGTTTTTGATACCACCCTCAGGGATGGTGAACAGACACCAGGCGTGTCATTTACCCGTGATGAAAAAATAACCATTGCACATCAGCTTTCAGACATAGGAGTCCATACCATTGAAGCCGGATTCCCTGCATCGTCTGCCGATGAGAAAGCTTTTGTACGGGAGATTGTATCAGAAGGGCTGGAAAGCAGGATTTGCGGCCTCGCACGCGCACGAAAGGCGGATGTGGAGGCATGCGCCAGCTGCGGTGTCGACACCATACATGTATTCATTCCAACATCAGAAGTGCAGCGCGTGCATACCATACGAAAAACCCACGAGGAAGTCATTGACATCACACAGTCAATTGTTCGCTTTGCACGCGACCATGCAGACCATGTGATGTTTTCTGCGATGGATGCGACACGCACCGGGTTAAAGGAACTTACCGAAGTATACAATGCAGCAGTGGATGCCGGGGCAACGATTCTCAATGTACCCGACACCGTTGGAGTGGCATCTCCCACATCCATGAAAGCACTGATCTCAAACCTTGCAGATTCTGTCGCCTGCCCGCTGGATGTGCACTGCCATAACGACTTCGGGATGGCAGTTGCAAACACCATCTCTGCTGTTGAAGGCGGAGCCTCACAAGTACAGGTGACCGTTAACGGAATTGGTGAGCGGGCTGGCAATGCCGACATCGCACAGACAGTAATGGCACTGGAGTGCATATACGGAGTCAAAACAGGAATTAACACCGAAAAACTTGTTGAGACCTCGCGGATGGTTTCACGCATCTCAGAGATCTCCATAGGGCTCACACAGCCGGTCGTAGGAGACAATGCATTTGCCCATGAAAGCGGAATCCACTCACAGGGAGTGCTCGCAGAAACCAGTACCTTTGAACCCGGCATTATGACACCAGAGATGGTCGGCCACCGCAGACGACTGAAACTGGGCAAACATGTCGGCCGTCATGCCGTCGCACGGATGCTCTCTGACGCACACATCATTGCAAAAGAGACTGAACTGGACGAGATCGTTGCGAAGGTCAAAGAGATTTCAAACCGCGGCAGAAAAGTTACAGAAAACGACCTCTACGAAATTGCAGAAACAATCATTGGCGAAGCAGGTATCGAAAAGACGATCTTCCTTGATGACATCACCATAATCAATGGAAACCACGTTCTGGCAACTGCGACAGTAAAAGCACACGTAGACGGCGAAGAAGCCATTTGCTGCAGAATCGGAAACGGACCTGTCGATGCTGCAATGAAAGCAGTTGTCGGCATCGTTCCCGAAGAACTGACGTTAAAGGAGTTTTCAGTATCCGCCATATCAGGAGGGAGTGATGCTATCGGCCACGTATCAATTGCCGTCGAGGACGCAAAAGGCAGAGTCTATGATGCAGGAGCCTCATCGGACGATATTGTTCTGGCATCCACAGAGGCGATGGTTAATGCACTGAACCTGATATACAGGCTGAAAAAAGAAGAATAATCAGTTTACAGAGGGTGCCCCGGCACCCTCAAGCGCACCCTTTATCTGACTCTGCAGCTGCTCAAACTTTGTGGTGAGAGCTTTTTCCTGCCGCTCAAGGGATTTTATTCTGAGTTCAAATGTCTCAATTTTCTCTGCCAGATCTGTGGTGACCTTTTCACGATCCTGCTTCATCATTACAGACCCGATGGTGACATACACATCTGAATCATCAGAAAGACCTTCCAGCTCTGTTTCTGCCTTCCGGGCCTCTTTTGCCATCATCTCAAACTGTGCTTTCTGCTGAACAATGGTTCCAAGCTGCTGCTGGACCTGCTGGATCATTGCAATCTGATTCTGAACTTTTGGTGGAACTGCATTCATTTCAATACTTCCTGCATCTCTTCTGCAATCATAATTATCCGAAGATATGAATTCACTGCGGCCCTGAGTGCGGATATATCCTCACCTTCCACAGAGAGAAGGAGCCTCCCATCCGGTTCGCGATGGAGCGAAGCGCACGAACGCCCCAGATCCTCCATCTCCGGAAGTGCAGCTGCATACACAACATCAGGACAATCTGTCCGGATGCGAAACACCGCTTTGTGTTTCCTGTGGGATCTGTGCAATTTTGAGGACATAGCCTTTCCCCTGCGTTCCGTGGAACATAATCTCATTCACACCGATATCAGTGAGAGTAATATCAAGGCATTCAGCCATTTCACGATACACACGCTCACTACCGGTACGAAGTCCCCTCACAAGGGGAACATCACGGCGGGAAACCGTAAATCCGGAGAGTAGCATCTCGGATACCGGATCACCGGAGACATATGTCTCAACGAGAGTTTTTCTCCCCCTTCGGGAGACGATCATAACGACATCTCCCCAGGATAAAACCTCATCGACCCCTGCCTTGCCCCGAGGGGTGTATTTTCCCCCAAGGGCAAACGCAAGATCCTTTCCCAGAGTCCGCAGTTCAGGAGCTGGTTTCCGCGACGTTGTAACAAGCGTCATCGGGCCTTGAGGGATTTTATCCCTGCCCCGCGCTCTTTAAAGAGAATACGGTGACCACAGTAAGGACAACGGACATTGACGTCTATTTCAACCCTCTGTTTGCACCGGGCACACTTGTATCCAGACATGACGGAGTCTCTACTCCTTGATCAGTGAACGTTCAATCGTACGAAGTGCAACTTTCAGATTCGGTGTCTGCGGCACATATGCACCACCGGCAAACTTGAAACCACACTTACGGCATTCCCATATCCCAGTCCCCTTGCGGGCAACTGCCTGTGTATCACAGCGTGGACAGACATGTTTCGCGCGCGAAACTTTCTCTACCTCGTTGACACGCTTTCGGATAAATCTGCCATAGCGTGGCCCAAATCTGCCTGCACTTCCTGTAATACGACCTTTTGCTCTCTGGTTTCTCTTTTTAGCCATGTAATATTGCCCCTGATATGTCTGTATATATTTTCGCTCAACCTTTATTAATCCTGATCAAGAATCTTCACTTCACCGTCCCCTTTGGTGAGACGATTGATGAGAGAATAGAATTCCTCCTGGATGCCCGCAGGGATGCGGACAACACAGATCCATGATCCATCATTCTGCCATTGGTCCTTCTCAATCGTTGTTGCCGAATGAAGTTCACCATACGCCTTTGGCGCATAATCAGCAGGAATTTTCACTGCAAACTTCATCTCAGCAAACTTGATCGGTATCAATGGCCGCAATGCCTTTACGACATCCTTGACCTGCTCATCAACATGTTTGAACGGGTCAATATTGACCTTCGCCTCCTCCATTGCCATCTCAATACGCTGAGGAGGGTGGGGAAGTTTTGTCTGAGGGTTGATGGCATTCCGGGAGATGAATGTCACAACCTGTTTCCGCTTATCCTCAATCATCCGTTTCCGCTGTTCAGCGGTCAGGTGAATTTCTCCCTTCTTGATAATCCGCTCGGCAACCGACTCAAACTGAACCGTGTCAAAGACCTTTTTGAGCATCTCTTCAGGTGCCTTTTCAGCTTTTGACGCATTTTCAAAGACATACAGTGCTGCCACCGCATCCTCTATCGGAATATCCTCACCATGCCGGATATCAGCTGCCATTTCAGGATCTACAAGAATTTCAAACCGTTCCCCATGGCTCTCAAGCCGTGCGACAACTGCCTGATCAAGCGGAATCATATCTCAGGTTCACCGCCTACTCTTCCGCACCCTTTTCCGGTTCAAAGGTGGTAGTATATTCACTGACTTCTGCCTTACTCATCTTCCTGAACATACCGGTTTCAAGAGGTATGATGCCAATCTCAACATTGTCCACATCGAATTTACCCTCCGTTGCTGCATAGAGCGCCGCAAGTCCAAGATTAATTGCATCAGCACAGCCCATCTCATCCGAGTATTTCTCATCAAAGACCTTCATAACTGCAGGACGGCCAGTACCAATCCCTGTTGCCTTATACTCAAGCAGTGTGCCGGACGGATCCGTCTCAAAGAGACGCGGAACACCGTCACTCACACCAGCGATGAGAAGTGCAGTACCATACGGACGGGCGCCGCCGAACTGCGTATATGTCTGCATGTGATCACAGAGTTTCTTTGAGAGCGTCTCAATATCGATTGCCTCATTATAAGAAACACGATTAATCTGACATTCAACCCTGGCCCGGTCAACAAGTGCCCGGGCGTCTCCAACAAGACCGGAAGAAGCTACGGCAATGTGACCATCAATCTTGAATATCTTTTCAATTGATGTCTGTTCAAGAAGGCGGGAACTGACCCGCTTATCCACAATGAGAACAACCCCGTCTTTGCATTTAATGCCGACTGCGGTTGTCCCCCTCTTTACTGCTTCACGGGCATACTCTACCTGGTACAGTCTGCCATCAGGGCTGAATACGGTAATTGCCCTGTCATATCCCATTTGTGCCTGCATTGGCTGCATCAGAAATCCTCCAAATCCTCTTTATTAAAGTACAGTGCTGTTGTTTGTTTAATACCCTGTTGAACTAAATCAACCTTTTGACCTGAAATCCCCAGAATCCGATAGGTATTTTCGCCGATTTTACAATTCCCCTCTTCAGATGGACGAGAACAGGGCCGGATCTTTTTCCTCAGTGCATGGAGCGTCCCGGAGGTGGCGAACGGGTGGAGAGCCACTGAAATATTTCCCACATCCGTAACAGTTGCAAGAACAGCCTCCACATCCGTCTCGGTTCCACGGATACAGCGCAGGACAACCACACCATCACCACAGGAAATCACACTGGTGCGCATCGTTGCGGCAGCACTGTCTCCAAAGAGGGATGCCTCACAGCCCACAATAGCATAATGCATATCCCGTGCCGAAACATTGCACCACTGTGGCACCATCTCGGCAGCGATATAACGCCAGTTTGGTCGCTGTGTCGGGGGAAGTGGTTTCATTCGATTACCTCCACAGACCGCTGCGGGGAGAGAAGTGCTTCCGGAGTAGCAAGAGCACGACGAACCTGCTCTTTCTCAAGCCCCGCCAGTTCCCCCAGGAGAGAGAAGGCCCGTACAGACCTTACACCGGTAATAGAACGACCACCGGACGAAAGCGTCAGCATAAATCCATATTTTCGGGAGAAACGCCCAATATCCCGGTATCGTTCCAGTGCTCGTTGTCGTCTGTTCCCTGATTCCGAGATGATGCGAGACAAATCAATATCCACCGCAACACCACGGTCCGCTGCCATTCGGGCACTGACATGATCAAATGCACGCTTGTCAGCATGATAGATACCCCGGAGAATATGGAACTGAATGTTCCCGAGAACAGCTCGGTTAAAAGCAGCATCTCCCGCATGAACCATCACAATATCTACCTCACGTGCATTCCGGAGTGCGTCCCGGCATGATTTGACGGTATTCGCAGTAATTTCTGCTCCCGAAAGAAACCGGACGTTTCCAACGGTACACCCCGCAGGGAGTCCAACCGCAACTGCCCCGGTAAAACCCCGCAGCTCAAGTTCACTTGCAAACCTCCGGAGAGAAGTATCCCCTGCCGGATATGGATAGATACATGCATCAGCAGTCTTCATCATAAACGCCCCTGCGGCAGGAGTGAATAATTCATGTCAGCCGGAAACCGCCACATATGTCCCGGCATCGGCTGGAAAAGAAAAAGGGTTATTTCCCTTTGTTTTCGTTCGAACGAATACTTGGGCGGGTGTGCTCTGTGCCTTTTCCGCGTCTGCGCATACCACGTCCCTTCACACCGGCGCTGGTCAGACCACGTTCGGCACGGCCACGGTGTACAGAATCCGCCATCCATCCGAGATGAGGGTCATTGATGATTGCCGGGTGGTGCCCGTCAACGAGAATAACCTCATACCATTTCTGGCGTCCGTCTTCACCAACCCAGTAGGAGTTCAGCACTTCCATGTTGCGGAACCTGCGGGCAGCACGCTCTTCAGCAATACGCTGGATGCTCTTCCCCATGGTTGCCCGGCGCATGCCCATGCGGTTTGTTCGGCGTCCACGGATATAGCGAGCTTTCCTTCGGCCACCACGGCGTACAGAAACACGTGCCACAATGATACCCTGCTTTGCACGGTATCCAAGGGTGCGTGCACGGTCGATACGGGTTGGGCGTTCGATACGCACAACACTGCCTTCCCGTCTCCAGATCTGCATTCTGTTCCACAGAAGCTGCTTGACTTCTGTTTCGTCAGGTTTTTTCCATGCCTCACGGACATAGGAATACATTGATTTTGTCATTTGGTTTTTCACCATGAAGGTTCAGCCATCCGTAATGTATGGCCACATCCCTTTTTCCAGCGGGTATACACCCGGCGGTTCTTATATATTTGACCTTACGATATTAAATATCTGGGGGTGGAAGATCAGGATTTTCGCTTCTCAGTGACACAGATACCTTCTATAGAGGTCTCAGGATACTGCCCGTCCTCATCTTTTTCTGCTGATTTGACCATGTCCCAGATGGTCAGAAGTGCCACACTGACACCGGTAAGGGCCTCCATCTCTACCCCTGTCCGACCATATGTCCGCACTGCAACCTCTGCTGTAATGTATCCATCACCATCATGGAAATCCACATCAACCCCACCGACCGGTAGGGGATGACACATTGGAATCAGTGACGAGGTCTGTTTTACAGCCTGTATAGCCGCAATCCGTGCGGTCGCAAGCACATTCCCCTTGATTACATCTCCCGTCCGGATGGCATCAAGTGTCTCGGGACGGAGGTGTATCCTGCCCTCTGCACGTGCGAGACGGTGCACATCATCCTTGTCAGTGACGTCCACCATATAGGCACGGTCATTATTGATATGTGAAAATTCAGGCATATTGTCTCAATATCCCATCCCTGACCATTAACGTGCCGGGATATTCTTTCTCAGGAAACTTCGTCATGATCTGACTTATCACTACGCCCCCCCATGGATGCCGGAAAGAACCATGGGAATCTCTTTAAGAAGGTCCGTGGCTGCAAGGCCGTCACCCAGACCCTGCAATGATTCACCCGCAGAACCATTCACATAAGCACCCACCGCTGCCGCTTCAAATGCCGGGAGATGACAGAACAATGCCCCCACAATACCTGCAAGGACATCACCGGTGCCCCCAACAGTCATATGCGGCGTACCGGCGCGGTTGAAACGTACACGGGCGTTGTCAGAGATTACATCAACCGGGCCTTTCGCCAGAGTAACCCCGGCAGGCCCATGGTCACGCACCATTCGGCCCCGCCCCACAGGATCCTCCGGAAGGCGGCACCCGGTCATCCGGAAAAATTCACCCGCATGAGGTGTGTAGATGGTATTGTCTGCAACAGGCAGGGGGAGGCTAAGGGCATCCGCATCAAAGACCGCCCTCCCCATATCCCCGGCAATTTTTGAGATGACGCCATGACTTTCAGTTCCAAGGCCACACCCGCAGACGGTAACATCTGCACGCTGCGCAAGCGCTGCAAGCCGGTCCACATCATCCTCACCGATCACCTGCCCACACGTCCGCTCTACAATCAGGTCGGGACAGGGCAGCAAATTAGGGGTTGCAACCCGGACAATATCCGCCCCGGCGCGGATGGCTGCCATCCCGGCAAGATAGGGCGCACCCTGATATGGCCCACCGCCGATAACCAGCACCTCGCCTCCAACACCCTTGTGACTATGCTTCCCTTTTTTCCGCAGGAGCAGCAGATCACCGGGTCCCGTGAAACACTCGGCCTCATCGGGGATGCCAATGTCGATGACCACAGGTTCTCCTTCCTTTGCCCGGTGAAATGAACAGACAACAGCAGCAGGAAGGCCGGGAGTCGGCACATCTGCGGCCACGACCGGTACGCAGGATTCGCACACGACCCTGGCACAGGTGGCGTATGGCTCCCTGAGTCCGCCGGCGATACCGGTTCCCAGCATGGCATCGATTACGACATCCGCAGAAGTGATCCGGTCCCTGCATGCACAAACAGCGTCCGGCGTTTCAGCAATGATAACATCCACACCACAGTGAGAGAGCACATGGAAATTTCGGAGCGCTTCTCCTGAGCGTATGTCCCGTGAGAGAACGATCACTGTTACCATACAGTCCCGACAGAGATGGCGCGCCGCGACAAACCCATCACCTCCGTTGTTCCCCTTCCCACAGAGCAACACCACATGTCCGGGAGACATGCCCCTCACATAGTCTGCGAGGCCTTTCCCCGCGCACTCCATCAGCTGAACCGCAGAGACTCCCAACCCCTGTGCATTAGTGTCAACTGCACGCATCCTCTCCGGGCTGATGACACCCTTCTCCAGAAATTCACGAAACTCCACACAATTCTTCCCGGCAATCATCTACGACACCTGTTGTTCCTATCAGATTCATGTACTGTCCTCCTCCATTAACATTCCACCACATAGCCACCATTCAAGAGAGAGCAATGACAACCAATACCATAACAAATGACGTTTGAGGATGACATCCGGGCGGTTGCCCACCAGATACAGGATGCAGACGCGGTCACCGTTATATCCCATATTGATGCGGACGGCATCACCAGTGAAGCAATTATGATGCAGGCATGCACAGATGCAGAGATCCCTGCAAAAAGTGTCTTTGTACGTCAGCTTGAGCCCATGACCATGAAATACGTGCCTGAAGACAGCAGCCTGAAGGTATTCATTGACCTTGGAGCAGGGCAGCAAAATCTGATGGAGGAACGAGGCATGCGTACCGAAGAGGTAGCAATTATTGACCACCACATCACGCAGAATGTAGAAACACCATATCTGCAGGCAAATGGTCAGCCCTACGGCCACACACAGCTATCTGCAGCAGGTGTCGGATACCTCGTTGCAAAAGAGATGAATCCAAGACACCCCCACCTGGGAATGCTTGCAAAGAACGCGGTCGTCGGGAATGTCGGCGATATGATGGCGCGGGAACACTGCGGCCTGACAGGACCCGCACGCGAGATCGCAGCAGATGGAGAAAAAGCCGGAACCATCGAAATTCTGCAGCGGCAGTTTAACTCCTACGGGATCTCCACCCGTCCCCTCCGAATCTGCCTCTCATACAGCGATGACCCGTTCATTCCGGGCATCTCCAACAATGAACTGAAAGCAGAAACATTTCTCCGTAAACTGGAGATAGAAGAGCGGACCGCAGGAGGGAGACAGCGGGTCTGGGAAGACCTTGACCAGGATGAAAAATCGGCCATTATCAACGGCCTTGCACAGCAGATGCTTGCAACGGGACAGGACATATCCCGCCTTCTCGCAGAACACTACATATTCCCTGAAGAGGAAAGAGGAACACCCCTGCGCAATGCATCAGAGTATGCGACCATGCTCAACGCCTGCGGACGCTGGGCGCGGCCCCGTGTGGGAAGTGCGGTCTGTGCAGGCGATCGGGCACAGGCATATCGTGAAGGAGAAGAGATGCTGCGCCACCACAAACGGATTATCCGGGAGATGATGGAGTACATCCTTGACACCGGCACCATTGCACTGAGCCACATCCAGCACATCCATGTCAGAGACCGGTTCCCGGACACCATCGTTGGTATCGGGGCAGGGATGGCGCTCTCGAAACTGGACTTTGAAAAACCAATCATGGTTCTCTGTTACCTCAATGACGATCCTGAACTCGTTAAAGTCTCTATGCGAACCAATACCCGCATGGTGGAACGGGGTATTGACCTGCAGGCCGCACTCATGGCAGCATCAGAAGAGATCGGTGGTGGTGGCGGAGGACATAAGATAGCTGCGGGAGCATATATTCCACGGAATGCCGAAGAGGGGTTTGCAGAACGTGTCAACAGAATTATCGCAGAACAGCGCAGGTAACCGCGTACGGACAATCGCAGATTACCAGTTCGGGAAAGGGGCAGGAGCTGCCATCTTTCCTGACGAATGCACATTCAAACTGTCCACCACCAAACGAATACGCTATGTGATGCTGGATGGTGTCCGTATCGCCACAGTCCGGGCACATGACGGAAGATTCACCCTGTCCATTGAAGGGGCAGAACGTCTCTGGCGCTACCTCCCCGCGCCCGCATACCGGGTAACTGTTGCAGAAGAGGTGGCCGAATATATCATGAAAGGAAAAAATGCAATGGCAAAACATGTCACCGCAGCAGACCCGGCAATCATGGCCGGAGAAGAAGTCCTCGTTGTCACAGGCGATGATAAGCTCATCGGTACCGGGAATGCGCTTCTCTCCGGTGATGAGATGATGGCATTTAATTATGGTGGAGCAGTACAGGTACGGTCAGGAAGGTTGATCTGAAATGATGCCAGGATTAAATCCAAAAAAGATGAAACAGATGATGAAACAGCTCGGCATGAAGATGGAAGAGATCGAGGGTGTCGAGCGGGTTGTCATCTATACGACTGAAGGTGAATATGTCTTTGAACCCGCAGAGGTTGTGGCAACCACCATGCAGGGAACAAAGACCTATCAGATTCAGGGTAGTGATCCGGTATTTGTCCCGAAAGAACTGGACATACCCGATGAGGACGTGATGCTTGTCGCAGAACAGGCGCAGGTATCACCTGACGAAGCACGTACTGCACTTAAAGAAACAAACGGCGAGATTGCAGATGCGATTATCAGACTTACAAGCGCATGATTCGTGATGGCCAGCGTGTCCTTCTTATCCATGACGGGAAGGAATATTACGTCCGTGCAGGGAATGGAACCCTCTCCACCGACAAAGGCATCATCGATCTGAATGTCTTAATGGATGCAACGCCAGGTGAGACTATAGAAACACACCTGGGCATCCCATTCTATATCCGAATCCCACGGCCGACAGACTTCTTCTCCCATGCCCGGCGTACCGGCGCACCGATGCTCCCGAAGGATATCGGGATGGTGTGTGCGCTGACGGGCATGAACAGAAATGATGATGTCCTTGACGCGGGGACCGGCAGCGGAATTGCTTCGATATTCTTTGGCGGAATTGCCAAAAGCGTGAGAACATTTGAAATTCGTGAGGAATTTGCCAAGGTTTGCCGTAAAAATATCGAAGAGGCGGGTCTTGAGAATGTCGAAGTCGTTGCAGGAGACATGCTTGATGCAGAAGGGTCTTTTGATGTCGTTCATCTGGATCTGCAGATCACGGAGGCGCATATCCATCATGCCCATGCCCTCCTGAGACCAGGTGGATATCTTGCAACGTATACACCGTTTTTAGAACAGACATTCATCGTCATGGATACGGCAGAACCACTCTTTACGGATGTCGTCTGCCACGAACTGATAGGACGTGAGCTTACACGGACAAAGCGCGGGACGCGCCCGTCCACGCGCGTAAGCCACAGCGGATATATCACCGTTGCCCGGAAGGAATAATACTTCCCGGCCACCGCCCCCCCATTTTTTCACACCTGCAGGATACTACTATTACTTTTCATCGCGCATTACTGATTATGAAGGGAATCACAGACAGAAATGCCTGGTGCATTTCCCTGTGTATTATTCCCATTCTTCTTTTACCGTTACAACATGAGGCGGGGCTCTGATGAAACATATCATATCGATAAAGGACTTTGGAAAGGAGGAGATAGACAGTCTTCTTGCCCGGGCAGGTGCCATTGATGCAGCACCGCAGAACCAAAAAACACTGGATGGAAAACAGGTTGCACTCCTCTTCTTTGAGCCAAGTACGCGTACACGGATGTCCTTTGCATCTGCAGTCGCACGGCTTGGAGGCACAACAATTACCGTTGACAGTGTTGAGGGGAGCTCAATCTCAAAAGGTGAGACACTGGCTGACACCGTGCGGGTAGTGAGCAGTTATGTGGATGCCATTGTTCTGCGCCATCCCAAAGAAGGGGCAGCACGTCTGGCAAGCGAATTTGCATCTGTCCCGGTAATAAATGCAGGTGATGGGGCAGGACAGCACCCGTCCCAGACACTGCTTGATCTCTACACAATCCGTCAGTCAATGCCGCTAAAAAATATCCATATCGGCCTGCTGGGTGATCTCAGGTATGGCAGGACAACCCATTCGCTTGCCTATGCGCTCTCCAATTACAATGTCACCATACACACCATCGCACCCCCAACCCTTGAACTCCCGGAGAGTCTGGTGGATGAACTACACAGACGCGGGTGCACGGTACAGGAACACGCAGATATCACCGATATCATCCCCAATCTGGATGTTATATACACCACCAGGATTCAGCGGGAACGATTCCCGGACGCGGCATCATACTACAATGTGGCAGAAAGTTACCGGATAACACCCGAGATCCTCGATGAGCGCAAAGAGGGGATGATTGTCCTCCACCCTCTGCCGCGGGCAGGAGAAATTGACCCACGGGTCGATGAACTCCCCTGTGCACGCTACTTTGAACAGGCACGCAATGGGGTGCCGGTACGAATGGCAATGCTGGAAGAGGTAATCTAAAATGGAAGATAAACCACAGGGTCTTCTGATAAGCCCCATCAAAGACGGTACGGTAATCGATCATATCCGGGCCGGTGCCGCACTTACCGTCCTGCGGATGCTTGGCATCACCGGCCAGACCGAGGAGGAGCTCTCTATTGCCACCAATGTGACCTCCATGACCTGCGGACAGGAAGGGAAAAAAGATATCGTCAAAGTGAGCAACCGCGAACTTTCAAAAGAAGAAGTCGACAGAATAGCCCTCATATCACCAAAGGCCACCATCAACATCATCCGGGATTACATCGTGGCCGAGAAAAAAGGCGTAGAGACACCAAAACTTCTCTACGGCATTATAAAGTGCACCAATTCAGGGTGCATCAGCAATGCCAATGAACCGATAAAAAGTGCATTTGAAGTGACGGAGGCAGGCCTTCACTGTCTGTATTGCGACACCGTCATAACAACCGATATTGAAAGCCACATCATCTGATGACCCGCCCATGGTCATCAATCTCTCCCCGGTATATCCGTGTGGAAGAGATCCACCTTCCGTCATCGGCAAGGACGCAGGTGATCTGATGAATATCAACCTTTTTTCTGCCGCGTTCTTTTCTCAGACGATTTATTTCAAGACTTACCGGAAAAGTCTCCTCACTGACAACAAGGGCATCAAAATCCGTGTCAAGGGTCGCGCCATATCGATCCTCCAGGGGAATGACATTCCATGTCGCAGAATACCCGGAATCCTGAATAAATGTAGTAAGAATCTCTTTACGCTTTTCATACGGTGCAATTGGATGATTCTTATCCCCAGCGAACTGATCTGTCGAAAGACCGATAATGACGTGCCCGTCATCGCCTGCAAGCTCAAATGAACGAGATAACAGCTTTTTGTGTCCATCGTGCAGCGGGCTGAAAGTGCCCCCTACCATAATCTTCATTGGACCGTGAGGTTAAACGTATTACCTATTATGAATAGCGATACTTCTGCCGGAACACCCGCATTTATTGCAAAAAATGCAACCGTGACCGGCGATGTCAGCATCGCAGACGATGTCAGCATCTGGTACGGCGCAGTCATCAGGGCTGATAAAGACCGAATCATGGTCCACACAGGTTCAAATATACAGGACAACGCTGTTGTTCACACCACCACCGGATGTCCGGTTACCATTGGCAGGGATGTTTCTGTCGGCCATGGCGCCATTATCCACGGTGCAACAATACAGGACCGTGTGCTGGTCGGCATGGGTGCCATCATCATGAATAACGCAACTGTCGGAGAAGACAGCATAATCGCGGCGGGCTCTGTCGTCACCGAAGGAAAAGAGATCCCCCCCCGGTCTCTTGTAATGGGCGTACCGGGCAAAGTAATACGGGAAGTGTCAGAGGAACAGATCAAACAGATTCTGGATAATGCCCGTTCCTATGTCAAACTCGGTAAGGAGGCAAACAATGGCTGAAGTGGCAGTTATTGGCGGCGGGGTCGCCGGCATCCAGGCAGCCCTTGATATCGCAAACCACGGTATCCGGGTACACCTAATCGAACGCGAACCATCCATCGGGGGACATATGGCCCAGCTGGACAAGACGTTCCCGACAAACGACTGTTCAATGTGCATTCTCTCTCCGAAGATGGTGGATGTCTCCCGCAATCCGAATGTCGTCCTTCACACACTGACCGAGGTCACAAGCATCACCGGGGATGTCGGTGATTTCACCATAACAGCCATCCGTCACCCCCGCTATGTCGATGAAACTACCTGCAACGGGTGCGGGGACTGCACAGAAATCTGTCCGGTCGAGGTGTACAATCCCTTTGATGCCGGCGTGGGTGTCAGGAAGGCGATCTACAAGCCGCATCCACAGGTCGTGCCAAACATCACGATTCGCGACGCAGTGCACTGTATTGACTGTGGCCTCTGCTATGACATCTGTGGCAAGGACGCCATCTTACGCGAAGAAGAGGAGAAAGAGGTAATACTCAATGTTGCCTCTGTCGTAATTGCAACGGGTTACCGGACCTTTGACGCAGAGAAAAAGACGGCATTCGGATACCTGCGCCACCCCGATGTAATTACCGGCCTTGAATTTGAACGGCTCATCAATGCAAGTGGGCCAACCGGCGGAAAGATCAAGCGACTTTCAAACGGAAAAGAACCAAAACATATCGTATTTATCCAGTGTTTCGGATCCCGTGACATCCCGGCCCACCGTCCTTACTGTTCGGGTGTCTGCTGCATGTATGCAATAAAAAATGCACTTCTTATCAAAGAAAAGAACCCGGATATTGAAGTCACCATCTGCTATATGGACATCCGTGCCTACGGAAAGGGATACGAAGAATATTATGTCCGGGCGCAGGAACTGGGAGTTCGCTTCCTTAGGAGTAGGCCGGGAGAGATAATCCGGACAAAAGACGGCATGGTGCTCCCGGTGGAAAACACGGAGACATCAGAACTGGAAAACCTGAAAGCAGAACTGGTGGTGCTCTCCACAGGTCTTGAACCGGCAGACGGAGCAGCCGAACTTGCAGAAAAGTTTGGCATAGAACTGGATGAAAATGGATTTTTTGAACAGATTGATACAAAATGCGCACCTGTCCAGACAGTCCGTCCGGGAATCTACATCGCCGGTGCTGCCGTAGCACCAAAGGATATCCCGGACAGCGTGACACAGGGAGAGGCAGCGGCAATGCGGGCTTTCCTTGATGCATCCGCCACTGAGTAAGGAGCCTGAATGCGAACAATTACATGGAACACCGGCAGTCAGTGTCTCACATATATCGATCAGACACGCCTCCCTGCAGAGCAGGTGAGTGTGGAGACACGTTCGGTCACCCGTCTTGCAGATGGAATACAGCGCCTTGAAGTCCGTGGAGCACCCGCACTTGGGGTTGCCGGCGGCTACGGCGTCGCACTCTCCTGCC
The DNA here is from genome assembly GCF_026684035.1 of Methanogenium organophilum. Taxonomy (NCBI): domain Archaea; kingdom Methanobacteriati; phylum Methanobacteriota; class Methanomicrobia; order Methanomicrobiales; family Methanomicrobiaceae; genus Methanogenium; species Methanogenium organophilum. The sequence continues at coordinate 358,070 of NZ_CP113361.1, forward strand.
TTTCACACCAGGAAGAAATGGCACCGGCGTTCCGGGAGAGTGTGATACGGGATGCAGCACATCTCAGGGCGACACGCCCAACAGCTATCAACCTGACCTGGGGTATCGACCGTGTACTGCAAACTGCTCTGCAGGAAAATACTCCCGCTGCTGCATATGCAGCAGCGTTGCGGGAGGCACAGGCGATTGAAGAAGAGGATGTCGCGCTCTGCCACAGGATAGGCGAATTCGGAGCAAAACTCCTCCCGGACACCTGCACAGTCCTCACCCACTGCAATGCGGGAGCCCTCGCCTGTGTGGAATGGGGAACAGCATTGGGAGTCGTCCGTTCCGCAGTTAAAGTGGGAAAGAATGTGTCCGTTCTCTCCTGTGAGACACGCCCCTTAAACCAGGGGTCACGTCTCACCGCATTTGAACTGCAGGCAGACGACATCCCTGTGAAAACCATCCCCGACAGTGCCGCAGCGCACCTGATGCGAAAAGGGATGATCGATGCAGTGGTGGTCGGTGCTGACCGGATCACCCCAGACGCCGTCTTCAACAAGATCGGGACCTACATGCATGCCGTCTGTGCGGACCGCCACAACATCCCCTTCTATGTCGCAGCACCATATTCCACTCTGGATCTTTCGCAGAAAGAATCAGATATAACCATCGAAGAGCGTTCCCGTGAAGAACTGGCTGTATGCGGCGGGAAACAGTTGATGCCGGACGGTGTTCCTGTGGTCAACCCCGCCTTTGACACCACACCGCTCTCCCTTGTGACCGCAATCATTACAGACAAAGGGATCTTGCGGTATCCCTATACCGAACTTGCCGAGCATGACGAAAGGGTTGAAACATGAGTGCGGAATATATTGACCCAACGGCTGTTGTCGGCACACCATGGTGGGACCAGTTGATCTATCTCATTGGGGAAGTGACCCTTTTCTTCTTCCTGTTCATGATCTTTGTCCCGCTCATCATGAGCATCATCATCTTCCTCTCCATTCACAACCGCCGTTTTTATGCCCCGCGCCTGCTGAAGGCAGGCCTTGTAATGACAGAAGGGATGATCAAAGCGTTTTGCCGTCTTTTCGGGTTGGAAGACCAGGAACTGACCGCCTTTTTCATCAGGCTCCACAATACCCTCTCAACCACTTCATTTGAAGAAATCCCCGTTAAAGAACGTGCGATATTTATTCCGCAGTGCATGCGGGCAGCAGACTGCCCTGCACATCTCACCCCCGAAGGTCTTGTCTGCCGGCGTTGCGGCAGATGCGAAGTAGGGGACAATATTGACAACCTCGAAGAAATCGGATATAAGGTCTGGATTGCCCCCGGTTCAACACTCATCAAACGGATGTTCAAGAAATATCACCCGAAAGCCATCATCGGTGTCGGATGCCTGATGGAGGTAAAAGAAGGTCTTGAGATGTGTGACAAGGCAGGTGTCATCGGCATGGGTGTTGTCACCATGCGGGACGGATGTGTGGAGACAGCAGTAAACTGGCCGGATGTCTATGACGTGGCGCTGCTTGGAACAGAAGAGACGGATAAGGCGGCCATCTAAGGGCCGTTTCCAACCACCTTTACGTTTCTCCCGGTCAGTTTTCCGGACTTTATCTTCCCACACACATAAATAGTTTCATCAGAGGAGACGTCGCCCACCTGCACGCCAGGGCGCAGGGTGATATCCCCACCAGCGTGCAGACTGTGAATACGGGCTTCATCGCATACCGTTACGTTCTCAATGACATCCAGAGAGCCTTTGATGCGCACCTGATTTCCAATAATGGCATTCTCACAGGTGATGTCTCCCCCGACTGTTGAACGCGGGCCAAGTTCAAGAGATCCACCTACGTCAAGACGCCCCCAGAAATGGGTATCAGGGGCTACGATAAAATTTCCGGGTATTTTCACATTACCGTCAAAGAAAGATCCCTTCGGTGCAATGAAACTGTCTCCCTGCCGGTAAACTTTCATTGAATAAGTCTCACATTTCAAAGATTATTAATTATACTCTCTGTCCCTGCCAAATGCCACTAGCCACTGAGCGCCCACAAGATCAGTATTGCGAGTGCAGCAAACATTCCGGATTTAAGTGTTGTTGTTGCACCCGAATCCCTTACACAGGCAGACGTGGTGCACCGGATGGACGATACTGCTGCAAAGAGGATGATGACATCTGCCAGAGCAATCGTTGCAAGATACCAGACACTCCACCAGGGAACAATCGGCAGAATACTGAGAATGACTGCTCCTGCCGCAAGTACTCCTGCTATCCGACAGGAGGGAAGGACGCCGATGACCATCGGCAGCGTGCGGGCACCTCCTTCCTGGTCCCCTTCGATATCTTCTGCATCTTTCAGAATCTCACGTGCGATCATCGGGAGAAATACAATGCCTGCAAGAGGAAGATTCAGGATGACCCCGTTTATCCCTGCGGCAGCACCGCCAAAGAGAAAGATACTTCCCGCCAGATACGACACCACAAGATTTCCTGCAAGCGGCACCCTCTTCAGCCAGGCTGCATAGGTCACCAGAAGAATGGAATTGAGACAGGCGAGTCCAAAACACAATGGATTTACGAGTGCTGCGAGCATGATGCCAACGAGAAAAAGAAAGGTACTGTAGAATGCCGCGCCACGGATACTGACAGAACCGGAGGGAATAGGTCTCTCTGGCCGGTTGATTGCATCAATCTCACGGTCACAATAGTCATTGACTGCATTCCCCGCACCGGTAATGCAGAATACCGCCACAACAAGCAGAAAGAGGGGGGGAGTAATCGCAACTCCCGCGACAAGCACACCCAGCAGGACGGCGATGCCTGCCACAAGTGCATTGACAGGGCGCACTATCCGCAAATACCCACGAAGACTCATGTATGGAGATGTTACTGTTCATTTCGGATTAAAGTTACCAAAAACAATAGAAAACGGGCTTGAGGGGATTTGAACCCCTGATCATTAACTTAGGAGGCTAACGCCTTATCCAGGCTAGGCCACAAGCCCATGCATGCCTATAACATTCAGCATCAGAAGGTATAAGATTTCCGAACCACCACGTTTCTGATGCGATGAGTGACAGAGAGGCATTGGAAGGAAGTACACGGTTTTTTATTCCCAAGCAGGACGAAAACAGTTCATTCCCCCCCGGAAGTGGCCCGGTTTTTTTTAATCCACGGATGCGGCTGAACCGTGACAGTACGAACTATCTGCTCCGCCAACTGGACGTTTCGTCATACTTCGATGCCATGGCCGCTTCCGGTGTACGCGGACTGAGGGTGGCGCACGAATGCGGCATTCCGGTTACTATTAATGATTACAACCCTGAAGCTGCAGCCCTTATCCGAAAGAATGCCGCTCTCCACCCGGAGAGCGAAATCACCGTTACAGAAGAGGATTGCCGGGCAGTGATGCTGAGACATCGGTTTGATGTCGTGGATCTCGACCCGTTTGGTACTCCTGCACCCTTTGTGGATATTGCTGCAACCAGTGCACGATGCTACCTCTTTGTCACCGCAACAGACACCGCACCGCTCTGTGGAGCACACCTGAAGGCAGGCATCCGCCGGTATGGCGCCCGCCCGATGAATACAGAATATCACAGTGAAGTGGGTCTGCGCCTGCTCCTTGGATTTGTCCTGCGTGAGACCGCAAAATATGACCGTGGTATTGAACCGCTCTTCTGTTTTGCCCGCGAGCACTTTGTCCGTCTCCATCTGCGTATGACAAACGGTGCCGGCAGAGCCGACAAGGCTCTAAAAAATATCGGCTACATCCATCAGTGCCCTGCCTGTCCATGGCGAACTGCAGAGACCGCGTTTCTTCCATCAGTACAGGAATGCCCGGAATGTGGTGCAAAAATGAGTCGGATTGGCCCCCTCTGGACAGGGCCCGTGAACAGCCCGGAAGTACTCTCACAGCTGTCTGCTGATATTGAGGATGACGGACAAAAGGAGAGTGTGCTTGCACGGTTGGTCACTACTCTCAGCCAGGAACTTGACAATCCCGAATTCTATAATTATCACCGGCTTGCCAAACACTGGCGGATCTCACCATCCCCCATAGATGATGTTATTGCTGCCATCCGGGACGCAGGATATCAGGCATCACGGACCCATTACGATGGACGAGGAATAAAAACAGATGCACCCCTGCATGTTCTCAGGGATGCAATAACTACGGACGGGTAACAACAGTCAGAATATCACCATCAATGAGTCCATGCGCCAGCCCGACCCGCTGGGCGTCATGCTTCACTGACGGACCCCACACTTTTGCATATCGGAATTTCTCAACAAAGTCACGGTGCAGTTTCATACATACCGCCTCTACTGTTGCAGGTTCGCGGATGATCAGCGGTTCTTCCAGATCCGGCTTGCCACCTACGGGCTTCATGTAGATGCGAATGAAACCCAGCTGGTTGAATATCTCATCTTTAAGAGTTTCAATGTTGTATCCGCTGACTGCGGAAAGCATAATTGGTGGCCGGCCGAAGCGTTTCGTTACATCCTTATCAATCTGATCCAGCGTCTCTTTGTCGACCAAATCGACCTTGTTTATGGCAAAGAACGCCGGGATATAGACACGATTGCCAAACATTGCATCAATAAAGTCGTCTTGTGTCACCTCTCCGCGGATAAGGATGTCAGCATTTACAATCTTATTATCTGCAAGAAGAGGGCGGATATCATCAAGATCGAGGCTCGAATTCCCAACCGTGTTAAAACGGAGACCGCCATATCCTCTCTTCGAGATGGTGATATCCGGTTTTTCTTTATTCAGGCGGATACCAGCGTCATAAAGTTCTTTGATGAGGACATTGATGTGTTTTTCATTGTACACATCACCCAGAAGTAAGATGAGGTCAGCACCACGAACGACGCCAATCACTTCTTTGCCACGTCCCTTCCCCATTGCCGCTCCTGCGATAAGGCCGGGAATATCCAGAATCTGGATATTTGCCCCCTTGTGTTCCATAGAACCCGGCACTACTGTCAGGGTGGTGAATGCGTAAGCCGCAGACTCACTCTCAGTATTGGTCAGTTTATTCAGGAGCGTGGACTTACCAACAGACGGAAAACCAACGAGGACAACGGTCCCGTCACCGGATTTTTTCACTGAATATCCTTCACCACTCCCTGAAGAGGCCATGGCACGGGAGACGGCATCATCTTTAAGGCGGGCAATCTTTGCTTTGAGCTTCCCGATATGCCCGGATGTCGCCTTGTTATATTTAGTATTGCGAATTTCGTCTTCGATTAGTTTTATTTCGTCTTCAATTGTGGCCATTGGTGATGCTATACATATCAGCGGGACACTACTTATTGATAGTGTATCTGCCGGTATTTCTGCAGAATACCTCTACCACCGGTAGATCCCCATGATAGATTCGGTTCGGGATATATCGGCAGGAACAGGCAATTTTGGTATTGAAAATCTGTGGCAATCATCGACGGACGGACCCGGCAGACCAGCCTGCTTCACCACACGGATACCGTTTTTAACAGATACGAAACACCAAAAAGCATGAGAAAAACCCCACAGGCGCCAAGGATAATGCGATAATAACGGAGCGGCAACACGGATGTCCCCCGCGCACTTCCAACAGCAACCAGAGTGAACCACCCAAAATCAGAGAACCAGTGCCCTGCCATGAAGGCAATAACAATAACTGGTCCTGCAATCAGCGCTTCAAGCACAAGACTGCTGCCCACGGTAAGCCACCAAAGCCAGAAATAGGGATTTGCAGCACTGCTAACAGCACCTGCCACATATGAGTTCCCGGCAGGACCGGCAGCATCTGTCGAAATCCCGGCATTCGCACTCTCCTTCAGGGTCAAAACCCCGAATAATATCAGAACAACTCCACCAATAATAGCTATAGGAACTGAAATCGTCTCTGCAATCTCTGCAATACCGGCAATAATGACAACAACCATACCTGCTTCAATTACCGCATGGCCTGCCGACACCTTTGGCCCGGCTGTCCACCCCTCGCTGAGCGAACCACGAATTGTTGCTATCAGAGTGGGACCCGGCGCGAGAGCACCGGAAAGCCCGATCACAAAACCAATGAGGAGTGCTGTTCCGGCGCCATCCATGATACTAACAGATTATCCGGGAACAATAAAGTGGTTTTTTCTCCAGACGCACAAACCTGCTTCATAGTAAAGCGATCAGAAACACGATCCCGCCGACCACAAGTGCTGCAATCCCGGCCAGCTGAAACAGGTAAAACAGGCTGGCATAATCATCAGAATTCACACCATTAACCCCCAGAACGGACCAATTTTGCTCGTTTTCTTCGAAATAGATCCTCGCGTTCTATTTCTTCAAGATAATCTTCAATGTATGCCGCGGTGTTATAGAGCGATGGAATTAAAAGATTTGCAAGTGCGTTAACCCTTCTCCGTGTTATTGTAATCTGGTCTGCAAGACGCACAAGAGAGCCTTCTAGTTCTGCAAGAGCGAGAGTTGCCTTCACCGCCGTCTCACATTCCCGGTATGCCACATCCAGATGGGCGGATGGCACGGAAAGCGAATACCCCGGCTCGGAGAGATCACGGAAAGGATCAGGGATGAATATGGCAGGAACCGAAGTCCCCATCACCATGCCATTGTCAAATCGGATCTCCTCTGCAGGTTTTGTCAAAGAAAGTGCTTCGTTCAAACCACGCAGCCCCATTACCATTCCAGCGCGCTGCAGGGGTGGATAAGCGGCAGCAAAGGCTTCTTCAGCATCCCTACGCAGGTCTTCACGCATCTCACGGAGACGAAAGAACTCGATCACCATCGTATCCAGTTTCTCCTGCAGAAGTTCATGCCCTTTCTCTGCCACCACAATACGTTTTCGAATCTTCAGGAGTTCTATCCGCGTGGGCCGGATTCCACGGATTTTTTGCCTGCTCACCGCTTGTCACCACCATGATATTTTTCGGTCAGAACCGTCGGAATCCGGTTGAGTTCTTCCACCGGGAAGGGGTTGAGGAGGTTCCATGCGATGTCCAGACTCTCCGTGATCGTCCGGCCCCTTACACGTCCCTGGCCGATGAACTCACGTTCAAAACGTTCTGCAAATGTGAGATAGCGACGGTCTGTGTCACTAAGCCCCTCTTCACCGATGACGGCCACAAGGCTCTCCAGACGCCTGCCCTTTGCATAAGCAGCATAGAGTTGGTCTGAAACAGCACCGTGGTCTTCCCGAGTTTTTTCCTCACCAATGCCACCAGACATCAGACGGGAAAGAGAAGGAAGGACATCTATAGGCGGATAGATGCCTTTGCGGTACAGGTCTCGTGAGAGGACAATCTGCCCCTCAGTAATATATCCGGTAAGGTCAGGAACCGGATGGGTGATGTCATCATCCGGCATGGATATGATAGGCAGTTGGGTGATCGAACCCTGTCTTCCGTAAATCCGTCCGGCACGTTCAAAGATGGACGCAAGATCCGTATACATATAACCGGGATACCCACGCCGGGCAGGCACCTCATCACGGGCAGCAGAGACCTCACGCAGTGCCTCGCAGTATCCAGTGATGTCCTGAAGAATGACAAGGATATGCATCCCCCGATCAAAGGCGAGGTATTCTGCAGTGGTCAGGGCAAGGCGGGGGGTTATAATCCGTTCTATAGCGGGGTCATCAGCACGGTTAACGAAGAGCACCGCATGCTCCAGTGCACCGGTATCCTCAAATTCATCCAGGAAGAACTGTGCGTCCTCATTTGTTATCCCCATGGCACCAAAGACCAGTGCAAACTCCTCATTATCCCTGAGCACACGTGCCTGCCGTGCGATCTGGGCAGCAAGAGCAGAATGCGGCAGACCGGAACCGGAAAATATCGGCAGTTTCTGGCCCCGTACAAGAGTGTTCATCCCATCAATTGCCGAGATCCCGGTTTCGATGCAGTCTTCCGGGTAGGCACGGGCCGTCGGATTGACCGCCGCACCGGAGATATCCATAACCTTTCCGGGAATCACCGGCCCACCGCCATCCACAGGAGCAGCAGCACCGTCAAACACCCGCCCGAGAATTTCAGGGCTGACAACCATCTGCATCGGAACACCCATGAACCTGACCGAGGTAATATCCGTGTCGATATCCCGTGTCCCGCCGAATACCTGAATGACGGCAGTATCAGAACGGCTCTCCAGCACTTCCCCCATGCGCGTCCCTCCACCGGGAAGGCGCACTTCAACAACCTCGCCGTATGCCGCATCACTGACACCGGACACCACCATCAGCGGGCCTGCCACCCGGACAACAGACGTGTACTCACGAGAAGGTGATGTCATACGGTTCCTCCTTCGAGACGATGGAATGCATCTTTCATCTCGCAAAGGGTCTCCTCAAAATACGTTTTGAAGTCAGCATTTGGAACCGCACCGAGGCGCTTCAGGCGTTGTCCCACCGGGAGCGCTGTGATCACAGAGACCGACACGCCGTTCATAACCGCCTCTCTTCCGTATCGGGCATATTCGGTAATGAGTTGCATCATCATATACTGCTTCTCAAACGGACAGAAGGTATCCACCGGATCAAAGGCATACTGGACAAGGAAAGATTCCCGGACATACTCGGCGATATGCAGAGACAATTTATCCTCCTCGGGCAGGACGTCAGGTCCTACCAGCTGTACAATCTCCTCAAGTTCGCTCTCCTTCTGGAGAATCGCCATCATCGTACTGCGCATATCTCCCCACTGATTTCCTGCGTTTTCGTTCCACCAGGCCTCTACATCATCCGGATAGAGCGAATAGGACGTGAGCCAGTCAACCGCCGGGAAGTGGCGTTCATGGGCAAGGTCCGCATCCAGCGCCCAGAATACCCGAACAACACGAAGGGTATTCTGTGTGACGGGTTCAGAAAAGTCACCACCCGGCGGTGAGACAGCACCGATGACAGAGACCGAACCCTCTCTGCCAGACGGCCCAAGGACCGTCACATGTCCCGCCCGCTCATAAAAACCCGCCAGTCGGGAAGCGAGATAGGCAGGATATCCATGTTCCCCCGGCATCTCTTCAAGCCGTCCGGAGATCTCCCGCATCGCCTCTGCCCAGCGGGAAGTGGAGTCGGCCATCAGGGCCACATCATAACCCATGTCACGGTAATACTCGGCGATCGTAATGCCGGTATAGACTGATGCCTCCCGTGCGGCAACCGGCATATTTGATGTGTTGCCGATAAGAACTGTCCTCTCCATCAGAGGAACTCCACTCTTCGGATCTGTGAGAGCAGGGAACTGGCGCAATACATCAGCGAGTTCATTGCCCCGTTCCCCACAACCCACATAGATGATAATATCCGCATCCGACCACTTCGCAAGCTGATGCTGCACCACTGTCTTGCCTGCCCCAAACGGACCCGGCACCGCAGCAGTTCCACCTTTGACAATCGGGAAGAACGAATCGATGACCCGCTGTCCGGTGAAGAGCGGAGCTCCGGGTTTTAGTTTTTCTGCAACCGGCCTCTCCTCCCGCACCGGCCAGCGGCGGATCATAGTAACCGGTTCCTCTTTTCCCTCCACGGTGAGAACGATTGCTATCCCATCTGTCACCGTATACTCCCCGGCATCTGCCACAGAGACAAAAGTGCCCTCTATGCCATGCGGTACAAGGATGGAATGCGTGAACCGCCCTTCCTGCACAGTCCCGATGACTGTGCCGGGCGTGGCCGCAGTTGATGACTTTGATGTTGGAGTGAATGCGTACTTCCGGTCCCGGTCGAGGGCAGGGAATGAGGCACCCCGGACAATGAAATCACCCATCCCCTCCCGAATCATCTCCAAAGGGCGCTGTATACCATCATAAACCATACCAAGAAGACCCGGTCCGAGTTCAACAGAGAGCGGCGCACCGGTTCGTTCCACCGGTGCACCCGGTGTGAGACCAATGGTGTCCTCATACACCTGGATGGTTGCCACATCCTCCGACAGACCAATAATCTCTCCGATCAGGGCAGTCTTTCCCACGTGGACGACCTCATACATGAGTGCCCCCCGCATCCCGTCCGCTTCCACCACCGGCCCGGTGATCCTGATGATATTTCCAGTCACTTCCCTGCCCCCGGCATATGCCTCCCGGCAACTTTCCTGACAGCTATACTCACGGCATCCTCACCACGAATTGGGCCACCCGGACCGGGAATTCCGATGACTACCGGATATACTCCCTGTGAGGGAGGGAGAGGAATCTCTTTCAGATACCGATCCAGCACACAGATCACACCCACATCGGGGCGCTCAAGCACCTCTTCCAGGGCCCAGCGAGCCTCCTCTGCATCCTGACAGACGATGCCTTCGGATATCCCCCCGGCCCTGCAGGCAAATACCGCCATATGATCGCCAATCGCGATGATCTTCACTCTTTCACCTCTTCTGTCACAAGCACCCGTCCAATCTCTTCCGGAGGGAGTGACTCGGCAATTCCCACCGCTATTGCCTGCATATTCTGCGCCTCGTAGCCAAGTGTTACAAGATACCGAAGAAGCGGGCCACTCTCCAGATGATATTGATTAGATACCGCACGGACAACATCAAGCATGCACAGGTCGAGAGCTGCTTCAAGCACGGGAATGTCCTCATCCTTCACTGCATCCGGATGGCGGGAGAGATATGGCTCGTACGTTGTCCCCACAAGCGCCTGAATCAGATCCGGCAGGGATCCAGCACGGATAGCATGGTTCAACCGGTCACCGCTAAGTTCAAATCCCCCTTCCAGGATAAGATAACGAGCGACGGATTCCTTTCCCGCTCCAACAGAGAGAGAACGGGCCAGTGACCGGATGTTTGCAATATCAATCATCCGACCGGCCACCTCTGTTACCGGCGGCGAGAGAGAAATGTCCACACTCTGTGCCGCGAGGGAAATATTTTCAAGGAGAGCGATCTGCACCAGGGCAAAGAACTGTGCATGGTCACCTGCTGCCTCACGGTATGCTGCAGCAAGCACAGGACCAAATGGTGCCGGAGCAAATCTGCTGAGAGCATCCTCAGGCCCCGCAGCATGAACCGCCGTGCGGATCATCTCAGGGGTCAATGACCCGACAGAGGAAACCTGCCGCTCAATGTCTGCGGGGGAGACATCCCCCCCCATACTAAGAATGATCCATGCAGCCTCCCGTGCCGCAAGCATATCCCTGTATGCTGCAAAGAAGTGACTCACACTGTCCGGGACATTTTCAGTAAGGCTTACCACCCTCCCGTAATAATAGCCGCGGATAGTCTGTTCTGCAATCTCAATATTCATCTCTCCTACAGATGGAAAGGCGTACCCGGCAGCCCGGAAACGGTCGAAGAGATCATGCAGGGAATGTGCCTCACGTACGACCGAGACCGTCGCCCATTCCACCATAGGGTTGCCAATCGCCCGCACCCGTGCATCCGGCCTGGCAAACACCGCAATATTCAGGATGACACGGAAGTATCCGGCCGATGCCGCAAGCACCAGGCCCATGAGAATTGCAATAGCAAGGGCTGCAACCAAAAGAGCCGTGCCGCCGTCTCCTGAGAGGAGTCCTGAGAATATCGGGGAGAGAGAAAAGTCAGTCATTGCCACCATACAGTATACACGCGGTTTCACGGGTCAGGCGCTCACGCATTCGTTCACATCTGGCTGAAAACCGCTGATCACACAGGCGACTTCCGCAGGCGACCACAAGGCCGCCACCCCTCCGGTCTCTGCTCATCTCCTGAAGGAAGGCCATGCCAATTCCCGGAAATTCCGCGAGGGCCGATTCTACGGCATCCCGATCTCCCTCCCGAAAGAGCACCTGACACTCACCGGGTCCAACGATCTCCAGTCCCTCCGCAATGAGTCGCTGTAACACTTCCGGATATATTGGCATACCGGGAAGATGAGAGAGTTGCTCTTTTGCACCGGAAAAACACCTGTCGATGCCGTCTTCGCGTGCCTCCCGCACCCCGCCCCGTGCCGCAAGCTGTGCCCGTGCAAGAATCTTCCGGCGCCGTGCCGCAGCCTCCCGCCTGCCATCATCAGAGATGGTTGTGTATACCGCATCTGCTGCAATTTCGCCCTCACTGAGGATAAGGGACACCTCATTGTCTGCCGCACGAATGATACGGGTAGCTTCCTCAGCTGCATCCGCATTCATCCGTGCAATGATCTCTTCCACACCCATTCACCCACCTCCGAAGAGTCCGATACCGAACATAATGAGGACGGCAATAAGGAGCCCGAATATCGCAAAGGTCTCTGCCATCACGGCAAATACGAGGCTTGCCCCCATCGCATCACTCCGCTGTGCTGTGGCTCCAATACCCGAGGCGGCAGTCATACCCTGCCCGATGGCTGAAAGACCGGCAAGGCCAACGGCAAACCCGGCCCCCATTGCGGCAAGTCCTGCAGCGGCCGTTGCCGTGACATCGCGGGTGATCATGCCAGTGAAGGCCATCACGAGGATCGCCACCAGAAGACCATAGATAGCCTGTGTCTCGGGAATAACGGTAAAAACCAATGCCTTCCCAAACATTTCCTCTTTTTCAGCGGTGGCAGCAATGCCTGCCGAAGCCGCAATACCCTGACCAATTGCAGAAATTCCGGCAAATCCAACAGCGAACCCACAGGCAATGGCGGCAAATCCTGCGGCAAGGGTTGCGGTGAGATCCCGGGTGATCATACCGGTAAAGACCATCAGAAGAATCGCAACCAACAGGCCATATATGGCCTGTGTCTCGGGGATAACCGAAAACACCAGGTTCTTCCCGAACGTTCCCTCATGCTCGGCAGTGGTTGCCGTACCCGCCGCAGCGGCGATCCCCTGCCCAATGGCAGAGATTCCGGCAAGGCCAACGGCAAATCCACACCCAATGGCGGCAAAGCCGAGGGCAAGGTCTGCAGAAGGTTCACCTGCGATCATTCCGGTAAAGGCCATGATGAGAATCGCAATCAGCAGACCATATATGGCCTGCGTTTCCGGGATAACCGAGAATACAAGATTCTTCCCAAAACTCTCCTCATGCTCGGCAGATGCAGCCGACCCTGCGGCGGCGGCGATCCCCTGCCCAATGGCAGAGAGACCCGCAATTCCCACCGCAAGACCACATCCAATAGCAGCAAGACCGGTTGCCTCAGTGGCCGTCGCATCCCCCGTCAGAAGTCCGGTGAAAGCCATGATGAGAATCGCAACCAGCAGACCATATATGGCCTGTGTCTCGGGGATAACCGAAAAGATGAGACTTCGCCCCATCGCGGAGTCATGTTCTGTGGTGGCCGCAATGCCTGCAGAGGCTGCGATTCCCTGCCCGATGGCAGAGAAACCGGCGATGCCCGTTGCGAGGCCAGCACCTACGGCAGCAAGGCCAAGGGGAAGGGGCACCTCTCCCCCTCCACCGCCGATGATACCGGTTGCAAGCAGGATAAGGACGGCAACCAGAAGGCCATACATCCCCTGGGTCTGTGGCACCGCCTGGAAGACCAGTGCCCGCCCAAACTTCTCCGGGCGGACCGCAATGACCCCTGCACCGGTGGCTCCTGCAATCCCTACGCCAATACCTGACCCGATGGCGGAGAGTCCGACGGCAAGCCCTGCTCCCGTCACAGCGAGAATGGTACCTGCATCAACGGCCATCGCTTCCCTCCTGTGGTCGGGTATGCTTCCGCTGGGCGGCGAAGGGGGAGAAGGGCCTGCCGCCCGCATCAAAGAACCTGCCGAAAAACTCTACATACTGGAGACGAAGTGCGTGAATGAATCCTCCAAGGCACTGAAGAACCAGATTTGCTGCATGACCACCCACGGCGAAAAGGACACCTGCAATGACAAAGACCGGTCCCGCTCCGGCAATCATGACGGAGAGGATATTGATCATCATCGCAATGCCGCCGGTGGCAAGGGCAAGTGCAAGGATACGGGAATAACTGAGCCAGTCGCCGAGGTAACCGGTGATTGAGAAGAACCCAAGCGGACCGTTACTCCGGAGAATACCCGCAATAGCGACAATGGCACCACCCCATGCAAGAGTGAAAATAAGAGGCGGAAATGCCGCCCACCCAAAGAATGAGAGGATGAGGACTGTGGCACAGGGCTGGAGCAGAAACCAGGTGCCCTCCGAATAAAGCATCCTTTTTTGTTCACCGAGACGGAGGTGTTCATATGCAGCAATTCCCAGACCGAGGTTGAGATGGGCAATTCCTATCACGAGCGCCAGAATGAGCAGAGACAGGGGATCGTTCAGGGGTTCAATGATCGTAAACGGCATGCTAATGTCGAAGAGTGACGGAAGATTACCAAAGAAACTGCCCATCAAAAGGCCAAAGAACGTGCCCGCAACACCGCAGGCACAGAGAACGACGGCCAGATCATGGGCGGTGCCCGGCGTACGGCCAACCCCCCGAAGGAGGAATGCAGCAATAAGTAGGAGAAGGAGGCCATACCCGGCATCTCCGAGCATGAGACCAAACGTGAAGACCAATACCGGGGCAAGGAACAGAGTCGGGTCAATTTTGCCGTATGAAGGCATACCGAACATGGCGGTGAGAAACCCGTACGGTGCCAGCCAGCGGGGATGGTCAAAGGCAGACGGGATGTCACCGGCGGCGGGTTCCGTGGTGCAGAAGGTGAGGCCGCCTGCCGAATGGTTGCAGAGTGCCTGTATTCGCGGCAGGTCACGTTTTTTTGTCCACCCCTGCATGACAACAAGGGACCCGGTTTCACCAAAAAGCGGGGAGGCATCCTCACGTTCCCGCATGACCGACAGTTCCTCTGCCATCGCTTCAAGCGGCGCAAGATGCCTCCGGGCGATATCTTCAAGGGATGCACGAATCTTGTTTTGTTCCTTCCTGAGACGGTCTCTTTCGCTCTGAATTCTCACAATTCCTGCCGATGCCGTACCCTCCGTTGTCTCCGGGACAAACTCCCGGAATGCCAGTGCCCGAAGCACCCGGTCTGTTTCAGCGACTGCATCAGGGTGCATAATGGTTACGACGGTTGCCAAGCGGTCTCCCACGCCGCAGAGGAGAAATGGCACGGCAAGAACCGGTATCTCTTCTCGCAGATGCGCCTCAATATCTGCGCATTCACCTAGGGAAATTATCCCGGCACGCACCTCCAGAAGGCCCCCCATACCAAGCCTGCCGGGTTCGATGCCAAAAGGAATCAGCAGGCGGAGCATCTCTTCCTCATCATCAAGTCGTGCCAGACGTTCAGTGGAGGCAGTATCACGGGCATGCAGGGTAAGTATGACATCTGTTATTTCTGAGAAACTGGCCGCTTCATCAAGAGCTGATGCGGCATCACTGACCGGGAATCGATATCTTTCATCTTCCGGGCGGGCAAACAGTTTAAGAAACGGATTTTTCTCCGGGATGTGCACTCTAAGAATCTCAATAGCCCGTTCAATACGGGATCGGGCCTCTGCAAGATCAGGAACAGCCGACGAACGCCGGCACGGAATAAGGAGAGGAAGAAGCTCTGTCTCATCTGCAATCGCACGGAGTTCAACCACTCCGGCCTCGTGCAGGGCGGAGATCATCGTCTCCCGCACGGTGGTGTGCACCCCTACCGTAAGACGTACCATCTCAGCGGGTCTGATCATGGCCGGTCACCTCCCTGACAACATAAGTAATGGCTTCATCAATCCGTTTATCAGTCACATCCCGAATGGCCACAATCTCCTCTTCAGCCGCCGCACGAATTGATTCCGCTTCCGCCGCCGCCTCCTGTTCCACGGCAGCGATGTGTACTGCTGCTTCAGCCCCGGCTCGCTCTCTGGCAGCTGCTTCTTTTGTCTGGGCATCGGCATGGGCTTTCCGTATGCGATTATCCGCCTCTGTGCGTGCCCGCTCAATTTCTGCCAGCGCTGCCGCTTCTGCCTCCCGAATACGAATGATCTCCTCGAATGGCACACAGACCCCCCGTGTCTTGATATCT
The DNA here is from genome assembly GCF_026684035.1 of Methanogenium organophilum. Classification (NCBI taxonomy): domain Archaea; kingdom Methanobacteriati; phylum Methanobacteriota; class Methanomicrobia; order Methanomicrobiales; family Methanomicrobiaceae; genus Methanogenium; species Methanogenium organophilum. The sequence continues at coordinate 373,946 of NZ_CP113361.1, forward strand.
CCCGCAGTCATTAAGCATTTCGGCCCTACAGAAAGGGAACAGGTGCTTTTTGTAAGTTAGGTAAGAGATGACATATCATACGAACCAGCCAGAGAGGAAATGACAAATGAGTATATTTAAGTAAGAACCATACCTATCTTAGTAGGCACTACAACACTGCTGATATAGTGTAGTCCGGCCAATCATGCAGGACTCTCACTCCTGCGACTGGGGTTCGAATCCCCATATCAGCATTTAAGACTGTTTTGTTGTTCTTTTGATTAATTAGTCGCTTGTCTGTGTTTATTTAGCAACACAAGCGCCGACTATGACGCCGCCATCGTGCGGCATTACATGAACATAGAAATTAAAGCAGGGGTCATCCAATACCTGAGATTTATCAGGAATGCGGTCCGCCATCCCAACGGCGCTGCCATCCGATGATGAGCTGATTTCCACAGACAATGCATTTTCAGCGGACACTTCTGTCATTTGGATGTTTTCGGCCGGAGCGACAGGAGAAGTCTGTTCATCTAGACCTGTGGTAATTTGAGAGTTCTGGACATTTGCAGGTGTTGTATTCAGCGTAGGAACTTTTGTGAATATTTCATCAGATCCTTTGTTATCAGTGCATCCTACGCAGAAGATAAACGCGACACTTGCAAAACAAACTATAGTGATCAAAATCAGCCTTTTCTCCATAATTCAGACCCCACACAATTTGTATTGAAAAATTCAAAATGAAATAAAAATATTTGCCCGGCATAGGTATTTGCCAGATCGGTGAATTATTTTGGCAAAGCAATAATCCCATAAATCGGAATTATGCATGCATCATGCCGGATGTACTGACGATGCACCTAAAGGGTGGACATTCTGCCGTTACCGATACCATTCTGAATAAAATTCATTTGGAAAAAAGGGCCCCATCTCCACTTCAGGAACATTTCCGACATATGTATGCCAATATCAAATATAACGCGAAAATATCAGCAATACTGTCCCAGCACCAAATAAATTATCAATAAACATCATTTTACCCATCTATTCCATATTCTCTACTATGCTGATTCGATTAACAAAAAAAATGATGATTTCAGGCATACTCGCTATTTTGCTTGCATGTATGCTGGCATTACCGCCCGTATCCGCATGCACCATCTTTGCCGTCACCCCCGGCGCCTCAGACGATGGTTCGATGTATGTTGCCCACACGAATGACGGTGTCGGCTTTGACTGGAGAAACTATGATGACATCAGCCTCGTATACGTCCCCCCTGCAGACTATGCGCCCGGGGAGATGCGTCCCATTGCATTCGATCCCAACAGCGGATCAGATGCGGCCGGAAATAAGGCAGATGGCAGTTCCGAGGCAATCCTCGGGTATATCGAGCAGGTTCCTCACACCTATGGCTACTACACCGCATCCTATGGCATGATGAATGAACATCAGCTGTTAAGTGGCGAGTGCACGGACTATGCCAAAATCGAGCTTAGTGCCGAGGAGGGAAAGAGAATATTCTATTCATCCGAACTTTCCAACATTGCCCTTGAACGTTGCACAACCGCACGTGGGGCAATCGAACTGGTCGGTGAACTGATTGAGACATACGGATACTACGGAACAGGAGAGACCCTCATCTTCGCCGATCCAAAGGAAGCGTGGGTCATCGAGATGTGTTCCAGTCCGGAAGGCACCGGTGGTCTCTGGGCAGCAGAAAAGATACCGGACGGCGAGGTCTTTGTGGCAGGAAACGAGTTCCGGATTCGTGACATCGAACCGGACAACCCTGACATGCTGTATGCAACAGACCTCTTCCGTATCGCAGAAGATAACACCATGTGGTCACCTGCTGACGGGGCACTCGACTGGCTGGAAGCAACAAGCTATGGTGAATACTCACATCCATATTATTCCCTGATGCGGGTCTGGAGTATCCAGGATCGGCTTGCACCCTCATTTAACCTGAGCCCGTATGTGGAGAACTCCTACACGGAAGCGTATCCGTTCACAATCACACCCGATGAAAAGATCAACCTGACAACCGCGTTTTCACTCTACCGGGACCATTATGAGGGAACGGAATTCGATCTGACAGAAGGCGTTGCCGCAGGGCCCTTTGGCAATCCGTACCGCTATCTCGGCCCTGACGATGCCCACACCGATTTCCAGAACGAGTCGTTCATCGAAGTCCGTGCGGGTGCAAATCCACGACCTGTCTCTGCAGTGTTTTGTGCATACAGCTATGTAGCACAGGCACGGGCAGACCTCCCCGACCCTGTGGGTGGGGTACTCTGGTTTGGCCCGGCGGTTGCATATGAAACCGTATATGCACCAATATACGCCGGCGCGGAAAATGTTTCAGTTCCCTATGCTACCGGCGATCGGGAGGTCTACGACCCGGACGCCGCCTACTGGACCTTTGATTTTGTCACCAACTGGGCAATGCTCCGCTATGATGCAATGATTGGAGATATCCAGGCAAAGCAGTCAGAACTGGAATCAGAATCTATTGCAGCGGTCAGGACAACAGACACCAGAGCAGTTGAACTGATTCAGGCAGGAGACGAAGAAGGGGCACGTCAACTGCTTACCAACGTTACGGTAACACGCGGCGATGAAATCATTGATGAATGGCATGCCCTTACCGGAATGCTTGTCGTAAAATACTCAAACGGCCTGATTACCGATCCAAAGACCGAAAATATTGAAGAATCCGGTTACCCGGCATGGTGGTCACAGGAAGCAGACTACCAGTATGGGCCCAGAGTGTATGAACTTGACAAACTCCGCGAAACAGACGGCCTGAACTATACCGGCCAATCCATATGGGTCCCAAAGAATGCATCGTTTTAGGAGATACTGGGTCTTATCTGAAACCCGGCATCCCCCCTTCACAGACGAACCTTGGCACATCATGCAGACACAGAATAGGAGGAACATACCCTGCAGAAGAATATCGGGGCGCTGAGAAGACAAAGAGAAAATATTAGCTCCAAACACGCAGGTGCAGTGTATGTGGCACAATCCTCCACCAACGGTGGACAGATACCAGCTGTCGGTACATCAACTGATATCCGGCACCGATGTGCCTGAACCGGAATCCACACAAATAAATGGAAACTGCTTAACTCCAACACAAGTCATACTTCTTTTTGGCCCATAAATGGCACATATGAGCATATGAGTAGAAATTATCTCGTGGCTGTGCTCCTTGTTGTAGCGCTTGCCTGCTGTATGGTATGCGGATGCACATCCGATACCACACCTGCAGACACCACTCCGGTTGCAGGAGAGACAGAATCAGCAGAATCCCTCGTGGTCTACTGCGGCGCCGGGCTGCGTGAGCCAATGGACGAAATCGCACAGGTCTACCAGGAACAGACCGGGACTGAAATCAAGTACACCTACAGTGGATCAGCACAACTGCTCTCCCAGATTGAGCTCCTCCAGGAAGGAGACTGCTACATGCCAGGTGCAAAGTCGTACATCGACTCTGCTGACGAGAAGGGATTCATCAACTCCAGCGAGAAGACCATCTATCACGTGCTTGCCATCGCCGTCGCACCCGGCAACCCGAAGAACATCACCTGTCTTGAAGACCTGACAAAGGACGATGTGCGTGTCGCAATCGGCGAACCGAGCGGCCCTGCCGTTGGAAAATCTGCTAAGAAGATGCTGGAAAGTGCAGGATACTGGGAGGACATGCAGGACAACATCGTGGTACAGTCCGGAACAGTCAACGAACTCCTGGTGTACATGAACATGGACCAGGCAGATGCTGCAATCATCTGGGAAGACCTCCTCGACAACTCAGACCTTGAACAGGTGGACATCCCGATTGATGAAGGGTTCATCAAGGTGATCCCTATCGGCACACTCTCATTCTCTGAAAATCCTGCAGATGCACAGGCATTCGCTGATTTTGTCTCATCAGACGAGGGGAAGGCAATGTTTGTGAAGCACGGATTTGAATGCTACCCCTGTGCAAAGTACGAGAATGCATAATTCTTTTTTCCCACATTTTTTCTACCACCAGAGGCACTAAACCTGCAGGCGCGGTGCGGCCACCGGTTCATTATCCACCCAGATTCTACAAAATCACGGAGCGTGCAGATTTTCCCAAAACGGAACAAAGGGAAACATACCAAAAATAATGATATTAATTTAATATTATAAACTCAGAGGTAAAACTCATCACATTTTAAAAAAAACGTCCAATTATTACTCACATGAGTAGAAAATACGGGATCGTATGCGCCATTATCGCGGCGTTCTGTCTCTGCATGGTTTGCGGATGCACCTCAGATGCAGCACCTGCAACTGATGCAGTACAGATAAGCACTGAAGAAAAATCGCTGATCGTGTACTCCGGTGCAGGGCTCCGTGACCCAATGGACGAAATTGCACAGGTCTACGAGGAAAAGACCGGCACCGAGATCAAATACACCTACAGCGGTTCAGCACAACTCCTCTCCCAGATGGAACTGCTCCAGGAAGGGGACTGCTACATGCCAGGTGCACGTGCATATATCGATTCTGCTGCTGAAAAGGGCTATATCAACAACAGCGAGGATGTCATCTATCACGTGCTTGCAATCGCCGTTGAACCGGGCAACCCACAGAATATCACCTGCCTGAAAGACCTCACTGAAGACGGGGTAAAGGTCGCTATTGGTGAACCCACCGGCAATGCCGTCGGAAAGGCCACCCAGAAGATCTATGAGAAGGCAGGACTCTGGGAAGAACTGCAGGACAACATCGTCGTCCGGTCAGGCACCGTGAACGAACTCCTGGTATATATGAACATGAAGCAGGCGGATGCCGCTATCATCTGGGAAGACCTCCTCGACAACTCTGACATCGAACACGTGGATATCCCACAGGAAGAAGGGTTCATCAAGGTAGTTCCGGTGGGCACCCTGTCATTTTCTGATAAACCCACAGAGGCACAGGCATTTGCTGACTTCGTCGCATCTGATGAGGGAAAAGCCATCTTTGTGAAACACGGATTTGAGACATACCCATCTGAGAAGTACGGGGATGCCTGAAACATTTCTCCTTTTCAAAATAACAGGAATAATCTTGCATGACATCTACAGAACCTGAGAAGCAAATGAGGTTTGCCGGGCATTTCTATACAGAAAAAGACCGCACGAAACCGCCCATTAAGTGTGAACCATTCAAAATATGAGGTAAGAGGAATATCATATGACAGATATTATTTTCAAACCAATCGGCATCATCCACTCAGAACACACGGAACATGAGAACACCCCGATTCAGGGGATATTTAACCCGTCACGTGGGCAGGTTGAAGTCTTTGAAGAGTTTGCAGAAGGACTGCGTGACATCGAATCGTTTTCCCATCTGATCCTCCTGTATCACTTTGACCGTGCTACCGGAAAGAACCTGACACAGAAGCCATTTTTGGACGGAGAGAAGGAGCGTGGCATCTTTGCCATCCGCCACTTCAACCGCCCGAACCCCATTGGAATCTCTATCGTGCGACTTCTTGATGTGCACGATAACATCCTCGAGATCGAACAGGTGGACATTCTGGACGGAACGCCACTTCTCGATATAAAACCCTATGTTTACCAGTTTGACCACCGCGAAGAGGTCGAGAACGGATGGGTAGATAATACCCACATGGATGACATCGGAGCGTGGAATGCAACTCCCAAAGGCCTCAGAGATAAGGAAAGGACCAATCGTGAAAAGTGACCTGCGACGCAACTGGGTGAAGATTGTCACCATTTCAGTGGGCCTTGTGCTCACTGCATTTATCATCGCTCTGCTGCTTCTGGTGGTAACCCACCCGTCCCCCGCCGCAGTGATTGAATCCCTGATGTCAAAAGAGATCCAGTTTGCCATCTACCTCAGTCTTGCCACATCTATTGTATCAACGCTCCTGTGTGTACTGATTGCAGTCCCTGCCGCCTATGCGCTGGCCCGATATGATTTCTGGGGAAAGAGTTTCGTGAGCACCATTCTCGATCTTCCCCTTGCATTACCGCCACTTGTCGCAGGTGTGGGACTTCTGCTCTTCTTCGGGACAACTTCAATCGGCGATTTCCTGGAGTCCATCGGCATCGTCTTTGTCTTCACCCCCCTTGGCATCATCATTGCCCAGTTCTTTGTTAATATGCCATTTATGCTGCGGATCATGCGTTCCACCTTCACCGATATCTCACCACGATATGAATATGTGGCGTGCACCCTCGGTTGTACGAACCTCCAGGCGATCTGGCGGGTGACCCTTCCGATGGCTGTGCAGGGATTTCTTGCAGGTGCGGTGATCACCTGGGCAAAGGGTATCGGTGAATTCGGTGCTGCCCTGATGATTGCGGGCGCCACACGGATGAAGACCGAAACACTACCCATCTCTCTCTTCCTGAACATGTCCTGCGGAGAACTGGAGATGGCCATATCTGCTGCAATCATTCTGATGGTAATATCGGTGGTATCACTCTATATCTTCGAATACTTCGGAGGATCGGCTAAATTCTGAGCCGGGTGAACATCATGCTGACAATAGAACACATATCAAAAGATTTAGGCGAGTTCATCCTCGACGATGTCTCTCTCACCGTCGAAGATGGCGAGTACTTTGTCATCATCGGACCTACCGGGGCCGGCAAGACCATCCTTTTGGAGACCATTGCAGGTGTCTATCCCCCCGATTCCGGCACAGTATCCCTTGATAACCGCGACGTGACCTTTGTACCTCCCCGTGAACGAAACATCACGATGGTATACCAGGACTACATGCTCTTTCCTCACCTGACTGTTGCAGAGAATATCGGATTCGGCCTGAAGAACCGGAAATGTCCAGTGGATGAAATTGCACGAAAAGTGGCTGAGGTGGCAGATATCTTTGGCATTGGTCACCTGCTCCACCGCTACCCGGAAACCCTTTCCGGCGGAGAACAGCAACGTGCAGCCATCTCCCGGGCCATCATCCTTGAACCGTCTATCCTGCTCTTAGACGAACCCCTGAGTGCACTGGACGGTCAGACACGGGATCGTCTCAGGGTTGAACTAAGACGCCTGCATGCAGCCTATAAGACAACAATCATTCATATTACCCACAACTTTGAGGAGGTATTCTCTCTTGCCTCACGGGTGGCAGTGATGCACAATGGTAAGGTAATGCAGGTAGGGACACCGGACGAGGTGTTCCGGCATCCGAATTCAGCGTTTATTGCAGAATTCGTCGGTGTGCAAAATATCTTCAGTGGCACCTGCATGAACACAGACGGACTCTCAAAAGTCACGGTGAACGGGACAGACGGCCCACACCTCATCTGTTCATCGCTGTGCACCAGTTCTCACGATGTCACCGTCACTATTCGTCCGGAAGATATCATGGTCTCCTGCACCCAGGTTGATTCCACTGCACGAAATTCCTTTGCAGGCGTCATCACGGATGTCTCAGATAACGGATCAATGGTGCGAATCGCCGTTGATACCGGCCTGCCCTTCATTGCTGCAGTCACACGACAAGGGTGGCAGTCACTCTGTGCAGAGATCGGGGACAGAGTATATCTTACTGTTATGGCACAGTCCGTACATATCTTCTGACCATCACCACATCCCCCTAATTTTTACCCATATGTCCCATAATTGCGGCACCCCTCTTTGACTGCCTGAAGAAAAGCCCGCACAGGGTCGGGATACAGACATCACAGATCCCAGTCTGCGCATGAATATCCAGTCACGCATCACTTCTGTCATCCTGCCACAGAAGATTTAAAACTCCCGTGGGCGTACCTGGTTCATTAATGGCAAATTCAAATATATCGAATTAAATTCATAATAAAAAAAGAAATTTAAAAATTGTTTTAATTGGATCAATTTTGAAAATAAAAATAAATTGAGATATTTTTTAAATTTAAAGCAATATATGAAGAATAATCAGTTTTCCGCGCGATTATAATCAACAAAACCATTAAATCTACGATTAAATGATGTATTGATACAACATTATGTCGGAGTAGACATGGAACAGGTAGCAGTAGTATCCACATCTGATGAAGGAATCATCAGACAGTTCAGAGAGACGGATGCATGGGGTCTTGCGACCGCAGTCGATCTCAAGAAATGTAACCCGGAGACCATCCGGGATGCGGAAAAGATTCGTGAGTTCGTAGCGCAGCTGTGTGAACTCATTGATATGAAACGATTTGGTGAAACACAGGTCGTTCATTTCGGTCCAAATGACCGGGTTGCCGGATATTCCATGACCCAGCTGATTGAAACCTCCCTGATATCAGGACACTTTGCCAATGAAACAAATGCGGCATACCTCGATATCTTCAGCTGTAAGGAATACCCTCCTGAAGTCATGGCGGAATTCTGTAAAGATTTCTTTGAAGCCGAGTCCTGCGCAATACAAGTTATTTTCAGAAACTAAGTGTGGGCCAAAACAGCCCGTAATCTCTTTTCTTCCAGAAATCCGGCAATCGCCACGGGATCAGATTTTCGGCCCGGCTGAAATTGCGTTTCAGTGACAGTAATTTCACACAGGATAATGAATGCATCCGGGTAAATCCAGGACATTGAAGAATGAATATCCTGTAAATCACCTGCAGCCAGTGCAAAAAGAAAGGAGGGGTAAATTGGAAGTCTGGAGCAGACTTAATCATACGGGAGGAACCAAATAGCGGTGAATTCCCCTCGCATGCAGAGGTGTTGAATGGGGGTGTCCTCCGCCCCATTTACTACTTGCCTGTATCCCTTCATAAATATCTGCCGGGCGGGGTGAAAGTGTATTTTATACCGCTTTGACCGGATACGATGACACCAGCAGACCATCCGGCTCATACAGATATGCCACGTCACCGTCATTGTTCCAGACGTCCTGCATTCGTCCCCAGTAGAGAGCGTCCGTTGTTGGTTCACCCGTCCCGGTATATACAGTGACCATCTCACCTGGACTCAGGGAATAGTTTGGGAAGGCATACCGGTTGCTACCGGTATCATCGGTAAGCACCCATCCTGTCATATCCTGTGACACAGTCCCGGTGCCGGTATTCTGTATGGCCACCCATTCGTCCACCGGGCTGACACCGGTGATCACCACATTCCACGACTGCACCGCTTTCGTTGGAATTTCCACGCTGTCAGAAGGAGAGGGAACAGGCTCCGTCGGAACAGCGGAAACCGGTATGTCCGGCAGAGCAAGTGTCAGGTTGGAGAGGAATGACTCTACAGCAGAATCCGCCGTATCACTCGTAGAAAACACTGCGTACACCGGGTAATGATCAGACACACCGGTCAGGAGAGGAGGTGCGACTCCAAACAGGTCGTCATACCGGAATATACCCGCAGTCCCGGTATACTCATCATCCAGAGACCGGGTGATGACAATCCGGTCATAGGTCCTCACCGTATCACCGGTCGTAGTGTCACAATCATTTCCAATAAGCCAGTGATATACCGGCGCACGCAACGGAGAATCAGATTCCTCGTCAAAATACGTCCCATCTGCATTGAAGTCCCCCATCACGATCACATCCGGTTCAGATGGATACGTGGTGTTGATCCAGTCCACAACTGCAGGAAGGGCATTAATCTCTTCTGTCGCTTCATCGGGATCGGTGTGAATTACCACACAGACTGCACCCACCGGGTCCTCTATTCCAACAAAACGGACAATGAACGGTTCGCGGTGAAACGGGTCGGACCCCTCCGGCTCCGGATAGGTTCGGGGAGCACCCACCAGTCGCACGGTCTCCATATTATAGAAATAGGCATACTGCTCCTTTGATACCGTCCGGCCCAGCCGATCAGAGGCCACATATGCATATTGTGACCCGTCGCTGTTCACCTCATCCAGGAGCGCAGGTAGTGCCGTTCCCGAACTGTCACGAATCTCCTGGATTGCGATGAGATCATACGACCGGATAGTCTTTCCCAGCACATCCATCACATCTTCCCGTGCAGCCTTTGTTGTGCCGAATACCTGCACATTGAATGCGCCCACAACAAGTCCCTCATCATCCGGAGCGAATATGCCGGATGGAACAACCTGCGAGATCTCATCACTGTAGTTCAAAGCACCAAAGATACCTGCAATGAGCAGGACAAAGATACCCATCTTTTCAAGCCGTGAATGTTTCCCCATCTATACATACATCAGGGCGGGAAACAAAAAAATGGTGTGCGTAAAAAGAGTTTTTTGATCTGTCAATACATATCCCGGGAGACAACCGCCTCTTCAAACCGCCCATCAAAAAAGACCATGACACGCACCGGTTCACCCCGACAGAAATCCCGCATTGCAAGGTCATACGTCCGCCGGACATACCGGAATCCCTCTTTCTCAAAGAGATCAAGGAGTGCCCGGAAGAATGCAATCTGCTGATCGAGGTACGCCTTTTCGTAGCGGATGGTCTCTTCAGCAATGGATGCCGCGTCCTCAGGTGAGATCGATTCATTGTATTCCCCATGCGTATTCAGACCGGAGAGATGGCACCAGCGCAGGTCTCCGGATGCATTCTCCTCACGATGCAGCATATACGGGTATACCCGGCAGATCAGTGGACGGTCTGCATAGATACGACACCGCATGGAATCGTCCAGAAACGTACAGAGATTCCCATCCTGTGTCTTCAGGGCATACCCGGAGACATAGAACCTGCCGTTCTGGTCGCATGCCTCAAAATACGGTGCCGGGACCAGCACATCAGGGTGCACCGGCCGGATGCGGCGTACGTCCTCATCCAGTAAGAATACATGGTCATTGACCTCCTTTGTGCAGCAACGCCCACAGCATGTACAGGAAAAACCCGTATCCCGGACTATTTCCGCATACTCTTCTGCCGGATATTCGTCAAGAAGCGCACGCTCCTCTTCCAGTCCCGTAAGCCGTTTCTGAAGCACTGCTTTTGAGATACTCTCACCTGTTGATATGTTTCTCCCGGGAATACTTGCACCTTTCTTTGCTGACCAGACATCACCAATCACGCCTCATAAATCTGATGAGCGGGAAATATACCAGTGAGTAACAGGGGTGTGCATGAATATACCGTCATCCATTGAAACCGACCGGATTTACCGGATGGACTGCCTTGAAGGCATGAAACTGATGCAAGCAGGCACTGTGGACGTTATTGTCACCTCGCCCCCCTATAATATCGGCAAACCATATGCAACCCACGATGACACCATGCCCTATGAAGAATACCTTGCGTGGATGCACCGGGTTGCACATGAATCACGCCGCATCCTCCGCGATGACGGCTCATTTTTCCTCAATATCGGCGGAAAACCACGAGAACCATGGGTGCCCTATGACGTCATGCAGGAATTTCGTGAAGATTACGTTCTCCAGAATGTGATCCACTGGGTGAAGTCCGTCTCCATCGCAAAAGAAGATGCAGGCAATTATGATGCTATCAGAGATGACATCTCCGTCGGGCATTATCAACCGGTCAACTCAGACCGATACCTCAGCCAGTGCCACGAGCATATTTTTCATTTCACCCCGAAAGGCACCACAAAACTGGATAAACTTGCAGTCGGGGTGAAGTATCAGGACAAGACTAATATCGGCCGCTGGAAACAGGCAACACAAGACCTGCGGGACCGCGGGAATGTCTGGTTTATCCCGTACAAAACCATCCGTTCATCGCGGCCTCACCCCACCAGTTTCCCGGAGAAACTGCCGGAGATGTGTATACGCCTGCACGGCCATACCACCAGTAGTGTTGTCTGTGACCCCTTCATGGGTATCGGGAATACCGCCCTTGCGTGCACTACCCTCGGTGTGCACTACATTGGATTTGAGATAGACAATGACTACTGCGACTGTGCAGAGGAACGGATAAGAAGGCGGACACAATCAGGATTATAATATGGGCCCCGTCATCGCACTTCTCATCGCCATAGCGGCAATCGCGATTGTGGCCACCCGCCATGCTATCCCGCCGTTTCTCACTCTTACCGGTGGAGCCCTTCTCTTTGCCCTGCTAACCGGGATGGGTGAATCGGCGGTGACGGCATTTACAGGCGGTGCGGGAGTACTCTTTGCACTCCTGGGAATACCTGTCTACTGTGGATCCGTCATCGCGAAATTCCTGAAACAGGACGGGGGTGCAGAACGTATTGTGGAAGATATCGGGCAGGTTGCCCACCGTCCGGTTTCTGCTGCAGGTCTCGCCGGATACCTTCTCTCAATTCCGATGATGTGCTGCATCACCCCGTTTATTGTCCTCACGCCGGTACTCGCAGGCATCCGCAGAAAATTGCACTGCACCACATCACTCTACTATGCAGCAGCATGCGGTTCCGTCATTTCATTTGTTTTTCTCTACCCGCTTCCCGTCACCTATGCAATAACAAATAGTCTGAAACAGGGAGATTTCAACGCAGGCAGTTACCTGCAGGCGGCACTCCCTCTCTCACTCTTTGCACTCATCATCATGGTGTACCTCGCCGGACGGTACCATGCATGCAGTACCGGCAGTCAGGAGGGCGAAGAAATAGCTCCGGGTAGTCGCAGGCAGGCGTGGATACCCGTCATTCTGCCGGTCGCCTGTCTTGCGGCGGGCCATCTGGTCGCACCACTTTCCATTCTCGCAAACATCAACATCGCCCTATTAACCGGCCTTTGTGGAGCAATTCTGGTCTCGCCCGCAGCATCCCGCATTCCTGCACTTGAATCGGGCACAAAACATGCGGGGATCATTATCTTTGATCTCTGCGGTGCAGGCGGTCTCGGGGCAGTGATCGCCGCGGAAGGGGGCATCGCCGCCGCCCTCCCGTCACTCACCACCATCCTCCCTGCAATCCTGATTCCCTTTGTCATTGCAGCACTCTTCCAGGCAGCACAGGGATCAAGGGTGGTATCGGCAGTCATAACCGCATCTCTTCTTGCAGGAACAGAGATCACCTCAGCAGTTGCCGCGGTACCCCTTATCCTGATGACTGCCGCCGGATGCATGATGTTCAGTTTCTTCACCGACCCCTTCTTCTGGCTCATACGCCGGACCACAGGCGATAGTGTGCAGGACGTCTTCATGCGATACACTGTGCCGCTCTTATGTGCAGGAACACTAATCGCAGCAATTACATACACCGTATTCGGCTGAAATACACTCATAATTCGGGCTGGACGGATACGAACAAAAATATTTCCTCACGGATATCACCCGCACGCAGCATAACCCGTCCCTTCTGGAACCCCTTACTACCCATATTGCCGGTATTGAGAGTGACATGCACCACCCCGTCTCCCTCAACCGGCACCGTTGTATTTGCAATCTCAATCCAGGGTACATCAGCAGCCACATGAATCAGAAGCGGACCGTCCCCGGCAACACTCACCGGCAGACGGCAGGGAATGGTGATATTCCGGGCCAGATTATGCATCGTAACATGGGGTTCGGGGAGCAGGATTGCAGGAGCAGACGGTGTTTCGGGGGTATCTTCCGGTCCTCTTCCGCCGTCATTACCGGATCCGGAATTAGTATCCTCACCACCATAGAGACCAGAGGCAGTATCATGTGCTTCAGTGGGGGGAGGCACATCATAAACCGGGGATGGGGACGAGATAGCGGAAGATTGACACAACTCATCATGAGATGGAATGTCCATACATCCTGTGGCATCTTCTTTCACTTCAATACTCACGTTCCCGATGCGGGAAGGTACTTCCACGGGAAAGAGATCTGCATCGCCCCGCCCACACCACGGGCACACCCCAAGATGGCCGCCAAACCAGTGGTTGGTGTTCACCCTGCAATGTTTCATTGCCATAATCTCCGAGAGCAGGCAGTCCTTCCACTCTCCGGCAGACGGACGGAGCTTAGGTTCTCTGATTCCATCAACAAAGCATCGCGAAAACAGATTGCGAACTGACGGAGGGAGAATATGGTAATCCGGTGCAAATGATGGGGGGTAAATAGTATCGTTCGGTGAAGCGAAGGCAAAGACACCATTTTGTATTTTCTGTTCAATCCCCGGAAAAGCAGAAACACCATCACCGCCCGCCTGAAACGGGTGCACACCTCCCATGAGAAGTTTAAATACCATCACAGCAAGCCCAAAGAGATCACTGTGATAGCGGTCACGACGGACCTCTGAAAAATTGATCCCCTGAAGTTCGGGTGGCAAATATTCCCCGGTTCCTACAGCAGACGGGAAAACACGTCCCGACGTGGCATCACGGATCTGGAACGAATCACAGTCAATAACAGCAACTGCTGCAGTGCGGGCGATCAGAATATTTCTACCGGAAAAGTCAGCCACACAGTGACCGTGCCGGTGGATATCATCGGTTACGGTTGCAATATTATAGGCGGCCGTAAGAAGATACCGCCACGAGAAGGCGCCGCCATACTCTTGGATGCGATCCTGCGGATCATAATAGGAGTGAGCTTCCCGAAAAAGGTCAGTATCAACAAGAGGCATCGTATATCCAATAAAATTCCTGCTACCCAAAGGAGAATCAAAGAGGAGAGAAACCGGCCATGCCAGCACAACAGACCCATGTTTTTCCCTGCAGTCAATGAGACCCGCATCAGGCGGATTTGTCACCATTGCTGTAACCTTCTGAAAAAGAGTCGCAGTTAACCGGTTTTCATAAAATATCTTGGCACAATAACCGGGGCTCTCGTCAATAGAAAATATCTCACCCTCACCGCCGGCTTTTAACGGCCCTGACAGGTTAATAGCTGTCCCTGAAACATCATACACAACACGTTTATCCAGTATATTCACCACTCCCTTCATTTGTTGTTACAACAACCAGAGTCTTATCATCTTCTGAAAAGGATATGAACTTATCTGATACCAAAAGGTTAGCAATAGCACGGTCCCCTTCCGGAGTACCTGCAAGCGGTTCAATTGCCGAAAAAAACGGCAGGAAGAATGGTTCATGGGGATGATAGCCATCCGGTTTTTTTTCCAGAAAAAGCCGTTCACATCCATCAGTGAAAATTGCACACGCCGTAACACACGACAAATCGGATGAGATTACACAGGCATCCTCATACCCTTCATCGGTAAGCGGCACGACTTCATTTACATACCTGCGTTCCTGCGGGGCCGAAAGGAGAATTTGCTCACCCCCCTGCAGACAGACAACCGCCCCATCCCCGATCCGTGCCGTGGTAACCTGATTCCCGTTCCAGAGGAGCACAATCAGGGTGCAGGCAAACGACCGGGATGAAATATTACAGGCAGACGCATATCTGAAAACCGCATTATGGGCAGCTCTGCAGGCGCCACGCACCATCGCGTGATTTGGCTCATGCTCTGCATCGCACCCTTCCCCGTCCGGCCCAGGTATAAAAAATACCGAAAGGGCTTCGATGGCGGCTGACACAGCAACCATTGCACCCCTCCTGCCATGCGGTGCACTTCCCAGCCCGTCTGCGACAGCAACCGCTGCGCCCGCCACGCCAAAGACTGCACCTTCCCATATATCCTCACAGAGCCTACCCTCAGACTGATGAGACAACCCGGCAACCGCAGCACCGGAGATCCGGTACCGGCATCCGACAGGGGGTGGAACAGACATCCCAAACCACACATTCAAAAAAAAATCAAAACAGGGGAAGCTCGCCCCATCCTCCGGGACCGAAGAAGTCTTCCAGTATAACCTGGTCCCCAGTCACAGATGTGGAAACCTTCGCCTGACTTCGGGAAAGCCAGACAAACATATCGGAGAATCGATTCTCCCTGAGCCGCACAGGATCTCGTCCGGGAGGAGAGATGGCAGCAAGGATCTTCATATCAGCAGGCTCCGCACCCACAGGGAAGAAGAAAAATTCACCATTCTCCTCGCCAGTCCGGATGGCACCAGTAACTTCTTCCCAGAGAGCGTCCCCCCCGTACATATCCGTCGGTTCCCCGTCCGTAACCAGAAAGATCCACGGCCGGTATGAATCGATTCCTGCAGTCCGGTACTGCTCTTTTCGCTCCTTTATCAACGTAATGGCACACAGTATCGCCTCTCCCATAGGGGTTAATCCGGCAGCGGAGATCTCCGGAGGAGTAAACGCATCGACAAGAGAGAACGGATGTGCCACCTCGACCGTTTCACCAAATGTAACAACCGCGATTTCAACACGTTTTCGGGCTAGAACATCAGAACCCAACTCTTCCTTAAAGGCCCGCAGCCCATCTTTCATCTCCTCTATTTTGCCATGAATAGACATCGAACCTGATGTATC
Organism: Methanogenium organophilum; assembly: GCF_026684035.1. Classification (NCBI taxonomy): domain Archaea; kingdom Methanobacteriati; phylum Methanobacteriota; class Methanomicrobia; order Methanomicrobiales; family Methanomicrobiaceae; genus Methanogenium; species Methanogenium organophilum. The sequence continues at coordinate 390,113 of NZ_CP113361.1, forward strand.
AAGCAGCAGCACGATAGGACAATGGGGCTCCCCGGGATATGCAATCTCTACCAAATCCTCTAATCTGCTCATATGTATTCACAAATACCATACCGGACAAACATCCAGTAACTGAATATTTGGCTGTGCCCCCTATAAAATACGCTGTCATCTCATCACATCATCATTTCAGTAAAAATTCCCCCGCACCACAACATATAATATATATCTACCCCCATTCAGGAACAGGAGATATATATGAGAAACACTGGCAGTATGGGTGGCTGCCGGATAGCTCTTGCGATACTGAGTATCGTCGCATTCTGTGTCGGGGTGGGAACAGCAGATATAGGTACCCTTCCCAATACATTTGGATATGCAAATGCCGGGGTTGCATGTGCAGATATCGGAGATTATGAGGGAGCAGTTGTGTATTATGACAAAGCGCTCCAACTCTATCCGGATATTGCTGAAATACACTATAACAAAGGGGTCGCTTTGGAACATCTGGGATTGCGGCAGGAGGCAATATCAGAATATGAAGCTGCCATTGAACTCGACCCAAATCTCATTCAGGCGCAGGCCAATCTGTTTCTTCTGACAGCAGACTTCATCAACCCACTCACTATTGCAATCATAATCCTCGGAGGATGTATTCTGATTCTCATCCATCACCGGCACCGGAAAAAAGAAGAAATGGAGAAACGGGTGATGCAGGGGATCATACACGAATAACAATTACCCGCACAGAGGAGATGTGCCTACAATTTTTTTGATCTTTCGAGAGCAGTTCACCTGCATCCCCAACATAAATACCTGTTCACGAACCTCCACCCACCCCTCTCAAGGATTCCTGCACACAAGAACAGGTACCATCAGTTGCTATACTTTATGCATTCAATAAGAAAATGTCCTATATCACGAAAGAGGCTGGATATTAAATTCACATCCCAGTTTTCCGTGATACACGGTAGGAAGACTAAACACCATCACTTCTTTCACGCTTCCATTGATATCAATTAACCGTTCTTTCATCGGAGGTGCTGCCTCACCTTTTGAGTATACATGAGCCACCCTTTCGCGGACTAACTCCAGAACTTCAGGGTGAACGAATTTACTGATAGGTAAATTAACCACATTCTCATCAACAGACACACCTAGAAACTCCCTGAGACGGGGATTTGCATACACTATTTTCTCACCCACATGAATCCCTATCATACTGGGTGAATGATCCAGCAGACTTTCATACCGGGTTTCAGCCAGTTGCATAGACTGTAACATGTAATTGTTCTGTATCATAACAGCAGCCTGATTAACCATTGTTTCGATAAGAGGCAAAGAACGTAGCGGGTAATTTTTCCCGGAAAATAAAAGGCAGGTGCCTATAATATTCATTCCGGCGATAATACCCATTGAAAGGCAGGTCTGCTTTTGCAGCAACTCACTAATGATTCCTCCCAGCTCATCATCTATTCCATCACAGAAGAGAACAGCACACCCATCAGGAAATCGCTCCAGAGTCGGTGTGGATATGGAATGAACAATCTCCACCGGGCATGGAAAGCGCATTCCTTTTGCATTATTCAGAGTGACTACCGCCTGCCTGTCATGCCAGTTTCTTCCGTCTGAAACAGCCCTGAGATGGTAAAATCCATCATGAATGATAAAATACAGCATTAGTGAAGACGGAGCAATCTTTCTGATGCTCATTGCAGCATAAGAACAGATGTCTTCATGTGCGGAAAGCATCACAAGCCCGCTCGAGAAATCAGAGAGCGCAGTAAGTTCTTCCACAATTTCACATTTTGCTTTTTGAATCTTCACCTGCTCTGTGATATCCCGTCCAACAGACTGGTAGCCAATAAGATCACCAGAATCACCAAATATTGCCCGGTTTGTCCAATAATGCCATGCCTCTTCCCCATCCGGCATAATCACCGGATTTTCAAATGATATTGCCGGATTATCGGGCGTTAATCTGGCCAACTGAGTAGTGACAATTTTTTGATACTTTGCCGGTATGGAAGGAGCAAAGACCGTCCCCAGTACCTCCAGACGATCGAGACCAAATGCCCTGCAGTATGCATCATTTACAAAGGAAATAGTCCTGTCAGGACTGTACCGAATAATAAATTCAGCCTGATCTTCAACAACCGCCCGATAGAGCGCCTCTTTCAATCTCAGGCGTGCCTGACATTCACGTTTCACGGTGACATCCTCAAATATCAGGGTCGTTGCCCTGCCACCGTCCGGAAGAACGGTACCGATACATTTGGCCCTGAATATCTGCGAACCGCCCTCATCCTTCACAGTGATCTCTTTTTCAAATATCTCGCCGGGGATAGGAGAAGAAACCTTCTCCATAATATCCTCATCGATTAGAGAGAACGAAAGCTCGGAGAGTTTTTTACCGGCAATCTCATCCAGTTGCCATCCCTCTATTCCAAGAAACCGGCAATTTGCAAAATCAATAACTCCTGAAGCGCTGATTACAAGAATAGCATCGGAGGTTAGACTAAGCATCTCCGATAGAGGGACACGGTCTGAAATAAAGTACAACTTTGCTGTACAAACCTTCTTCACCTCCACCTCACCGGCAATCTGAAGCACATCCAGATATTTTGCCACAGAATTCCGGTTTATCCCAATTTTACGAGATATTTCAGTGATACTCAGCCCCCGTCGATTCTGTCTGAGTATCTGCTTTATGCGATCAAGTTCCGGAGAATATCTATGCATGGCACCATTATGCCTCAAAAAACACTTCAATATACATACAAATAAACATATGCCATGCACTCAATTCAAGACAAATATCAGATTAGAGTGTGAAAATGTCGGATGGGAAATAGGAATCTGTTTTTTTATATCATGGAAAATGCACAGCATCCGACTCAGAAAGATAGCCTCGCGAATCATCCCAACTCAAATGAAGTGACACCAAATATCTCATGCATCGGAAGCACCGGCACATTCGCGGAGTACATTCTTGCAGTTTCAAAAACCTCTGTCATATCCCGTTTTCGCGCCATTCCCACCGCGGCAGCGTTTGGTTCAGGAGTATCAAAGAAGAATACCTCACCTACCACTGATTCAGTGAGCCCTTCAAGGAGACTCTCTGCAATATCAGGTGTATCAGCAAATATCGGGCCAATTTTATTTCCTTCATACGAGCGGCGAATTACTCCGTACCCACCAATGGATTCATCCGGGTGAAGATATGCAAGTGCTAGTGTGGTATCCGGTGAAATCCATTTCTCAATAAAACGGGAGCGCTCTGCAGGAAAATGCTCACGGTCATACGCGGCCAGCATACTCAGTGGCAATTCCCCTACAGGGACCAGATCCGGCTGCCCTCGTCCGCCTGCGATACCCTGCCACCGAATATTCCGGTATGCATAGATGAGCCCTGCGTTCTTTGCATATTTGTCCTGCATCTCATAGACACCGTCGCCACCAAAATTCCTCTCACCTGCATGGTTCATCCCATGGTTCCAGAGCTTCCACCCGGTTCCATGACCGCGGTTATCTTCACGGATAATGTAGAACCCCCCAAAAGAGAATATCGAATCATAATTGGTTACCACCAGTGTACCCACGATCTCCCCGCCAGTCTCCGCGACAAACCATCCATCCGGGTCTACCGCATAATGGCATTCCCCGTCATGGATGCCGGGATTCCAGCCCTCCTGACGTGCCCATTCAATAAACACCGGAACTTCATCTTTTGTAGCAATGCGTATCAACAGTTCATCTGAGTCTTGTTCCATCCTATTCTTCTCCCACGGACAGTATCACGGCCTCTCTCTTATTCCATACACCGGAAGATCTTATGCATTTCGCAGTGCTGGAGAAAGACCGGTACACCTGAAAAAGTGGGAAGCACCAGCCATTTTATCCTTTTGAAATGGCACGGGATTCCACCTGACGTACAACCACCGTTCTATCACCTTCACATCACACGGCACCCTCAACGCCGCCAGCCCACTCAGATGACGTGAATTTCTTCATCTCAGAAGTCTGATTCATGTGAATGAAAGGCTGCAGACCGGGAGATGTCATACTGGCACCATTTAGTCTGGGAAACAGTACATATCCACGACCGCTCGTGATTCTCTCGGTTACCGGGGAAGGAACCCTTCTGGTATGCCCCTTTACATCGAAGCGCCCGATAGACAAGCCTGCCATTGCGTGCGCAATCCATGATTTCCATGCAGGTGGCCTTGACCTTTTCGAAGACAGCTATATTCTGATTCATGAACAAAGGACCATCACCGAACGGTCCGTCCGCCATAAGAAGGGAACCCTTGAACCGGATTATTTCAGGACACTTCTCGAGAGTGCCCATTCACTGTGGTAGCCTTCAGGAAACGATATACTATAAAGAAATCCAAATGAGAAGATGAACCGCGACATACTATGAACCCTCCACCCTCACTTCGGTTTCGGCGTTGGCACAGATGTTGAAATTGTCAGCATAATAATAATGATAATAATATAGGAAATCTTCCCGGAATCAATCAACATCCATGATGTATCTATTCACTTTCCGCCCCTACATTCTGGAAAGAGCGCCTCATACATGACATACGGCGCCTCCTCCATACCAAGCATGCGATATGCTCCGCGGGCAGCCAGATTCTCATGTTCCACATACAGGCGAAGCCCCACGACATCCGGCTGCCTGCGTGCTTCAGCATCAATCCATGCATACATCTCAGAGAAAACCCCTTTCCTTCGGCATTCCGGAATAATATATACACTCTGAATCCACCAGATCTGCCCGTTTCTCCAGTCACTCCATTCGAGAGTAATCATGCACTGGCCGATAATTGCCCCTTCATGTTCAGCCACCAGGTACCATCCTTTTGCCGGGTCTTCAAGGACAGACATCGCACCTTTCCGGGCTGTATCAGAATCAAGCACATGCCCTTCCGTCTCAAACGCCATCTCACCGTTTCGTGCAGCAATAATATCACCATCCAAAGGCACAGCGATTCTGATATGCAGGCGTTTTTCCCCGGAACCGTCTCCTCTACGCATCATAATTCCTGAATTTATTTCATCCTTTATCAAAGAGTATTCCGAAAAATCCCCGGAAACGCGAGAAAAATATCCCCTCTATGGGATACACATCTGCGTTATGAAAGAGACAGAGAAAAAAAGAATGAACGAGTGATTCCGCCGTACGCGGAAACGGTTCCCTTCACCCAAATATGCCGAATAGTCCCCGTTTGGCTTTCTCCGCAGCTGCCAGCTCTTCAAAGCGTGCCTGTTCCAGTTCCATCACCTGCACCTGCTCACGGAGAATTGCTGCTGTCTCGGGATCACAGCCGCACCCGTCAATAAGACGGTTCATCTCTTCTATACGAACACGGTTCTGGATCACATGCTGCATGATTGCATCCGCCGATGCCTGATCGCCCCCGAACAAAAAGACCATAAACGCATTCTGTGAACGCATCTGTGCTTCATATTGGACTGCGTTTTGGACAGAACCATTGATCTCTTCAGCAAGCCGGACAAGATCAGGCGAACTCGCACCGGTGAGCGGGGCCGCTGCACGGAATGCATACACTGCCATCCCGGTAACATTCACCGGAGGTACGGCACCATTTGTCTCTGCCTGATACACCTGGTTTCGGCTGGTAACCATTTCCCTCAGACTGGTCGCATTGCATGCTTCATCCGGCCCGCATTCCAGAACACGTGCCGTTGTCTGTTCCCGTATCGAGACCTGTTCCTGCAGGCTGACATTCTTCTGGCCTGAAGACTCACCTGCGTATCCAACACCCAAACCCGGATCGGAACCAGCGCCCGCCCCTTCCTGTGCGAAGACTGGCATACAGATAGTGAGAAAAATAAATACTGCTACAATGACCCAGCGGGTCTGCCTGACATATTTCATAATATTATCATACCTCCTCTTTCTTCTTCTGTCATTCTGTCCTATGAAGAAGAAGACTGACACCATCATATTTCCGTCTCCATATTTATGCATTCCCTGATAAAATGAGCGCTCAGAAGTGTCTTAATACTCCCATCCTGACGGAAGAAACACGGGAATACCTATATTGCCAACCCCGGAGAATACACCGTTCGTGAGTAACCATGGATGGATACACCAATAGTATCGCCTGGGTGGATTTAGGAACGGGGACGATCTCCATTCAGGCAACAGATGCTGAGATGAAACGGGAGTTCATTGGGGGCAGGGGATTTGGCGCACGCATAATCTCGGAAAATATGGACCCTCATACCGAACCGCTGGACCCTGCAAACAGGATCTGTTTCATGACAGGCCCAACCACGGGTACCGGCATCCCACTTGGAAACCGGTATGAAGTTTCCACAAAGTCCCCGCTGAACGGGACGTTGATGTCAGCGAATAGCGGGGGTGTGTTTGGCTGGAAGATGAAGAAAGCAGGATTTGATGGTGTTGTTATTTCGGGGAAAGCACCGAAACCATCGTATCTGTATCTGGAGAACGGAACCGTTGAACTTCGTGACGCAGCAGACTACTGGGGGAAAACGACCCATGAAACCACAGACGCACTGCAAAAAGATCTCGGAGATCCCAAGGCACGGGTGCTCTGCATCGGTCCTGCCGGAGAGAATCAGGACTTGCTTGCCTGTGTGATCAACGACCGGGATCGTGCGGCAGGAAGAGGGGGCGCCGGGGCGGTGATGGGATCGAAAAATCTGAAGGCGATTGTCGCAACCGGAGAGATGCCAATCACCGTAGCAGACACGGAACGTCTGGATGCCGTAAAAGAGAGGATTCGTACAAAAATTCAGGAAAACGGCATCTGTGATGCACTGCACCTCTATGGCACATCGGTTCTGGTCAACATCATCCACGAAAACGGTATCCTTCCGTCACGAAACTTCCAGCGCTGCAACTTCCCGAATCCGGACGATGTATCCGGAGAACGGATGAGGGACACTATTCTCCGGAAAGAGAAGGGCTGTTATGCATGTATCGTCAAGTGCAGCCGTGTCTGTGAAGTGGAGGGGGAAATGCACGAAGGGCCGGAGTATGAAGGTGTCTGGGGATTTGGGCCGGATCTGGGGATTAGCGACCTGCCGCTTATCACCCAAGCCAACTGGCTGTGCAACAAACTTGGCCTTGATAATATCGGGACTGCAGGTGCAATCGCGTGCGCCATGGAGATGAAAGAAAAGGGATACCTCAGCGAAGGGCCAACATTCGGTGATGGGTCGACCCTTCTGGATCTCATCGACCAGATTGGTCACCGGAGGGGATTTGGCGCCGAACTTGCTGACGGTTCATTCCGATTTGCAGTCAGCCATGACCACCCGGAACTTTCGATGAGCGTAAAGATGCAGGACCTGCCGGCATACGATCCAAGGGGCCTACAGGGGCACGGGCTTGCGTATGCCACGAGTGTCCGGGGCGGTGATCATGTCTACGGGTATCTGATCTCACAGGAAGTGTTTGGTGCTCCTCAAAAACTGGACCCGTACATAAGCACAGGAAAGGCACTCTGGGTAAAAACATACCAGGACCTGACCGCAGCAATTGACGCAGCAGGCCTCTGCCTTTTCACCTCATTTGCCCTGATCGCTGATGATTACGCTGACATTCTTTCTGCAACAACAGGTATGAATATCAATGCAGAAGGGCTTTTGAAAGTGGGTGAACGCATCTGGAATGTCCAGAAACTCTTTAACCTTAAAGTTGGATACACAAAAGAAGACGACACACTCCCGGACCGCCTCCTGACAGAACCCCTGCAGGACGGTGCGCCGAAAGGGCGGGTATGGGAACGCCAGCCCCTGCTGGACGAATATTATGCAGAACGTGGGTGGGACAACGAAGGAGTGCCGACACCCAAAAAACTCAGAGAGCTTGGCCTTGCCAAGCCACGGGCAATACATGCTTACACCTGAAGAAAAAGAGCAGTTTATCCGCCAGATTCCCATTCTGGAAGAGAAAGGACAGGAAATACTCAAAGGTTCCAAAGTACTTGTAGCCGGAGCAGGAGGACTCGGAACAACAATTGCCCTCCACTGTGCATTTGCCGGATTCGGTACGATCCGTATCGCAGACTGCGACACGATTGAACGTTCAAACCTCAACCGCCAGACACTGTACCGGCCAAAAGATATCGGGAAAATAAAAGCTCTTGTGGCAGAAGACAGAATCAGAGGAATCACCCCGTATCTCAAAACAGAAGCAGTAAACGCAGTCATCACCGAAGAAAATGCTATGCAGCTGACAGACGGCATGGATGTCATTATTGATGCAATGGATAACTATGATACACGGTATATCCTTGCAGATGCAGCCGAAGACTGTGGCATACCATTCATTCATGGTGCCATTGACGGATTCTACGGGCAGGTTGCAACTATTGTGCCGGGCTGTTCAGCATGTCTGCGCTGCATCGTCCCCCATCCACCTCCGAGAGAAAAAGTCCCCGCACTCTCTGCCACAACCGGAGTTATCGGAAGCATACAGGTAACAGAAGCGATCAAGTGTATCTTAGGGAAAGGGACGCTTCTTACCGACAGAATCCTGATGTGGGATGGCCTTCAGGGCGAGACGGCCCTGATACATGTCAGTCCCCTAAAAGACTGTCCACACTGCGGATCTCAGGGCAGAGGGTGAAACGGAGCAGAAAGATGAAGGTGACGGTAAAGACATTTGCAACACTGCGTCAGTTTATCGACAAGGAATCACGGGTAGACGTTGAACCCGGCACCACGACGGGGAAACTCCTGGAGATGCTTGTGGCAGCACACCCCGGCCTCAGAAACGAACTTTTTGATGAGACGGGTGAACTTCATAAATATGTGAACATCCTGAAGAACGGCAGGAATATTCATTTTATTGAGGGACTTGAAACCGTTCTTGAAGAAGATGATCTGATCGCCATCTTTCCCCCGTCAGGCGGTGGATAATCCCCAAACAGAGAACACCATCCTTTTGCCACCCTCCGTTTATTCCAGAGGAATTGTGGCGAATGGAAAAAAACTGCGAATCTGGAACACGGAAAAATCCCATTTTTTGCATGTCCATATGCACAGATATATGCCCATATGAGTAATATTCATGTGTGGAGAGTATCCGCTATGAAAGTATGTATCACATCAAAAGGAGATTCACCAGAATCTGCCGCAGAAAACCGCTTTGGAAGGACACCCTACTTTGTTGTCTATAACGATGAGACCGGAGAGGTCATTGAGACCATCAACAACGCAAGTGCAAATGACGCAAGCGGTGTCGGACCGAAGGTCGTCCAGATGCTTGTATCAAAGGGCGTCAACGTGGTTGTCACCGGACAGGTCGGCGGCAATGCCAACAAGGGACTTGAAGTGGCAGGCATCCCCACCTATGCATTTGGTGAGGCAAAGACAGTTGCAGATGCATATACTGCATACAAAGCAGGCACGCTGAAGCGTATCGTCTGAAAGGAGTGAAAATTCATTACCTCTGGTATGAACATCGTTGTTGCCAGCGGAAAAGGCGGCACCGGGAAGACTATGGTCTCTGTGAACCTCGCATGGACCATCGCCCAGTCGGAGGAGATCACCCTCATTGACTGTGACGCAGAAGAACCGAATGTCCACCTCTTCTATCCAGAAGACGAAAACGACGGTCCGGTGACGGTGAAGGTGCCGGAAGTGGACAGTGAAACGTGTACCCTCTGTGGTGCATGTGGGGAATTCTGCCGGTATGGAGCAATCTCAGTTCTCACAGACACCGTGATGTTTCAACCCCATCTCTGCCATTCATGCGGAGGATGCATGTTGTCCTGCCCGGTGGACGCGATAACAGAGGTGCCACGCAGGATTGGAATGATCACTCGCAGTCGGCCTTCATCCACACTCACCGTCATTTCAGGGATTCTGGACGAAGGAGAGATCGCTGCACCTGCTGTCATCAAGGCTGCAAAGGAAGCAGGAGAATGGGAAGGGGTCTCCGTCCTTGACGGTCCGCCCGGCAGTGCCTGCCCGGTCATTGAGACGATGGAAAGCGCAGATGTCTGCATCCTTGTCACCGAATCAACGCCCTCGGGGCTTGCTGATCTTAAGCGGGCCGCACGTCTCGCAGAAGCTCTGGGTGTCCCCGCAGGAGTTGTCATCAACCGGAGCGACGGCGAAGACGCCCCGACACTCGAATTCTGTGCAGAGGAAGGACTCCCGGTTCTCTTAACCATACCCTTTGACCGCGAAATAGCAGCAATACAAAACAGGGGTGCCATACTCTGCTCTGAGAAAGGAGAGTGGAGAGAGGCATTTTTCAAATTGTACGAGAATGCGCTTGCAATTGCAGGGGGCATACCATGAAGACCATTGCAGTAATGAGCGGAAAAGGCGGTACCGGAAAGACTATGGTCGCCGCCGGTTTTTCGGTCTTTTCAGATGAAAAACTGCTTCTCGCGGACTGTGATGTCGATGCGGCAAATCTCAGCCTGCTCCTTGAGACGACAGACACCCAGTGCCGTCCATACATGGGGCTGGAGTGTGCGGTCATTGATAAGAAACGGTGTGTTGGATGCGGGATCTGTGAAGTATACTGCCGGTTCAATGCAATCGGTCAGGGAGATGACGGAATATATCACGTCAACCCCCTGAAATGTGAAGGATGTGGCGTATGCTCCATTGTCTGCAGAGAAGATGCAATTGAGATCATCGAACGCCAGAGCGGCGAGGTCTGCCATTCAGAGAGTCCTTATGGGCATCTCTTCCACGCAGAACTCTTCCCCGGCTCCGGCACCAGCGGACGGCTGGTCTTCGAGGTTAAACAGGACGCACTGGGCGACAATACCCATGCACCGGCATTTCTGATAGACGGCCCACCGGGAATTGGCTGCCCGGTGATCTCTGCCATCAGCGGTGTCGATGCCGTTGTCCTCGTGACAGAACCCGGCATCTCTGCCCTGCATGACCTCAGGCGCCTCGTCACCATCTGCAGACAGTTTGGCGTGCAGATGTTTTTGGTGCTCAACAAGGCCGATCTTGATGAAGAACGGGCGGAGGATGTCAGGAAATACTGTGCCGGCGAAGGCATCGAGATCCTCGGTACCATCCCCTTCGACCCGACCGTTATCGAAGCCGCCCGGCGTGGCAAGTCTGTCGCAGGGATGGAGACTCCTGCTGCAGTGAGCCTGAAAGAGGCGTGGAAGAGACTCACTGATGCGATGGAGATCTCACAATGAATTATGGCGCCGGCAAAGGAAATCGTCGGCGTGGCCGGCCCCGGCGCGCCAGGATGATAGAGAATGAAGGTCTATGGCGCTGCTATGCCCCCTGCTGCGGCAGGGATGAGCGCACGCGTGAGGTAGTCTCTCTCCTCCCGGAGGAACTGGAAGCCTTCAGGCTGGTCGACAGCGAAGGGCTCGACCAGGAATCCGCTGCGGAACGGATGAACGTTTCACGGCGCACTCTCTGGCGCGATGTTCATACCGCCCGCAGGAAAGTGGCTGATGCCCTCTCAGAAGGAAAGGTCATTGTCATCTCAGATTGTGGACAGAACGACCAGGAGACATGTCACCTCTTGGATACACAGGATGAAACCCTGCCGCAACCGGAAGAATAAATATGCACATATGAGCAATAATAGTCTGTCGAACCGGAATATTGCACATATGTGCAATAAATATCCAGTTTAACAGGAGCTCTATAAATGCCAGGATTTGACGGAACCGGACCCACCGGACGTGGGGCACGGACAGGCCGCAGCTTGGGGCGTTGCCCCCCTGCGGAAACAGTAGCACCGGAAGAAGGAGCGGCAGCCGAATCACAGGAGAATGTATTTCCTACACCAGCCTTCCCGTTGGGAAGAGGTGGAGGATTTGGGATGGGTCGGGGCAGAGGAGCCAGAGGCCGTGGCATGGGCCGTGGCTTCTGGCGCAGATAATCGGTTTAATGCACCAGGGAAGAGCCCAGCCTCTTCCGAATACCGATTATTGCAGAAATAATTCTGCATCCCCTCTATTCTTTTGAACCAGTTTTCTCAGTCCCGGTTTTAACAGGACGTATTTAAAACACCATCCGCTAATTCAAACGGATCTGATGACATAAAGACAGAACAGCCGTTTTTCCGCTATTGCATAAACCCCAGTCGCCGGTACCTCCGAGTCATCCGGAGTATCTGCACAGACAGGGAGATACATCCCACACCATTAACAGGAAACACGTACCAGATACGTATATCAATGAAACCACATGACCAGCAGATATTATTTATTGCCGTAATTTGTATTTTCGCGGGCATCATTGCCTGTCTCATCATCAACTCTTCCATGGCACAGGCAGCTACGGCACAACCCGGTGCAACAGAGACACACGACACACTCTATCAGGTATCCACCATCAACGCCCTCCTCCAGAGTGTCTATGATGGCACAACCCCCATATCAGAAGTCAGAAAACATGGTGACACTGCCATCGGAACGATTGACGGACTTGACGGAGAGCTGATAGCAGTTGATGGTGACTATTATGTGATCCGTTCCGATGGCGTGGCATATCCGCTCGAAGATACGACAACAACACCGTTTGTCACCGCCACATTCTTTGAACCGGATATTACCACCCATGCCGAACACACCGCAAATATCAGCCAGTTTGAAGAACAACTCGAAGGAGGGCTCCCGTCTGCAAATATGGTCTACGCCATTCGTATTGTTGGCCCGTTTGATTATGTTAAGACACGAAGTATCCCGAAGCAGTCCCGCCCATATCCAAAACTTGCTGAAGCGGTAAAAGAACAGAACGTCTTTGAATTCTATAATGTCAGCGGAACCATTGTTGGATTCTGGTCACCGGAATTTATTAATGGCCTCAATGTGCCGGGATACCATATCCACTTCATCACCGATGACCGCAACGCAGGCGGACATGTGCTTGACCTTCGGATGACTGGCAGGGACATTGAAGTCGATATTACCCCCGACCTGTATGTCGTCCTTCCTACAGAGGGAGACTTCTATCATGTCAACCTCACCGAAGACCTGAGTTCAGCATTGGAATCTGTTGAGAAGAACTAAACCTCTTTTTCAGGTCACCATCCGAATCGCCTAAACGTGCAAAATATTGAATACCGCATGTGTTCATCGATTTCCACAGTAAAAGAATACCCTTTTCTTACGCACTCAAATCAAAAACGACCGTATTCTGCCAGCAAAACCACCGGAACATGCTGGCGTCCGGACACGGTATACCGGCTGAGAAAAATGGTCCGCAGTATTCAAAAAAAAGACGTTCACATGCATGGAACTATCGAAAGAAGCGGTACCGCAGGCTCAGGGAGGGGGAAAATTATTCTTCCATTTTGTTCGGCACCACATGCCCCGGAGGCGGAGGTGATATGCCCTGCCGGATAAGCTCACCCCATGCCCTCCGTGTCACCTCAGATCTGAACTCAAACTCTGAACGGAGATCATTGACATACCCCCTGGCACGGATTCTCCGGTAAAAGGGAAAGTCCTGCATAAGAACCGTATACGGCCTTGTGGAGGAGATATATACATATTTGGAGGTGATGAGAGCATCTTTGAGAATATCCATCGCCAAATCGGCATCTGAGCGGGGATCAATGAAAATGTCAATTGTCACCATCATTTCAGTTTTTCCAGCGTTCTGACTTGCTGTAGCTTCCTGAAAGATGGCATAATTCGGGATGGAGACAACCGAATCGTCCGGTGTTACAACGCGGGTTGCCCGCAGGCCTATATCAGTGACCTCACCGTAGGTGCCACTCACCTCTATCTTGTCACCAATCTGGTAGGGTCGTTCAAACGCGATGACAATACCCCCGATGATATCAGCAAAGATATCCTTGAGTCCAAAACCAATTGCAGCGCCAAACAGACCGGAAAACAGGGCAAGTTCGGGGAGTCCGGGATCAAAAATGGTCAGGATAATGAAATACACCGCTGAGACATAGACGATAATCTTCAGAAGAGGAATAACCATCGTGACTGTTATGCGGTATCTTCCGGCACTCTCAGATATCCTGCGTAACAGGAAATCAGCGATTTTTACGATGAGATACGCACCAACCAGTATCAGAACGATGGTAATTATCTCGCCCATCTCAGGGATAGCCGATGCAATCTGTGAGGCATCGGTGCTGAGTGTTTCATTCAGAACCGCCATCTACCACACCATCCTGATACGTTTCAGATACCCTTTCACACAACCAAGTGCCTCGGGTTTGATCCCGAAATATCCCTTCTTCTCAAACACAAGCCCCTGATGTGTCAACCGAAAGAGCGTTTGTTTCAGGTTAATCTCGGGCCCTGCGATCTCTGCCAGATCAACGATACTAACCGACTCCATGGAAAGGATGATAGTGAGCAGGAATGATTCATTGATATCAAGACTGATTGCACAGGGAAGTTCCGGAATTTCTGCCACACGCAGAGTATTCCCGTCGAGAGAACCATCCCATATACGCTCGGCCACCCCATAATTGCCATCTGCTATCCGGATAATCTTATCAAATGCAATATCTTCTGCATCTTCCGGATGTACTCCGGTTCTTTTACCCGACTCTCCGTTTCCCCCAAAAAGATGCGGTAGTGAAATGGAATATTGTTTTTCGCAAAAAGGGAGTTTCACTATCCGGGCAGAATCTGTGGAGAGCAAATCATTCCCGGAAGGTTCTCCCGCAACAAATTCTATTTCATCCGTATATCGCGACAGCATGAGTTTTTTCAGGGTTTTACTATCAATTTCAGGAATAACAATAACAACCGGAAAGAATGTTTCAATATGCCGGGTGGCTTTGAGATATGACCAGGTAAAACTGTTCCACTGTGTGATAAAAAGACGCTCCGATGTTGAGAGATGATCAAGAAAGGCATCCACCATCGCAAACCCGCCAATTTTCCTCGTTGCAAGAAAATGGCAGTGATCCATCACCACAATATCCTTGTGCCCGGTGATCTGCGTCAGAAAATCTCTGCCTTTCACGACTGAAAAAAAGGGAAGATGAATCACACGGTCAGAATACCGCCGCAGGAGCCCTTTCATCAGGACATCCTGACCGGCAAACGGATCTGCAATGACAGCGATATGAGCTGGTCGTTCATTTTCAAATGCATCAACGACAGCTGTGATCCGGTTCCATTCATCTTCATGGAGAATCGGATGAGAGAGATCAGCTGCAAAGTCCGGTTCACTGCCCATATATCAGATAACGATAGCGAAGATTATATTCTTATGGTATTATTATTCCTCCACATGAGTCAGCCACGCCCGGAGACCACATGGATCATCGGTCACCCATCCGTCTGCACACGACGATCTGGCCCGCCGGTAGGCATCCGGAGCATTAAGGGTCCAGACGATCACAGAGAGTCCCTGCTGATGTGCCTCGCGAACCATCTCTGATGAGACCCTGTCGGTACGCGGGAGGATGGCATCCGCTCCCGCATCGCGGACGGGAGAAAAAGGATCACTGCAATCGGTAGAACAGATAAGCCCTGCCTTCACAGAGGGAAGCAGACGCTTTACTTTTCGGACGCTCTCCGGATGGAAGGAGACAATCCAGAGAGATACGGGATCATAATTACCAAGTATTGCACAGACAGCCTCTTCCGACCCCGGCTCTTTAATCTCGGTTACGATACCACAGGACGGCAGACAGAGGTCACATACCTCCTGCAATGTCGGAACCGGGTGGCCGTCCCCCGCATCAAACTCCCGCAGTTTCAGCAGAGTCATGCTATCCACCGGCCCGCTGCCGTCTGTCGTGCGGTCAAGGGTGGCATCGTGCAGAACCACCGGGACGCCATCCTTCGTCAGATGTATATCAATCTCCACAAAATCAGCGCATTTCATCCCTTCTTTCAGAGCGGTGATGGTGTTCTCCGGAAAAACGGCACATGCCCCCCGGTGTCCGATGATAAACATATCATTCCCTCTGTGTTTTCAGGCAATATGAACCAAACGCCTGAAAATCGATTGGTAATCGCGGACAGATGATAAGAGAGAAAAAATGCGGGCATCATGTCGGGGACTGATTGTAGAGAACCGGAGAAAAAAGCGGCCAGACAGCGACAGTACATCCGGTAACCTCCGGAAGAATGTATTTCTGAAAACCAGAGAAAGCCTTCGGCTCATCACCGGGGGGGGTTACAAATACGTTCCACACAAGCCGGTAACGCCTCTGCCGTGTTCGCCTGATGATATCCGCGATATCAGTGTCCCGGATACCAGAACGGCAAAAAAAGAAGATTAGTATCTTCTGTATTCGGTACGCGGCCTCTGAGGACGTGCTTCATCAATTCTAAGAGTGCGGCCTTCAAATTCGGTCTCATTAAGAGCTTCCATTGCCTTCTCCGCCTCTTCTACATTGCCCATCTCGACGAACCCAAATCCTTTGCGCTCAATGACACGGACGTCCTTTACATCGCCAAAATCTTCGAATAATTCTCTCAGCTGAGCTTCGGTAACTGAATACGTAAGATTGCCAACGTACAATTTGCTGCTTTCCATTTAAGTACTCCAATCTGAGATATAACCCAGATAGTATCTAACCTATTGGCTCTCATCTATTATATTATGTCGTGCCATAACCCGGTCCGACAATTTCGCAGGAAAAAGATACCGTGTGTGAATACTGACAATGAGACGATGTATCTCACGGCATACCAATCATCAAAACCAACAGGGGTAATCAATACACACCATACTTCATTGATATTCACTCCAAAAATGATGTAATACCGGCAATACCAATCGGAGATCGCTGCGGCATCATTATAGATCCCGCCCTCACTCTGATGAAAATTGAATCCGGTGCACATCAGGATTCTAAACCCCATTCCAATAATAGATAAATATGATGAGCCCCACAGAGAGGCATGGTGAAAACGATGATCTGTATGGGATATGCAAACCTCTCTGCCGGCGACATTGAGAAGGTAAAAACCATTGAAAAAGAGATGAACATAACTCTGCTCGCCTATGAAGTTCCAACCTACTCGAATCTGAAAGATGATGACCTGAAAAAGATCAAAGACCTTGAGAAAGATCTGGGTCTTTCCCTGGTTGCATACGAAGTGTAACCATAACGATTTACCAAAACGACTTTTTTTGATAATTCGGCCCATTCACTGAGATGATTATTCTCACAATCATGCGAACTGCCCGGAATACTTAGCGGCGCTGATATAACACAATAGAAAAAGCAATGATGCCATAACCAGGCAGTACTGAATTCCTTTCCGGCATCCGCACGCGACACATTTGGGCATCGAGAGATGCAATATCCATACCGGGCACTACCGATTACCGTTCAGGTAGTCAGGAAACTGCGATGAAACCGCATGCGTATGAAAATAGTCCTTCACAACCCACTTTCGGCGATTCCCATTCAGCAGTAATTCATGTTGTCCAAATCGTTATGCTTATGCCGCCCCTCCAACAATCCATCAGTTACCTGTATCCAATGTTAACAGCAATTGGTGTCTCACACTCAATCCCATGCAGAATACCTACACAAAGGGACTTGATTCATGCCAGATACTAAGAAAAAATTCGAAAAAAAAGGTTCACGCGGTATGGATGAGATTGCAAAAACCCTCTTTGCACCAATATATCCGGTCATTGCAGAAAACCTCATCCAGAAATTCGGGATTACCACAGGCACCTGCGTTGACCTTGGCAGCGGACCGGCATCACTTTCCATTGCTGTCGCACGCCAGTCATACCTTACTGTTATCGCACTCGACTACTCTCGCGACATGCACGAGGCAGCAGAACGCAATATCAATGAAGCAGGGCTTTCTGAGCGGATTCGTCTCCTCTGCGGCGATGTACATGCCATACCACTTGATGATGACTCTGCCGACCTAATCATCAGCAGGGGCTCCATGTTCTTCTGGGACGACATCCACACCGCCTTCCGGGAAATTTACCGCATCTTAAAACCCGGCGGGAAAACCTATATTGGCGGCGGATTTGGTAACAAAGACCTGCGGGATGAGATCGCAACAGCCATGATTAAAAAGAACCCGGATTGGGAGGAGTTTAACCGGAAGAACATCTCACCGGAGAATGTGGAACGGTTCCGCACAATGCTCGATGAAATCGGTGTGCCGGATTATGAGATCATTCTCGGAGATGAAGGATTCTGGATTGTAATCTCAAAGAAAGAACCCGGAGCTCTCCTATGAAATACCAGATTTGCGAGTACGGGTGGCTGCCATATCTCCGGACATTCCACTCCAGGTGATGCGGTTTGTGCCATTCGGAGAAGCGGCACCCGACCCTGAACCGACCATTGCCTCATCAGAGAATATATCCAATCATCTCATAAGGTGCTGCATCATGTCTATCTCTTCAACTCACCCGGACAGGCAATATATTCAATGTCCCTGGAGGATGGGATTTCGGCAGTCCCCGCTGGATACTGGGATTCATGCATATCGCAAACACCATCCATTCAGAGATATTCTCATTTGATCCGGAACAGGAAGAATGGGAATTCTACCGGAAAATTCTATGGTATCACGTCGGGTGAGATTTTGCAGAACCGTGATTTTCCCAACCGACTGTTGGGAAATTCCTACCTTTCCCCCATCATTTTTTATTTCTGCCAAAAAGAACTGCGGAAAAACGGATTCAACGGATGCCAAATACCATAAAAATTACCAATTAAACCCTATAATGCCATTTTTTTAAAAAACACAGTGAAATTCATCTTTCTTTGAAGAGTGAGATACAGAAATACCAACCGGAACTGCAAAGAAAATAAAACGATTGATTATGGCCCATTTCAGCACAGAATAACGAATTTTATAGCAGATATCCCCATTCAACACGCATTAACCCCGCATACATATAAATAGAATTGTCCCTTCATCCGTCACCATATGGAAGGAATTGAGTTAGCGATACAGACACGGTCATTCCCCAGCCACGGGCGGGCACGTGTCCATGAATCGATACTGCCTTTTCTGGAGGTTAAGGAAGGAGACGCAATTGAGGTAGAAAAACTGCCTCTGACAGAGGATGAAAAACCAAAAAAGATCACCGTCAGCATCTACGCAGATACCATGGTGGAAAAAGGCAGAATCCGGATGAGTCCCGAAGATATTGCCAAAATTGCTGCTGCAGAAGGTGAGACGGTAAACGTGCGGAGAAAAGTGCCCTTCACGGAAACTCTCGGAAAAAAGGCATCCGAGACGGGGAAAGCCGTCCAAGAAGGGGCGGGCCATATGGGGGAAACAATCCAAAAGGGTGCAAAAGACGTTGGTGCAAAGATCATGCCACATAAAGAAACAACGGAACACGAACCTGAGCCTGAACAAAAAGCCGGGGAGTGAACAGCAATGGCCACAGGATCCCTTGTTCTTGAATGGTGGACATGGTTTCAGTCTTTGTTATGGGTCATTCTCATCTTTATTGGTCTCATCATTCTCTATTACATCATCAAGGAGATACACGACGCCAAAGTGACACCCCGACTTGCAGAGATTGAACTGGAGAAAGAAAAACTACAGTTGATGAAACTCGATTATGCCCACAGGGGTCAGCCGTTTTTCCGCGTCACCCCCGAAAAAATCGAAGAGATCAACACCCTTGACCAGGAAAATATCAGACTTGAGGCCGACATCTTCGCGAAACAGAGCGCAGTTGATCGCAGAATTCAGCGGCTCGAAAATTCGGTAAAGAGCACAAAACTGGATCATATGGTCGAGAAAATAAAGGAAGAGGAACGTAAAATCCGGTGATGAATATGTATGAAACAAATGTACCCAAAACACAACGGAAATCTTCATTTACCCACTCACTCTCATCTGTGCCGCACACAATAGACAATACGCTGCCATCCATGGATAAGCGGCTTGGTCAATACTTTGATGCCCATATGACATCAATTATTTCTGAATGGGGGCTTGTCGCACGCTTTACCCTTGAAGACCTTGAACACCGCCTTGATGTAGTCAGCACAGAGATCAGTATCCTTGAAAAGGAGAAGGGTGCACTGGAAGGACGGGCATCTGCCCTTGATCTGGCCCTGCGTGAGTTGGAGGAGAAATGATGGCAGGATTTGACGATTACATGAATTCCTACCTCGACCGCAGAATGAAGCACATCATTGATGAGTGGAATCTGGGCACGATGCGGGATTTCGGAGATTATCATATCCGTTTGCAGTCAGTCGAATCGGAAATAACAAAAATGAGGCGATTCACCGAGATTGCCGGCTCAAAGCTTACAAATATGGAAGAGAGGGCTGAGAAAGTCAGGGAGGAGAAGCAATGACGACAGGTGAAATTCTCCTGATAATCATCGTTATCGCACTCATCGCATTCATCCTCTATTACTACCTCAAAGGGTCATCCGGCCATGTGTCAATACGCCGGCCGATGGAAAGCCGGGTGGATGAGTATCTGGACCGCCACTTTGAACAGATGGTTGACGAATGGTCATTGATGGATAAATACCAGGTATGGACCTTCCGGGAAAACAATGATCCGGCACTCGCCGAAGAAGAAAAACGGATGAATACACTCAAAGAATTCCGGCACGAGATGACGGATACCCTTGCAGGTCTGGAGGAACGCCTGAATGTTCTGGAAGCAGAAATCAACAGAGAGTAACAGGGGTCGGGGACCTGACCTGTTTTACTCACAGTTGAAAGGAAACATTCCATTGGTGAAAAAACAGGGGGAACCTCCGGAGAAAGACCCATCCTCTTTTTCAAAATACTACTGCGACCTCTGTAATGAGACCTTTTTTCTTACCAGATTACGCCAGTGCACGCTCTGCGGCAGATGGGCTTGTACTTCCTGCTGGACACAGGATTACTATGTCTGCAACTCCTGTCTTGGCATCTACAAACTTCATCTTCAGCCGTTTGTGCATTCAGATGTTGCCAATTCAGATACAACCGAAAACAATGAATAATGAATTGATAAACACGAAATTCCCTTCTTTTGCATAATTACCGATGGGAATGCCGTCATATTATCATGGCATGGGCTACCCTCCCAAAAAGATATCCCGTCGTCCCCAAAAAAGGACAATATTCATTCAAAACGCGAATAGTCCCGTACTCAGTCCCGACCAGTACTGGTCGGAATAATGCATCCGGAGAATTACGATCTATTCCCTCCCAAACGAAAGTGCAACAGCCTTTTCGATAAGCTTGTTCCCCTCTTCGGTTCTTCCGAGCCGGTTCAGCATCTCCCCTTTGTAATACCAGGCCTTCGAATGGTATGGATCGGCCTCGATTGCCTGCGAATACTGCTCAAGGGCATTTTCATCCAGACCCAGCTTTTCACTGCAGTGCCCCATCAGGCAAAAAGCGGAGGAAAAATTCGGCGTGAGACGGACAGCTTCGTTCAGGAGTTCAAGTGTCCGTTCATACTCTCCCTCATTGAAAAATTCATTTGCCTTACGGTAGAAATTAATCGATTCTGGGCGTATCCGAATCTGTTCTTTAGGTATAATCTGTTTCACCCCCCTCAACCAGACAGGTAATTCCATGTCACGGCGAGACACCGTTTCGTTTTCATAGTATGGAAAATATAATTAAGCGCTGCAACTCTGCATGGCAACAAAAAATGCAACACTGCATTTCTGATTTACCGATTAAAGGGATTTGATATCATTTCGATATCAAACCAAAATTCAATTCCGTCTCACTCTCCGGGACAGAAGTGCTTCCGAACAAACACAAGAACAGCACCCGAACGTCATCAGATTCAGATTTATACCGACAGAAGATTAAACCGTATAGCAGCGCCCTCTTCAGGCACTCCAGGCACCCGATCCTCCGCCTGAATCGAGCCACCATATTCTTCTACAAGTTTGTGGGTAATGAAAAGCCCCAGCCCTTTCCCGCTTCTTCTGCTGCGTCCCTTACAAAATCGATCAAAGATCAGAGATTTCATCTCATCCGGAATTCCCGGGCCATTATCGGCAACACAGACAAAAACATCCTGACCGACACGCTCCACAGCAATGGTGATCTCCGGATGAGGAGCAGCAAATTTAGCGCTGTTTCCTATTAAGTTCATGAATATCTGTCCAATCAGATCATCGGCGAGTACAACCTCATCGGTGCCGGAATAGGTAAATCTAACATTTTCATAGCGTTCCATCTCCATACGGATGACATCATCCAGACGAACTGGTTGGAGCGCAGTCGTTCGTTCCCGCATCATCCTGATGGTGGAGACATTCGCAATAATATCTATGCTCTGATTCACTGAAGAGAGAGAATTTTCTGCATACGTCTTCTCCTTTCCCTCCAGTTCCTCTGAGAGAATCTCCAGATAACCCAGTGCCGCAGCATTGGCATTGTTGATGTCATGCGTCATAATGTCAAGGTAGAGATTTGTCTCCTCGTTTGCTATCTCAAGCCGTTTGAGTAGTAGCACCTTCTCTACCACAGTCCCAATTTCAGAACAAACGGTTGAGAGGAAGGATTTCTCATCCCCCAAAGTCGGATGTTTTTTCCCATTGAGAAGGGTAATAACCCCAATCACCCCTCCATTACTCACCATCGGAAGAATCGCACAGTTTTCTATCTCCGGTCTCTGAATGATCACGCCACCCAGATCGTCGCCATCGCTATCAGATGAGAGAAACAGAGGGTCGCCACGAGTCAATGCAGCACGGATATGTTGATTTCTAAAATCAATTGGCCCGGATGTCTCGATAATTGCCCGGTCCTCCAGAGTAATTCCATAGGTATACCGAAGGTCTGCTGAATCTCTGTCATCATCCTTCCGTAAGAATATCCCCCCCATCCGGTATCCCAGCAGATTTACCG
This sequence comes from Methanogenium organophilum, assembly GCF_026684035.1. Classification (NCBI taxonomy): domain Archaea; kingdom Methanobacteriati; phylum Methanobacteriota; class Methanomicrobia; order Methanomicrobiales; family Methanomicrobiaceae; genus Methanogenium; species Methanogenium organophilum. The sequence continues at coordinate 412,869 of NZ_CP113361.1, forward strand.
TCTTTTCAAGGAGCAAAGAGATGGTCGCATCCGGATCATCTGCATGATTCCCAATACTTATGATCTGATTGAGGGTATTGAGATTCTCATTCGAATGATGCAGACTTTTCTGTGCACGCTGGAGTTCGTTGTGCTGCATGATGGCTGCTTCATATGCTGAAAGGAGAAAGTCAAACACCTTCATGTGGTCGGCCGGGAGATGATATTTCTCACCATCATGAGAGAACGGGATGGATTTCAAATTATTATCTGTATTCGAGCGCCTCTTGGGAGCGGACAAAATGGTATTAACACGACCAATAAGATACTCTTCCGGATAGGGCTTGGTGATGAAATTGTCTGCCCCTGCCTGAAGAGCACGCGCTACATCCCTGGTATCATATAGAGCGGTAAGAAGGATACATGGAATATCCCGTAATCCGGGATCATTTTTCAGAGTGCTGCAGAGCTCATAACCGTCCATTACCGGCATAATAACATCACTGATGATCAAAGACGGATTTCTTACCCTGACCAATTCAAGAGCTCTTTTTCCGTCTTTGGCTATCACTGCCTCATATCCATGCTTCTTTAACATATCCCTCAGGACTTCGGCCTGAGTGCGGCTGTCTTCGACGATTAAGACATACATCTGTGCATCACATTTTTTCGCGTAAAAAACCAGAAATCTGGTAGATCATTTGAATATGCCGATATAAGTCAATTATGTATTCTGCATCGCAACTGAAATCCCATTTACTGCCAACATGAACAAATAAAACGTATTTAATGTCATTTATCGAAATATAAAGTCATATCAACTGAATTATCGGCAGAAAGGAAAAGGGCACAACAGAGAGGCTGAAGATCTGTTTTCACAGACCGTTTTGCGTCCGCCACCGGGTGATGGCACCCGTTCTCACCCGGCATATACACAGAGCAGTTCGCAATTTCTGCAGTGCTGAACCGACTTCTTCTCTGTCGTATCAGAATTCTCTGATCTCACAGCTGCCTTATCTGCATCCATACGGGACAGACACCGTTTGCGGCTGAAACGACCTCCGGGAAAGGCATCCTGCGGGCAGTGAGTCTGGCACGGCCTGCTGCATCCGGTGCATGGCGACAGGCATTCGGGAACACATTTTATCCCCACTTCAAGATCAGCCCATAATGCCCGAAACCGTATTCTCGAACCAAAACCAGGCACAATGACCAGATTATTTTTCCCAAATACGCCCAGACCGGCAAGCACCGCCGCATCTTTCAGATAGATCCCGCCTTCGGTGACATCGTATGGTATGTCGTGCGCAACCCTTCCGTGTTCGTCACCAAGCCACCGTGAGAGAGCAGTAGTAATTCCATAGAGAATTCTGTCACCTGGCGTACTTCTCCCCTCCTCCCACCAGTCCATTTCCGGGCAGGCTGGATCGTGATAGAGTCCAAGCACAATGACTGTACCTGAATTGCGGGCAAGTCCCTGCGGCCCGGCGCTCCGAACAGAGGGACAGTCTGCGAGCAGAGATACCGGAACATAACCTGCTACGCTTGCACCGAGAGTGAGAGCTTTTGCAAGGACGGCATTCATAATCCATTGATCAGGATCTCCCTCAGCTCCCCCTTCCCGTATCATATGATTCCCTCCATTGAACTCAATATGCAAAAAGTATGTATGGTACTGAAAAGTGCTATAGGAGCGCCGGACCACAGTTCTCGGAATGAACGTCCGGGAGATTCCTGCGATATAATCAGGAATCAAATCGATTTGCACCGGACCTCATACCAGAGTAATATAAAAAACAGACCTGCCTGATGCCAATCGCGATTTAAAGGGGGGATAATCGGATCTAACGATTAATCAGACCCGCCAAGGTCTTCAAAAAATTTCATTCCTGCCGGTGCGTGTTGCCCTACTTCTGCATAGAAGTATTTCACATATTCCGGGTCTGAGTCCTCAATTGACTGCTGTATTGTGCGTACAAGCCAGCTGGGAAGAATATCCTTTTCATCCAGCGAATTCATAACCACAACAACTGCTTCATCAACATCAGTCTTATTTCTCCATCGGTATCCCATGACACATCACCTGATATCCTGAGGGGGTATAATGTGATGGCTCTATAAATAGGTAGCGGCGGAGCGGAAGAAAATGGAGGCAGAAGAAATGAACGGGTATTTATCCGTGATTGTCCGGCGGTCAGAACCGTCTAGGCCTGAAGCACGGTATTGCCAGTATCTCTCCGGATAGATCTTCGATATGTCAGGTTCAGTGCTGTTGCAACCCGTTCGCAGAGAATGTCAGACAGGATTCTTTCGATGCCTGAAACGCTACCCTTTGCATACCTGAATTGGTTGGTCCGGAAGCGGAAATTATCAATCTCCGCCTGAAAATCCGGGTCATCTTCAATCGAAGTAAAAGCCTCCGCTATGACCCGCGGGGCGGGCCATCCCACTCCACCGGGTTTCATGGAGTAAATACCGAATCTCCCGACAACACGGATTTCCGCTAATGCGAAAAAGGAAGCCTCTTCCAGATCCCGCTTGGTAAAGGAACGGCCTGACGGATGATTATGCGTCAGAATGCATCCCTGAATCTGCTCTTTCATCTCAACCGGGATCACAGTAAAAAATCCCACTCCGGTATCGACAGCATGCAGGGTCAGAATATGTATGCCCTCCATGGAGAAAATGCCTGTTATTTCCGCATCTGTCAGGTTCCGGATGGTGCGTTCAAACTGGAGAACCGGAAGAGGAACAGAAAAAACAGTATCAGTATTCACGTGCTCCTCCAACGAATCACCGTCAGGCAGGTGCACTGCACAGGCATGTCTTTTCCGCGAATAATTCCTTTTGCCGAAATGAATGCTGCCATCATATCACACCACATACCCATACCGGGCTATTCGGCAATACTATCAGGCTCATGATATACAATGTTTGCGAGGACGCCAATGGTGTACAATTATGCACATCCCACACAACAAAAACGGAATCTAGAGCCAAACTGCTGTGGATCTTCCGGTTTCCGGGCCAGATTAAGAATTCACAGATTATACGGGCACCAGACATATCACCATACGGGATTTTTCCGGAATATGGCCCCGAAAGAACAGATTGTCGTATTCAATAACGGATATCTAATCTTTACAGGAGTATCCAGCACACCTGTCTCCTGAGCACTCATCTGGTTGTCTTCGAAAAACGTCATTTTTGGGCAAAAAGTGATTCCATATGAGAAAAATCAAACGTTTCTTTCCATCAAGGGGACCCGAAATCCCCGGATTTCCTTAATCGGAATTACCCTTCTGATCACCGGCAATAATCTGAATGGGAGAGTTCTCCGTAAGGGAACGGCAGTATTGTCCAATTCTCTTCAATTTCTCATCTGCACGCTTTCTTTGGGTAATATCCCGGGATACACCCAGTATTCCGGATATCATACCTTGTCCATCCCGCAGACAACGGACGGAATTTTCCACCCAGATCGTCGATCCGTCTTTACAATACTCTTCCGTCTCAAAGATTATTTCCCGGGTGGGGTCAGCAGTACCGGTCGCCTCAAGTGCCAGTTCCTCTTGAAACCGTTTTATTACCAGTTCACAGGACGCGGGTGTCATTTTCTCTTCAAGAGTCTGGGCGAGATCCTCTACAACCGTAAACCCACGCATCCTTTCGCCAGCAGGATTGACATATGTCAGTTTGAACTCCATATCAAACATCCAGATATTGTCTGCAACATTATCCGCGATGAAACGATATCGCTCCTCACTACGCCGCAAATCCTCCAGTGCACGCCTGCGGGAGACCGCATATTCTATTTTATTAACGAGTTCAGCAAACTGTGCCCGGGGAACACCACCTTTTTGAATGTAGAAATCAGCACCATTGTTGATCGCTTCAATAACCACCTCCTCACGGCTTTTGCCGGTGAAAATCAAAAAAGGAATTTCATTTCCCTCTGCCCTGATATGTTTCAGAAATTCAATCCCATTCATCTCCGGCATCTCATAGTCGGATACAATGGCATCAAATGCATTTTCTGCAAGTATCCGGATTGCCTCCGGTGCGCTGGATGCAATAGTTACGGCGAAGTTTCCATAATGCTCCAGATACCGCTTGCTCAGTCCAAGAAGAGCAGGTTCATCATCCACATATAGGAGTGAAATTGTCTCTGACTGAGCACCTGCAGATGTCATACCATATCTATTTTCAGTATAGTCAATAATTGTTTAGTATTTATCATCGGGATGCACCGTCCACACAGTGGTTTTTTAATTCATGCATAAATACACAAGAATACCTCTATTCCCAGTGCAGACCCCATCTAAAATATTCGTGTCATCATTTGGTGATGCACAGAGAAGAAGGTCCGATTGTCGGCTCATAATATTACTACCATACTAGAAAGGGCTATTCTGTGTGATATGCTCCGGCCTTCCCGCTGCCAGTGAACCATTGTTTACAATGAATAGCATTTTGAGGACCAAACTGTGACTTCTATGCACCCGTTTGAAAAGATTAATACAATTTATTCCGCAATCTGACAAAACCTGCGGGGATATAACAGAAGTCTCAGAGGAAAATCCGGATATCACCGTACAAAGCAGCGCTTCCGCTGAAACGATGATTCTGATACGTGATGAACTTACAGAAAACGAGAACATCACTGTAGCACTGCTCGTCCTTGAAGACCGGGCTGACACGGAAACCATGCCCAGCCTCAATGCAGAAGTCTGACATCGACAAGCGTGACGCACGGGATCATCTCGGATCTGAAGAAAGGATTTCCGGCCGGAACGAAATGGAATTATTCTTTTCCATCCCATTTATCCTCATCTATATTGCGACAATACACGCAATATAATCGGAAAACGGGTCGGAAAATAGAACTGCCCGCTGAAGTTCACAGTCACTGTCAGTCAGTTATCCGGAAGAGTTTGTCTCCGGCCCGTACCTGAACCGGAATTTTAATCCCGCAATTCTCCCCTTTCCCGACCGAAGGAACAGACTCGTGATGGACTTGGATTTCCTCGATAACACTGTAGTGTGCAGGGGTTTTTTTGCCGTAGATTAAGATTTTATCGCCGACGTTCACCTCATCCGCACGAATGGCGAATTCTGCCACATGAATTTTAGAATAATAATTCACCACCTCACCGCAGTAGCACTTTGTCGCTTTCGTTGCAGGCCCGCTGCTGATCCAGTCGGTGTCGAGACCTTTGTAAAAGCCCTCGGAAAAACCCCGGTTGTAGGTTTTTGAAAGGTCTTCTTTGAGCGCAGCACCAAGTTTTTGAGTGAACTCTCCGGATTCTATTGCGTCCAGGGCTGTTCTGTAACAGGAAACAGTCGTCTTTACATATTCGGGAGGCCGGATTCTCCCTTCAATCTTAAACGAACGAATGCCTGCTTCGATGAGTTCAGGCAGGAGCTCAATCGAGCACAGGTCCTTTGGACTGAGGACATAATTCCGGCCCAGAATATACGCATTGTCTTCGTCCTCCACATCGGTAATTTTATAGAGCCGCCGGCACGGCTGGATGCACTGCCCCCGGTTTGCAGATTTGTTAAATGTCTCCTCCGAGAGGAAACACCGCCCGGATTCACTCACGCACATAGCACCGTGGACAAAGGTCTCTATCTCACAGTGCAATCCATCGTGGATTGCCTGCCTGCTGATCACAGCAATATCCGCGAGAGAACATTCCCGGGCAAGGATGATACGGGATGCACCCATTTCTGCATAAAACCGGAATGCCTGATAATTTGCGACACTGGCCTGGGTGGAGAGATGAACCGGAATGCCTGCCTTTTTTGCAAGAGAAAAAACAGCCATGTCCCAGCAGATGATGGCGTCCACCCCGGCACTGTTTGCAGCCGATACAACCCGTTCCACTTTGTCCAGTTCATGGTTGTAATATATGGTATTGAGAGTCAGGTACCCCCTGACCAAGTGCTCCTTTAGATAGTGCATCACGCGGGGCAGTTCATTCAGCTCAAAATTGCCAGCGTTATCCCGCATATTCATATGTTTTATGCCGAAATATACAGCATCCGCTCCGTTCTCCACTGCAGTTTTCAGGCAGGACCAGTTACCGGCAGGCGCCAGCAGTTCCATTTTATTCATACCTTTGTTCACACACACCTGGAAAGATAATTGTCTGTATATTCGCTCAGAGGGATTTGAGAATATGTCTCCCCCCGGCCCTCTTTCGCCTCCGCGGGGAACCGTTCTGATTCTGTACCGGAATCCACCCGGCGAGCCGGATTCTCATTCTGAACTCTCTGCAATGGTGATGACCGGTGGTTTCAGATATCCACGCAACCCCCGGCTTCATGCACCATTATATTCCCACACTGGGTTATTCCACATGCATAATCAATGCTGTCCATCCGGCCGGATGATTCCTTAAAACCGGGATCCACCCGCGTAGCATTCCTACGGTCTGAGAACACCGGATTGCCGGGAATTCGTCCCCACGTTGCAGAAGAATTTGCCTTGTAACACCGGAAACCCCCCTCCGGACACCAAAAAAAAGATAGATGATCAATCACCATTCTCAGACCGGGACTCCAGTGCCCGGGCAAGTCGCGCCCGCTCGAGGGCAACTCCCAGCTGGAGGCCAATCGAGGAGATATTGACCAGACTTGTTTCCAGATAATGTTTCACATCCCTGCTGCCCATATTTAGCAGGCCGACAACACGACCACCGGTTTTTATTGGTAGAATGAGCAGCGTGCTCAGTCCGTTTGCCCTCATCGCCGGGTCAAGCATAGCATACTCCGTCATCTCTGAGGTGATGTAGATGAGATTTCTCTCCGTGAACGCCCGTTCAAAGAGACCGTCAAACATCCCGGAGATACACATATTCCTGAGATTCTCCGGCATGTTCCTGTGCACCCTCGCTGTCATCTCGTCCTTATCATCCTTCAGATAGACACAGCCCATCTCGAAACCCAGTGAAACCATTGCGGATTCAATGGATTTTTCCAGAATTGAGGACTCATCCCTCGTGTCATTCAGGATGGTGGAGATCCGGTTCATGGCAAGGAGTGTATTGACATACTCTGCACGTTCCCTGTCCAGCCGCTGCATCTTCAGGGCGCCTGAGATCTCGTCAGCCACGATCTCCACATTTTCTATCTCAGTGGTGCTCACATCAGACTCAAGAACCAGTAATATTGCCCCGACTGCATTCTCCTCCTCAATGATAGGGAGTGCGACAGCACATTTCACCGGAGCCGTGCCCGTCCCCGCAGCCAGAAGACCAAGGACACGATCGCCTTCACCAGCTGAGACGCTCTCAAGCGTTGTCATACAGCGGGTTATGAAGGGCAAAATTCCGGTCTTCATCTCGTCCGTAACAGCAAACGTACTGTATGCCGTACGCATGTCGGAGAGGAAGACTGCACAGTGAGCATACGGCAACAGCTTCTCTCTGACACCCGTCATCGCCTCTTTCAGGAGGTGCATCTCGTCCTTTGCATTGCCAGCGGCCCGGATGATATACAGCAGGGCTTCCAGATGCCTGCGGCTCTGTTTTCTGACGGACAAATCTTCCCCGACGATGACAGTACATCCCGTCTGCACCCCCGAGGGGTGCGGGAAGAAAGAGAACTGATATGGTCGGTATATACCGGCCTTCTCCATCAGATCCAGTTCAATGGAATGGAAAGACCCTGTCTTTGTCCCCCTCATCACCCCCGCGATCTTCACCGTGTTATCGGGACGGATGATCTCGCCAAGAGTTACGGTATCAGGAAAACGCGAGAGGAACAGATTATTTTTGAAGATAATCCGCAGATTATCATCCACAGACAGCACAATCAGCTCAGGATGATTCAGCTTATCTTTCAGTTGTGTTTCCCGCAAGGCAACATCATTCAGCTCGAATGCCATGGAGGCCAGCATATGGACTTCGCGGGTCAGTGAATCAGCGTCAGACGTGAATCCCGTATCCTGTTCCGGCTCAGGAGAGTGCTTCAGCATCCACAGTTTATTCCGTCCAATGTGACGGAAATCAAGAATCTCCTTTGCATGGAGCATTCCCAGATATTTGAGGACTGTTGCCCTGCTCTTCCCGATGCCCATTGAGATCTTGTCGAGCATGCATTCTTCGGGCGGATGGGACTGAATATATGAAATGATCAGTTTTTCCGTGTCTGAGAGACCAGCTATTGGTGCCATACGAATCTATACTATATAGTCTAACGCCCGCTCATCATATTAGTCTAACGGATCTTCCAGCTTAATTAGAATATGAACATTTTTCTGAGAATCTACTGATATCCAATAGAATCCGGAAATCAGACAAAAGTATAAATACAATTATACTATATTGTATAGTATAACATCGAAGTATATTTGCCATATTACAACGGCATTGCGCTTTGACAGATGTGAGGAAGAATCATGACATACGAGACCAACGCAAAGGAACTCAAAGAACTTCTGGGACTGAAGGGCAGCCCGGTTGCCGTCAAACTTGTACACTCCGGGGATGAAATTCCTGCAGGATATGAGAAGGTTCCGGAGAAGAGTCGTCATTGCCAGTTTGTACAGGATGCTCGCCTGAATGGAATGAAAGGCTATGCAACTCAGGATGACCACATGTGCAAAGGCGGTGCCGGCGTCATGGGTATTGAGACACTCCCCGAACAGGTGGCCAATGGAAGCACCTACCATAAGCTCGGCAACTTCAAAACAGCAGAAGGGGCGCTCGATACGGTAAGCGCCATTCCAAAAAGCACAGAGAGCCACTATGCATCCCTTTACTCTCCGCTGGAAACTGCAGAATTTGAACCTGATGTTATAGTTATCGTTGCCACACCACGTCAGGCGCTGAGGCTCAGTCAGGCATACCTCCATGAAAAAGGCGGCAGAATATCCAGCGATTATTCCGGCATTCAGTCGCTCTGTGGCGATGCCGTTGTTGCCGTGAAAGAGCGGGGCGTACCAAACATGACACTGGGCTGCAACGGCTCACGGAAGTTTTCCGGAATTGCAGAGGATGAAGTCATCCTCGGAATTCCGCCCAAAAATCTTCCCGCCATCGTTGAGGCGCTGAAAGTATTCAAAGAAAAGTGGGGATAAACACCATGGTAAAGACCATCAATGCGCAGGGGATCCGTTCCCCCAATGCGGCCATCCTCGCAGACAATGTCATCAAAAATCTGGATGACACGAATGAGGAAGTCCGCTTCATTCTCAGTCCGGGTGCGGAAGAGGGGATGGAGAATGTCGCCCATAAACACGGATATACACTTGAAGTCACGAAATCCGGCAACCTGATTGAGGCCGGGATGATACCATCAGGAAAGACAATGAAAGAAATTAACGTCACCGGGGACGTCTGCCCGGGCCCGGTTATCACCGTCGGCAACATCATCGCAAACCTTACCGTCGGGGAGAGAATTAAGGTGATAGCCGCCAGCCAGGAGACACTGGACGACATCACCATGGCGATACAATCCTCCGGGTCCGGAGTTATCGGGCAGGGCACCGAAGGTGAACTCCATTACCTGATCGCCGAGAAGGCCGAAAAACAGGAGGCCGCCTCCTCAGCCGTCGTGAGCAGAGACCGTGTGGTAATTGCACAGAGCAACGGTATTGGCAACGCAGAGCGGGCATATGCGACGTTCCTCTTCTCACAGGTCGCCCTGAGCATGGGCAAAGAGGTCACGATATTCCTCCTCATGGATGGTGCGGGCATTGGAAAGAAAGGAAACGCCAAAGGCGTGAAGCATCCCGAATTTGAGCGCCTGGACCATCTCATGGAAGATGTCATCAAAGCAGGCGCAACGGTCTATGTCTGTGAGCTGAGTGCAAAATTCCGGGGTATCGGTGCGGACGATCTGGTAGAAGGGGTCCGGCTTGCAGGCGCAGCAACCTACCTTGAACTTCTGAGCAACCCGGCAAACGCCGTTGTGAATTTCTGAGGTGAAAAAATATGGAGATAACATACCAGGTAATCGCTCTTGCGGTTCTGTTCAGCGGTATTGCGAGCGGATTTATCACATTCAGGATGCTGGGGATGAAACTTGCACCCCATTTCGGAGCACTCATTCTGGCGCTGCTGGTCACCTTCGGTGCCATACTGACCGGAAATATTCTGGTTGCCTATACCGCGGCACTGCTCCAGATCGTGGCCACTGTCACGGCATACACCCAGATGTGGGCGACACTGAAGTACAGTTTCCAGACATCACCGGGATACGGCCCTCACCTTGCACTGGTGACACTGCTGCCAGTGCTGGCGGTGGCAGGAATACTACTATAATTGCTTGCCAAACTAAAACCAACCCCCGAAACACACCACCCATTTTTCCCCTACCTCTATCAAACCAAATGACAAGAATGGCACACCCGCCGGGGGGGCTCTAACAGTTCACGCCGCCTTCCACTGGCCGCTTCCTGCTCCTGACCACCAGGAGCCAGAACGGTATCAGGGCTGCGAGGGAGAGGAAGGCGGAGATAATAAAGATCGCATCGACGCCCCACCACACCAGAACCACACCGAATATCAGGGGCGGGATGGTGATCCCCAGGCTGGCCACCGTATTAAAGGCCCCCATGGCGACACCCTGTCCGGTCGCCCGTCCATCGATTGCCACCACTGCCGTTGCCGCAGCGATGGCCATCGCATTCCCAATACCGATGCAGAGTGCTATGATAGTGACACCAAAGACATCCCTGACGAACGCAAGAGCGAACGTGGCAACCGCCACCAGCACCGTTCCCCCCACGACAAACCAGAATTTTTTGTGCCGGTCGACCAGTCGGCCAAAATATCCGAGGCTCATCCCCATCGACACCACCTCGACTGCGATGATCAGTCCAATGACCGTGGTCGAGAATTTGTCCTCGTTTGCGGCAAGAACCGGGAGGAAGACCATAAAGGCCGCATACGGAAAGCAGTTGATGAAGCGATAGAAAAGTGCGGGCTACATATGCCGGTGGCAAAATGCCTTCCAGATACAGGGAGGAGTGCGGGACTGCGGCTTTGACTCGGGGAGATAGCGGATACAGAGCAGACACGGGATGACAGACAGCCCGGACATCAGCATGAAGACCGCATCCAGCCCAGAGAGATGGTAGAGGGCACCACCGATCAGCGGGCCCGCCCCCATCCCGAGATAGAACGCATTGGAGAGTTTTCCCTGGTACATTCCTTCCATACCGGGTGGTGTGATATCACCGACATATGCCATCGCAACGGGGCCGATCATGGCAGAGGCAATCCCGTGGATAAACCGAATGACAAAGAGAACACCCACCGAGGCAGCGACAATATACGAGAGTGACACCACAGCATAGATGGCAAGCCCTGCCGTAATCAGCCATTTTCTGCCATATTTGTCGGAATAATTCGCGATGAGCGGCGTGAAGATGATGCGGGAGAGACCGTAGCCTGCAAAGAGTGCACCAACCCAGAACGGGCTGGCCCCGAAATTTTCAACAAAAATTGGTAGCAGGGGAATGACGATCCCAAGCCCCAACATGCCAAGAAATACCGCCACGAGGAGGATGTACATTGGCCCCCGCACCAAACCCTCAGCCATAACAAATCACTTTTTATTTTTGGTGCATGAAGGTTTTGATGTAAAACCAGCGGGAGAGATCCCCTCACCTCCCCACAGGCCCGTCATATCTCACTCAGGATTCGTCCATGAACCGGTATCCACCATCCGGAACCACGATCTCAAAGCGGGTGCCGGTGCCTTCTTCCCCGGTCTCAGTAATGGCAATCCCGGAGAGGGAGAGAATCTCCCGGACAAGGAAGAGCCCGAAACCGGTATTTTTCCCAAATCCCCACTCGAAAATACGTTCCTTTTCATCGGGAGCGATCCCAACCCCATTGTCTTCCCACACCACGACCAGATCCATGCCGGACTGGTGATAGGATACCCGGATTTCCGTTACACGCTGGCCGTGTCGGACTGAATTGTCAAGGAGGGAGAAAAACACCTTCTCAAGCATCGGATCTGCAAATACCACAACACCTTCCACGTCATCAGTCAGGGTGACTGTTGCAGGCACATAATCACGTGGCATGATGGTGGCAAGACCAATCCACTGTGGGTCATGGGCACCGATATCCTCATATATTCGGGTAAATTCGATCTGCGATTCGATATTTATGATGGCAGAATCAGTCCCCTCGAGGCAACGGAGCAGCTCCGGGTTCCCGGTGTTCATCTTCGCGACTTCCATAAATCCACTGGCAATCGAGAGATTGTTGAGAATATCATGCCGGGTCATGCGGGAAAGGAGACCCAGTTGTCTGTTTGCATGACGGAGAGCTTCCTCCTCTTTCCTTCGTTCGGTGATATCAACGGCCATCCCACGGAATCCAGCAGGTATCCCGTCAGTACCGGCAATAGAGGGGCGGATCTCGAGGAACATATCATGCCCATCCCAATGGCGGGCGGGAACTTCAAATGGTACGAGAGGACCCTCCAGATTAATGCAGCGCATCAGAGCCTGCTTCGCAACAGCGAACTTCTCCTCAGGGACCAGACATAATACCGATTTCCCGATGACTGCTTCCGCCGGATACCCCATAACGGTCAAAATCTGGGGACTTACGTACCGGAAATTTCCCTGCATGTCGATCTCCCAGATCATGTCGGGTGAGGTTTCCACGATTGCCCGGAACCTCTCCTCGCTTTCGCTGAGAGCCTCCTGTGCCTTTTTCCGTTCGCTGATATCCCGTATAACACCAACCACTCCGACCGGACGTTTCCCGGGTCCGAAGATCAGCGAGATTACCATCTCGGTCCAGACCGTTGAACCATCTGATTTATAGAATTCCAGCTCTTGGAGATGGAAATCATCGATCGGCCCCCCGCTCTGCATCTTGCGGATTCCTGCATCGCGTTGCTTCATGAGTTTCTGATAGGATTCGGAGGTCATGACACCTTCGATGGATTCATTGAGGGCCTCTTCAGGCGTCACCCCCCGAAGCGCGGTGACCGACGGAGAGATATAGGTGAGGCGCATATCCATGTCAGCGATCATGATCACATCACGCACATGTTCTGCAAGCAGACGGTACCGCCGCTCGCTCTCAAAGAGCGACATCTCCGCACGCCGTCGTTGCACCGCCTGACTGACCTTATGGGCAAGTTCCGCAAACATTGCCTTTGGCTGACCTCCTTTCTGGAGATAAAAATCAACACCATTGTTGATTGCCTCGATCACCACCTCCTCACGGCCCTTTCCGGTGAAGAGGATGAACGGTACGTTACTCCCTGACTCTCTTACCTTTTGCAAAAATTCGATGCCATCCATGCCAGGCATCTGGTAATCGGAGATGATGACATCATACTGCTTCGTAGAAATACAGGTGAGAGCCTCCGTGGCTGAAGTGAGGGTATCAACGGAAAAATTATTTACTTTTTCAAGGAATGTTTTGCCAATCTCAAGGAGGACGGGTTCGTCATCGACATAAAGTACACGTATGAAGTCGTGCATCACCCTCCCCCCCGGCTCTCCCGCCATGGTACATCTGGTACTATAACCGTACATCTGGGTCTGGAAGTATGAATGATAATTCTGTGAGGGACCATGTTTGTCCTGCCTTGCCGGATATTCCCCACCATGCACGATAGTGAGAGAACTCCAACTGATTTACTGTACCTATTTGTAGAGAGACCTGTCATGAGGGAGCGAGCTGAGAGAGGCAGTACCTTCCCCAGAATGGACAGGTACGAAATCGCAGATCATTTCCTCCCTGACGTTAGCGAATACGTTGGTTCATATTACTTATGAGAATTTCTATCATCCCCCATTTCCACAAGGATATGCTCCCGAGCGGATCACGAATTCATGACGATCGTTCTGGTCCAATAAATTACTTCCGGCGGGGAGGGGCATTATAGAAATTCACTGCAGATATTTGATATTATCCATAAAGATACCAAAATACAGCCCATTCTGATTTCGTCCGTACTGCCTGTTTATTAAAACAGGGTTAATAAGGAAAAATCAGTAGGGATAGAACACAAAAAAGAGCAGGCAGAGAAGAAACAGCCCCCATCCTGCAGGATGGACATCCCCGGCCCGCCCTTTCATCACCTTGAAGACAGGGAAGAGCACAAATCCGGCACACAGCCCAACACCCAGATTCCCGGTGAAGATCATCATCACGATGACGGCAAATGCGGGAATGAGTTCGGTGTAATCGTGATAATCAATCTTTGCAAGCGGGCTGAGCATCAGCATCCCTACCGCGATGAGTGCCGGCCCGGTCGCGGCAGCAGGAATGGCGGCGAAGAGCGGAGAGAAGAAGAGCCCGAGTGAGAAGAGGCCCGCCACTGTAAGCGCCACCAGACCGGTCCGCCCTCCGGCAGCCGTCCCGGCACCGGATTCCAAAAATACCCCTGCTGTTGTCGTTCCGAAGAGAGCCCCTGCGATGGTGGCAAGTGAATCCGCTGCAAAGGTCTTCTCGATCTCCGGCAGGTCACCATTCGCATCGGTTAGTCCTGCCTGTGTGGCAACCCCCAGTGCCCCGCTCATCGTAAAGAACAGGTCCATCGTAAACATTGTCAGGAGAACAGAGAACATCCCCCACGGCCGTTTTTAAGCAGGACCAGTCACCGGCAGGTGCCAGCAGTTCAGTTTTTTCCATGGATGGTATCATCTAGAATTATGACTCCATTAGGATCTATTATATAACGAATAACAGATTTCACTTCTTCCCAAAGAGATTTGAATCAAAAATCTTTTTAGATAAAAACCTCGTTATTTTGTCATGACCGATTGAATAATCAAGTCATTTTGAAAGTCATTTTGCTGTTGTTTGCGAAAATGATGCAATTGGATACTCGGTAAAGAATTCGAATAAGTTTTTATCCATATATCTTTCCTTTCGTATTTTGATACACTTAGAATAAATTAATTATTGAGATTTGTCAATTGCTGTTTGCCTAGCATAGATTTTTTTTTCATAACAACTATTAGGGGGACGAAGGCATATGGAAAACAAAGAAGTAACCGATCAAGCATATAACCAAACTATCGAAATGATCCGGGAGTATGCTGAGAAGTACCCGGACGACGAATTTGTAACGGCTAACCAGCATATTCTTGGGGGTGTTACCGAAACTTGGAGCTGCGGTGGTCCCATAGAGATGTCAGGATTCCTCTGGTGGGCGTATAGTGCTCAGGTTATCTGTGACATTTCACAGATGAAGGGTTTCATTTTCTCCGCAACAGGAGGACCTGACACCTGTGTGTCCGCCTTCGCGGGTCCGCTCTTTGGAAAATTCGCTGTTGACCCGAGGACTATAAAAGATGGGAAGTATAGGTTCTCTTTAACTATGGGTGGTACAGGAGCAGGCTCCGTGACTCTCTCCTTATATGAGATGAATAAGAAGTACCTTGGAACCTTGAGCGGGGTAATTGCAGGGGCAGGGATGTGTAATATTTCCGGTACGGGGAAGATCACTCACTAACTCATATGCCCCGCTAGCCAAAGGCGGGGCATTGATCCAAACTGAGATTTCGAAATTGATGGAATGTGTTACGGCCCTTTATAGTATTTTTAGCTCAGGACCAGCAGGAAATCGAATCAATTTCTGAAATACACGCTGTATCAGAAAAAAGAGAGAACATTTTTTTTAATCAGGATCAGTAGGGATAGAACACAAAAAAGAGCAGGCAGAGAAGGAACAGCCCCCAGCCTGCAGGATGGACATCCCCGGCTCGCCCTTTCATCACCTTGAAGACAGGGAAGAGCACAAATCCGGCACACAGGCCGACACCCAGATTCCCGGTGAAGATCATCATCACGATGACGGCAAATGCGGGAATGAGTTCGGTGTAATCGTGATAATCAATCTTTGCAAGCGGGCTGAGCATCAGCATCCCGACCGCGATGAGTGCCGGCCCGGTCGCGGCAGCAGGAATGGCGGCGAAGAGCGGAGAAAAGAAGAGCCCGATTGCGAAAAGACCCGCCACCGTAAGCGCCACCAGACCGGTCCGCCCTCCGGCAGCCGTTCCGGCACCTGATTCCAAAAATACCCCTGCTGTTGTCGTCCCGAAGAGAGCACCTACGATGGTGGCAAGTGAATCCGCTGCAAAGGTCTTCTCGATCTCCGGCAGGTCACCATTCGCATCGGTTAGTCCTGCCTGTGTGGCAACCCCCAGTGCCCCGCTCATCGTAAAGAACAGGTCCATCGTAAACATTGTCAGGAGAACAGAGACCATCCCCCAGGACAGGACACCAACGATATCAAGCTGCAACAGAACGGGGGCGGGATTTGGAGGCAGCGAAACGATTGCATCCGGCAGCGGCGCAATCCCGGTGAAAAACGCGGCTGCGGCAGTTGCAAGAATCCCTATCAGGATGGCACCCCGCACCCCGCGTACCATGAGAATACTGATTAGAAGAAATCCGCCGATGGCGAGAAGAATAGAAGGAGAAGTGAGCGCTCCGGCCTTCAGGAGAGTCCCACCTTCCCCACCCACCACAATGCCGGATGTGGTCAGCCCGACATAGCTGATAAACAGCCCGACACCCACCACAAAACTGTATTTCAGGTTCTTCGGCACAGCCTGCGCCAGAATGGTGCGCCCGCCGGTGACCGTCAGCAGGAACAAAAGAACGCCTGAAATAAAGACCGCACCCAATGCGGTCTGCCAGGAGTAGCCAAGCACTCCCACAACCGTATACGCGACAAAGGTATTCGTCCCCATATAGGGTGCTACGGCAAAGGGGCGGTTTGCATAGAGGCCCATAAATGTACACCCAAAGACTGCGGACAGGATCGTTGCAACCATCGACGGCCCGAACGGCATCCCTGCAGCCTGGAGGATCGCAGGATTGACGACGATGATATATGCCATTGTCATAAACGTCGCAGCACCGGCCATTACTTCAGTGCGTGCATTGGTCCCGTATTCATCAAATTTAAAATATTCTGCCATTCCCATGTATGTTTCCCGTGCCTGGAGCGTCTGTCGGAATCAGAAGATATTTGTTCGTATTTAGTTGAGTAAGGACAAAATTATTGGAACATTGCACAAGTGAACCTGGTATTATCAGCCAGCAGAATAATCTCGGGAAAAACACGAAATATCCGATAGAAATCCATACAACCACAAATCTGATACTATTTAAAATCTCAAAATCCTTGCATCCGCACGCTGTTGATGACCATCTGCACCATTGTGTAACAAATGCACGCAAATATTCTGGAAATTTTATCTATGCAGGACAGGACATCCACCCCACGTCAAAAAAATGACAGAGAAACGTCTCAGTTATACAACCCTATCGCCAGATTATCGTCATCACACTATTTGCCCTCACGGACTTCTCCCTCCTTTTCCGGATTCCAGCAGGGAAAGAAATTTCTGATAGGTAGTTATGGTGCGAAAATACGATTTGGCAAGAATGAATCCACAGATCAGAACAAATATCAAAAGGTCACAAAATTCGAGCACAATGAAGGTGAGAATCCCAAAAATGAACAGTATGACATCTATCACTGTGCATTTCCGGATGAGAGTAGAAACCATATTTATACCGGATACCTATTCCGAAAAACACAGATAAAATAATCATGTATCAGAAACGGGCTTCGTTTTACATAGGAACTTTAAGAATAGTCTCCTGTTCTCAGGGAGGGAACCATTTGCAGGCAGGAAAATTCAGGAGTTCACTAACGCTATAAAAAACGGGATCTAATATCCCGAGAACACATCATACTCTATCTCCGTCACTCTCAGCCTGACATAGGAGAAATCCCCATCGGGAAGATTCCATTCCGCCGCAATTTGCATCGGGACTCGAAACCCACCGATCTCCTGATAATCATCATAATATCCGGTCCACGTATCCTGGAAAAACCGGTCGCCAACGGTCCGGTATCGCTCATCTGTTGTGACCAACGTTATCCGTCCCGCTTCATCAAAGGAGAACTCAACGGTTGCCGTATTTTCTCCATCCGCAATGATAGCCCTGGCACGGGAGGAATCAACGGGCTCCCATGTGATATGCTCCTCATTCAGGAACGTAGTGGGAAACCATGGCATCTCGCCGATATACCGGTGCAGGCTTGAGACATCGATCTCCGGGCCCATGGCATCTGCAACAGGTACCGTTGAAAGGAGTTTCACGAGCATATTTCCCTGGTTTCCAACATATTTATCCCTGACATCTATCCAGAACAGGGAATTAGCCCGAATCTTCGCATGCCAGATAAAGCCGGGAACACCTGCAGAGAAGTATTGTTCAGCTTCAAGCGGCATCCATTTCCCGCCAGGTTCTGTTCTGAACTCACCGGTCTCCTTCATCCTCACGAAGCGGACAGGCTCTCTTCCCTCAGGTATCGCATACCCCAGATATCGCCGGACGGGTTCCGGGAGTGACTCAATCTTCTCTGCGGGGATTGGTTTTGGTACCGACTGCTCTGCACCGCGTGAGAGACCGGAGATCTCATCCTCCACACTCCTCTGAAACGAACTTCCGGAAACGAGAATACATACAACAGATCCAATGACGATGATGCCGAAAATCAAGAGCACTATCATATACTGCGACATTCCCAAACCCTCTCTCTACACCTTTCTTCTACAGGCCGGTGATGGACATTTATCCGGAAGTTATATAATCTGATTGATGGGAGGGTATTCTACTGACTGCCTGTCCTTCCCCGTCACTCTCCTCTTCTCTGAGATAACAGGGGATGAAACAGTGAACATTTCGCTATCGTCCCCGCCACGGCTCCCGCAGGGTTGCAGGACAGCGTTCACGAAGCGGGCAGGCGCCGCAATCACGCGGATGGGTGGGACACCCCGTTACCGCTGCATAGGCGGCAGTGAGTGCAGCGGCATCGTCTCCCCCATATGTACTCCTCAACCGGGCCGCCTCGGTGGCCACCTCGTCCGGGACCGCCTCCGGATAATAGCCGCTCCACGCCACGTCGGTGAGCCCCGCATCCCGGCAGACCTCACAGAGTCGCTCCATCTCATCGCGGGACGGGCCGGGATGATAGTAGAGGACATTATTGGGCCGAAATCCGATGAGGCGGTAGGGCACGGTCTCATCCAGCGATGCAATGAACCCCGCGATGGACGCGATCTCGCCGTCTGTCATGCCGGGAATGACCACTGTTCTCATCACACGGATCTTTTCACGCCCCTCCCGCACCAGGTACGCGGCATTCCGGAGCACCGGTGCGACGGGAGCACCCGTGAGGGCACGGTGAACCCCGTCGGAGAAGGCCTTCACCTCGAGGGTAGTGACATCACAGAGACGGACAATCTCTGCCATCGCGTCCTCTGTTGCAAACCCACCTGTCGAAAGACCAATCCCGCATCCAAGCCCCTGCCGCTTCATTTCACGCGCCACCTCCTGTAAGTAGGGCAGATGGATGATGGGGTCGCCCCCGGTGAAACTGATCGTGTGGATGGATGGCCCCGCAAAGGCAGCAATCCGCTCTTTCGCCTCCGCCACCAGGTGCGCCGGCGGCACGTAGCCGGCATAGTACCAGCCGGGGTCGGGATACTGGGAGATGCGGTAGGCGTTGCAGTGCAGGCAGCGGTAGCAGCACCCGGTGAGTGTCACAATATAACTTCCCAGTGTTGCAGAACACATCGTCGCCGCCACCTCCGCCCTGCCCACCCGGCAGACCCCCTGTTCTCCCTGCAGGCGGTCAACGCCGCAATGCCACTCGCAGAGCCGGCATTCACGATATCCTTCCATACCCTTCGATGGCATGCACAGCATCATGAAGGTATGGGAGAGGTGAATCGGGGTGCATTAAGACAGAACAGGGGGGACGGTGGTAGTCCCCTGCGCGGGAGCGTTTTCCAGATCAGGCACCCAGGTCAGTCATACAGCCCGGTGGCAATGCCGTCATCATCGTCATCCCAGTCATCCCCGTCATCCCCGTCATCCCCGGCGCCGGGAGGGCCATGCAGGGCACAGACCGAAAAAACCCCACGACTCCTGAGGTATGCCTTCCCCAGGATAAATATGCAGATCAAAAAGAGAAACCAGAGGACCGTGGTACCGGCGAACAGGAGCACGAGGAGACCAAAGATGAATAAGAAGAGATCGGGAATCGTGCAGTGCCGCAGGAGGTGGGATGTCATCGACATGGGTTTTTCTGGCCCTTGCATGATAACAGTATGGGTGCAAACAGACGACCGGCCAGTCGTGCAGGGAGGAGAATCCCTCCCCTGAATTATTTCTGCCTCAGAGACAGAACCGGCGTACGAGAGCTGCCACTTTTTTATCTGTCCCGTCAGCACGCCCCAACCAGACAGTACCACCGTTCTTGTCGATCATACCATCAAGAACCTGTGCAGCCCCGGGGAGCGTAAGCGGTGGCGCATCACACCCACACTCACAACAGCCCAGAATACTGAATACCTTGCAAATCTCCGGGACATCGAGATTGTTCTCTTCCAGAAGACTGACCTGTGAGAACAGGTCAGTAGGTGTACCGTCAGCAACAACCATTTTGTTCAGGATAATCTGACCATATTACAATCAGGCAGATCCTTTCCGCATCTATCATTTTGACTGCATAACCGGTGCCGTATCAAGACACAAAAATAACTAAAAATAAATAGACTTAATGCCAAATTATTTTACTCAATATTATTTGAGTTATCTAAGATATTGTTGGAGTAATTGACATATGCATATAATGGAAGGTTTTCTGCCCAGTCCGTGGTGGCAGATATGGTGGATTCTGGCACTTCCGTGCCTGATATACGGTTTATACAAACTAAAGAAAATTATGGAGGAAAACCGTGAAGTGCTCCCGCTTCTCGGCGTTGCAGGCGGATTTATTTTCGTTCTGTCCGCTCTGAAACTCCCCTCAGTAACAGGGAGTTGTTCCCACCCGACAGGGACAGCACTGTCAGCAATCACCTTTGGCCCGTGGATTTCTGCGGTGCTGGGCTGTATTGTTCTCCTGTTCCAGTCCCTGTTTCTGGCACATGGCGGTCTGACCACCCTTGGTGCAAACATGTTTTCCATGGCTATTGTTGGACCATTCATTGGCTACTATGTCTACAAGGGTCTCGATAAGCTGAATGTAAATTTCTTTATCAATGTCTTCATCGCAGCATTCCTCTGTGATCTGGTTACCTACTGTGTAACCGCACTTGAACTGGCACTGGCATTTCCGGCAACATCAGGAGGGCTCATTCCATCTTTTGCAGCGTTCCTTGGCGTCTTTGCCGTTACACAGATCCCCCTTGCGATCATTGAAGGTCTGGTCTTTGTCGTCATCTTCAAGTACATCGTCATCCTGAAGCCGGAACTTCTGGTAAAACTGAAAGTGCTGACTGCAGAAAAAATGGAGAAAGTAAAAGGAGGACTGGAAGAATGAAATATCTCTTTGAAATAATTACCGTGATTGCGCTTATCCTCTTTACCGGGGTTTTCCTCTATACCGACACCATCGTTCAGGCATCAGGGGAAGAAGGCTGGGGAGGAACTGACGGTGTCGGTTCCGAGATGGTTGAAGAACTCGGCTATGAGCCATGGATTGACAATTCAGACTATACCTTCACCCCTCCGTCAGGCGAAATCGAATCCTGCCTGTTTGCTCTTCAGGCGGTATTCGGCGGTCTCCTGATTGGATGGATATTCGGGTCATGGGCCACAGAAAGAAGGATCAAAAAGAACCCAAATTAATTTTTTTACGATACGTCGATGAATTACGAATTATTTGAAAATATCGCCCAGACCAGCGGACTCAGGGATGTACATCCGGCGGTAAAGCTGATATTAGGACTGGGTTGTATCCTTATCTCCGTTTCCTCGAACAGTTTTCTCACACCAGTTATTATCGCAGTTTCTATCAGTCTCATAACAATTGTTCTGGGGAAAATTCATCTGATGTTTTATCTCAGGCTGCTTTTCATCCCCCTTGGATTTGCACTCCTGAGTGTGCTGGTGATAGTATTCATCAGAAACAGTGGAGATGTCCTCTTTTCGGCATCCGTCTTCGGATGGCTGACTCTGACCATTACTACAGGGAGTGTCAATGAAGGGATGCTCATACTATCACGAATTTTCGGTGGGATGTGTTCCCTTTTTTTTATATCCCTCTCTACACCTGTTACTGAGATATTCTCACTCGCAAAAAAATGCCGTTTGCCGGACTGTTTTATTGAGCTGGCCATGCTCATCTACCGGTATATCTTCATTCTCTTTGAACAGGCGGAGATGATTTACCAGGCGCAGGTAATGCGTCTGGGGTACATGAAACGAAAAGGTTCTGTTGAATCATTTGGATGTATGGCCGGTTCACTTTTCATCCATTCATGGGAATCGGGAGAAAAACTCCTTGGGGCAATGGACTGCAGATGCTATAACGGAAAATACGCATTGCTTGGGGAACAGGGTGTGTTCTTTGGCCCCGCTCTTTTCCTGACGATACTCTTTCTGGCATCCCTTTTCAGAATTATGATCCTCTCCTGTAATATACAACTCTTTGGTGGTCTGATCACGTGAACTGTATCCTTGAACTAACCGATCTCGAATATCATTATCCAAACGGACCAAAGGCGCTGGAAAGTGTCAGTCTGCGTCTGATGCAGGGTGAGAAAATCGCTCTTGTCGGGCCAAACGGGGCAGGGAAATCAACTCTGCTCCTCATGCTGAACGGAATGCTCAGACCGGATTCCGGGACCGTCCGTTTTCGGGGAGAACCGATCTCATACTCGCGCAAAGCGCTGATGAACCTGAGAAAACAGGTTGGGTTCGTATTCCAGAATCCGGATCACCAGATCATCGCCCCTACCGTATTCCAGGACGTGGCATTCGGGCCGGTAAATCTGGACTACACCGAAGAGGAGACGAAAACGTCAGTGGACGAAGCCCTCATGTATGTAGGCCTTACAGAATTCGGGAGGCGTCCACCCCACAATCTCTCCGGCGGGGAGAAGAAAAAAGTGGCCATGGCGGGCGTGCTTGCGATGAACCCTGATGTGCTGGTATTCGATGAACCCACCAGCGCTCTTGACCCGGACAGTGCCCGGAGCATTATGGAGCTACTGGATGAACTCCATCATGCAGGAAAGAGCATCATCATCTCAACCCATGATGTAGAACTCGCCTATACGTGGGCCGACCGGATCGTCCTCATGGATCAGGGGAAGATAATTCTCTGCAGCAAACCAACAGATGCATTTTCTGACAAGGAATTACTGGCTGAAGCCAAATTATCAAAACCCGTTCTTGTCGAGCTATATGATGCACTGTGTGAACTGGGGATGGCAAAATCAGAGAAAATTCCCCGGTCCGTCCTTGATATTGTGGGGATACTTGGCATGGAGCATCATTGCTGCCGCGGTTGCAAAGCCCCGGGGTTCATTGTCCTTGAAGATGCTGATTTCCTGAACGAAGATCTGGCAGAGAGAATCGTCCATGATGAAGCAATACAGATTATTGGAGGAATGGGCTCTGTTGCAAAGAAACAGGCAAAAGATTACGGGATACCTCTCACCTACACGCATGGCGTTATTGATAAATGCCTTCTGAAAGCAATTTCGGGACAAAACTGCCTTATTATCACAAGCGGAGGCATGATAAAAAGAGTTCTTAGTCGTGTTGAAGAATTTAATGCCGAAAGCGGGAATACTATTGAAATTGTCACATTTGATAATTATCTGCACAACAATTGACCATTATCAATCATATTCATGATTCAGATAACCACAGCACCGTAACACACAACCTACAAGCACTCATCCCAATTTTATGGGTTGGATTTCCGGAGATGGTGCAATTACATCTCCCCGATACCCATCATTTTTCTAATTACTATGGCAAATGGACGCTAAAAATCGCCTGCCATAAGCACAAACAGGTCTGATCCGGGAACAGGCGGAGTATCCGTATCACCAATAGCAATTCTTTCATCCGGATACCCCAGCCGCTCACAGATGGCGATCCTGCACTGCAGGGAATGTGCCTTCAGTGCTTCTGCAGGAATTGAGGGAACAAAGGCAGGATCTGCAATGACAAAGGCAGTCCTGCCTCTCCTGATTTCAAAAATTATATCCAGAATGGCCTGTTCATGATCCTTCGCATGGGCGTTCACGATGGCAGTCTTCGTCAGGGGAATGTGCAATTTTGCACAGGCATACTGGTATGACGAGATGCCGGAGATGACATCACCCCCAAGATACCCGAGCCCTGCAAGCATCGGGTCTCCTGTGGAGAGCACAACCGCCGTCTCCGGGAGATCCCGGAGCGCCTTATAGTCCGTGATGACATGGACGGAGCAGCAGGCAGGGATCTGCCCTGCAGCCCGTTCAATTGCCCGCTCGGAACCATAGATCTCTTTCGCATCCCGGATGGCTGCAATCGCCGCTTCGGTGAGCATGCCCGGCCCGCACCCGACACCGACGACCTTCATTGCGAATCCCCCTGCACATGCCCCTCACGGTCAACAATGACCACCCGCATATTCGGCATTCTTCGTTTGTAGTCCAGGAGATTCTGCTCCAGTAGTCTTGTCCAATTTTCTGACATCGTCGACTCCTCAACCGTTTCATACCCGCTGCCATCCAGAATATCCGGATTGATAAATTTCAGGATAAGCGCCGGAAGACCGCAGAGAACTGCTTTCCCTCCAGCCGCTTCAATCCCCTTTCCCATAAATTTGCCCACCAGCACCACCTCACTATCCGGAAAGAGCATCCTCGCATACCGGAGGCCCACTCTCCCGGTGGTCAGGACCGGCCTTTCTGCACGACGAATTCTCTCAAACACATCATCTGAGAGATGGTCATCCCACGGTTCAACAAGCCCGGTCGACCCCAGAACAGAAATCCCTCCGATAACACCTACTTTCGGGTTGAGGGTCTCTCTTCCAATTGCTGCACCGTCCGGGATGGTGAGTTTAACCACAACCCCGGGGAGGTGCAGCTCATCTGCCGCCTCCTTTGCTGCACCCCGGATTGTCGTCCACGACGGCGGGCTGACGGCGGGATCACCGACAGCATATCGCGGTGTCTCCCGTACAAACCGCCCGATGCCTTCCCCCACATGGATGGTGATGCCGGATGCCGTTTCCTGCGCTTCTGCACAAAACAGCATGTTGGCCGTGATATCATCCGTATAATCCCCGGAATATTTCCTCGCAGAACCAGACCCGTCCTTCCCGACTGCAGCGACTTCGCACCGGAGGCCACAGGGAAGAGTGATGAACACCGACGATACCGGTTTCCGCAGGGAAAGCACCGCAGCCTTGCAGGCGGCAGCGGCGGTTGTCCCGGTGGTAAACCCCCTTCTCAGGATCGTGCCCCCCGATGTGAGAACGGCAAGCCCGTCTACCACCTGCCTGCGGGCATCTGCATCCGTGCATGCCAATACCCATCCTTCGGGATACTCATAGCCGGTAACCGGGTCTCGGATACTCATATGCTATCGCTGGTTTTCAACGTACATGGTGATAATCTCATTTAGGGAAGAGACCGCAGGAGGGGTCCCTCCCCGTGTTCCTACGTTTGATATTGATGGAAGGTCCTTTGTCCGGAGAACCTCTTTTGATTCCTTTGCATTGACAAAACCGACTGGCGTGCCAATAACAAGCGCAGGGCGGACACCTTCGTCGATCATCCTGCAAACGGTGAGAAGGGCAGACGGAGCATTGCCGATCACAATGATTGCATCTTCAAGAGTATGCCGCAGTGACATAAACCCTGCTGAAGTCCGCGTTATTCCATATTCCTGAGAGAGTGCGGCACCGAAATCCAGAGCACAGATCACCTCGGAATGATGTTCAGTCTTCCGGATTCCCGTCTGGACCATCCTGATGTCCGTAATGACCGGTCTCCCTGCAGAGAGGGCACGAAGCCCCGCTTCTATCGGATTGTTTCTGAACGCCATCAGGTCAGCCATGATGAAATCCCCGACGGATATGGCGCAACGCTGTCGGATTCTGTCCTCGGGGGTCTCATTGCCGACCACCATGCGGGCAAGCCCCCTGCTTGTCGAAGATATCTGGTATCCTTCTTTTGTGTCCGCTCCCGGATCAATATACGTATTTTCTGTCATAACCCCTCGGTGTGATCATCATATCTTTTTCGCCAATGGTCCCGATGCGTGACTCATCTCCGCCGATGATGACAATGGAGCGCATATCAACAAAGCTGTCATCCAAAAACAGCGATTTCAGGGTAAAGAACCGGACCTCCTGTTCGTCACGGAATGCGTTTTTAACCACGGTTACCGGCACGTCGTCGTCCCGGTATTTCAGCGCAATGGTGAGCGCCTGTGCAAGGTTATCCGGCCGTCCTCTGCTCTTCGGGTTGTACACGGCAACCGGCACCCCCATCTGAAAGGCACAGTCCATCCGTTTACAGAT
The DNA here is from genome assembly GCF_026684035.1 of Methanogenium organophilum. NCBI lineage: Archaea > Methanobacteriati > Methanobacteriota > Methanomicrobia > Methanomicrobiales > Methanomicrobiaceae > Methanogenium > Methanogenium organophilum. The sequence goes on from NZ_CP113361.1 coordinate 439,191, forward strand.
CACCTCCCATGGGGTCAGAAGGTCTGAGAGCGAGAGAGTGACATAGTCTCCCGAGAGGGGAGAGCCTGCAAGGGAAGCAGCCGCAGTCGCCGCGGTCACCCCGGGCACCACCTCATAATCGATCACGGACGCATCATGCTCAAGCACTTCCAGCACAATACTGGCCATGCCATATACACCCGGGTCCCCGCCGCTCACCATGCAGACCTTCTTCTCTCTGGCAAGTTCAACACAGCGCCGGGCACGCTCAACCTCCCTGCCCATCGAGCTCCGGATGACCTCCTTTCCCTCAGCAAGGTCCTCAACAAGGCGGAGATAAAAATCATTTCCGATGATAATATCCGATTCAAGAATGGCTTCTTTCGCCCGTCCGGTAAGCTGTTCGGTTCTTCCTGGGCCAATACCCACAATGAAGAGTTTTCCTCTGTTATCTGATGACGGCAATGGTCACTCCTCCATATTTTTGTTTTTTCATGATGACTTCCTTCCTCTTCGAGAGAGCCATTGCGGCGGGTTCTGCCACCCCCGGCAGTCCCAGTTTGTCACGGGCACGTGACGGCGAGGGGGGGTTTTCCGCCCGGATGAATGCATCATCCACAAAGATCAGGGTCCCGCCCAGTTCCCCGATCGCCTGAATGAGACCGCTTTCATCTTTTTTTATCTCGGCTGTCGCATATGCGAGGACATCCTCTTTGGTGATGCCTGCATCAGCATATGCCGATGCAAGTGCGTGGAGAATCTCCTCTTTACCCGCCCCTCTCCTGCAGCCGACGCCGACGATATATTCACCGTTCTTCAGGAGCACCGACACGCCGGGGGGTGCAATGGCGATGGCCGGCGGCTCAATCAGGTGCACGGCGACATCACCGTTGAGAATTGCCGCATTAACCGCCCGTGTCGAGTCCTTGTTAATGATTTCAAGCCCCCGTTCCTGTGCTGTGGATTCCACCGACGGCAGTCCACGCGTCTCGGTTGCGGTCGTGATCACCGGATGCAGCCCAAACTCTTCCAGACGTTTTGCCGTATCATTTCCTCCGTGATGGCCACCAAGGACGGGGATCGCGTACCGGAAGTCCGGGCTGACGACCACCAGACAGGGGTCGGTCCATTTGTCGCGGAGATGCGGGGCGGCGGACCGGACCGCAATCCCCGTGGACATCACGGCGATGATGGTGGTGTAATCTTCAAACGCCCGGCGGAATGCGTCTTTGGAATATGCAACAACGTCGGCATCCATCCGGTCAGCGAGCTCTTGTGCCCGTGCATCCGGTTCGTTCAGGGTGATTACGACAGTGTCTGTCATCCGTAGAGGTGGGAATGGGTATAGGACGGCCCATCGGGATTCACCACTTCACCGATGATGATGAGTGCGGTTTTCTCAATGCCCGCGGCCCGTGCCTTCTCTGCGATATCAGCGACCGTCCCCCGCACAATCTTCTCGTCGGGCCATGTCGCGTGATAGATGACCGCCGCAGGCGTCTGGGGGGGGCACTGCACCTGTTCAAAGATCTTCTCCATGTGCTCTGTCCCCAGAAATACGACCATCGTCTGCCCGAGTCCAGAGAATTCGCGAATCTGGTCCTCGTCCAGCGTCTTTCCAGCCGGACGGGTGATGATGACCGATTCCGAGACACCTTTCAGGGTATACTGAATGCCAAGCGACGCTGCCGCTCCGAAAAAGGACGAGACGCCCGGAACCCGAACGACCTCGATCCCCGCATTGTTCAGGATCTCCACCTGCTCGATGATTGCACCGTAGAGTGCCGGGTCTCCGGAATGGAGGCGAACGACCGTTTTGCCGTCCTTTGCCGCCGCAATCATGATCTCTGTCATCTCCGCCAGTTTCATCCCCCAACTGTCATATTTTTCTGCCGCAGGGCAGGCATGAACAAGTTCCGGGTTGACAAGAGACCCGGCATAGATGAGGACATCGGCCCGGTCCAGGATCTCTTTTCCCTTTACCGTGATCAGGCCCGGATCGCCGCATCCGGCCCCGACAATGAATATTTTCTGCATCTCTCTCACTTCCCGGCATATAATATACTAAAATACGGACTCTCTTCCGGGAGTTCGTCTGTATGATAGATCTTCTGGCCGTCCATATACATTTTTTCAGCCAGAATAAAGGTAGTATATCCTGATTTCTTCAGTTCGTCTGCCGTTTCTCTGGGCCTTCGTACCTTCATCCGGAGCAGTGCGGTATTCTCAGACCCGTCTGAGATCTCAATACCCCCGGAGAGGGAGAGACCGGTAGCAGCAGCGAACGCCGTTATTGAGCTGACACCGGGGACAGTGCTATACTCAATATCCGGATATTTCTCATCCAGCACCGCACAGAGCCTGCCAAATGTCCCGTAAAAATTCGGGTCACCCAGAATACAGAATACGGCAAGACCGTTTTCTGCAGCCGGTGCGATTGTGTCAGCGTTTGTCTCCATGCATTCTGTGATGTAGCCTTCATCAGCAGTCATGGGAAAGGAGAGCACCACCGGGTCCTCCCGGTATGGTGCAATAATCTCCTTTGCCACATTTCCGGGTACAAATACCTGATCGGCTTCTTCAATCAGTTTCACTGCCTTTACGGTCAAAAGCTCTGAGTCTCCTGGGCCAATACCAACAGCAACAAGCATCTACTGCTTCACCTCTCCAACGATAATAAAAACAGGATGAATCGGTTTGAACATCAGATCACCCACCAGTTCATAGGACCGTGACACCTGAAGATGTACGACTTCAACAAATATACCAAGCTCTTTCATTTTTGCAACCGCCCGTGAGACAGTGTCCAGAAGAACAGCATTTACCACGATTCTTCCACTGACTTTCTCTGCCAGTTTGTCGAGGACTGTCTCGATGTTTCCCGAACCACCAATAAAGGCACAGTCAAGGGCACCGATCTCATCTAAGGCATGGACAGCATCTCCATGCAGCAGGGTGATATTCTCTGCTCCCGCGTTTTCAATCTCCCGCTTTGCATAATCAATTGCTTCAGCACGCCGGTCAATCGCGTATATGTGACAGCAGATGCCGGACGCCTGAATGGAGATTTTGCCGGTCCCGCACCCTACGTCAGCCATGACATCCCCGTCCTGTATTCCGAGTTTAAAGAGGGATACTGCCATCACCTCGTCCTGTGTCGGTCCGCCTTTGAGTCGCATCAATATAGAATTTATTTGTTTTAATTCAAATAAAGTTTTAATTGTTCGTGGGCGAATTTGAGGTGCCATAAAAATGCACGGATGATAAACCGCTAAAATCGCGTAATTGGAATAAACGGAGGAAAAAAGGAATACACTCCCCTGTAGAAGAATTCAGGATACTTTTCTGTCGCAATAAATTGAAAAGTTATTAAAGTTATCTTGTTATAAATCAAGTAATGCAGGACATCACCATAATCCTCACAAGCGGCACCCTCATTGGAATCGCCATTCTTGCGATAAAATCAGGCCTCGGGTGCGGCCTGTCAGGACTGAATAATAAGGAAATCATCGGTTTTGCCGCTGGATACGGCATAATTGCATTCCTTGTCGGACTGGTTGCAACCATGGTATCTCCCGACGTGACCGATATGGTATTAGGCGCGGGTATTGGCATGCACCTAATCATTGCTGCCGGACTGCTCTATTTCGGAATACAAACACGAAAACGATGGTTATCCGGGAAAAAAGACATCTCAAGAAGAACATTTCTCTGGGTATCCGTTCCGTGTCCGGCATGCATGACCGCAACCTTCCTCGCCTGTATTGTCCTCATCGATACGACCGGCATTTCAGGTATCGCCATTAGTGTTCTGGTATCCCTGATCCTTGCAGCTGGCATTGTCATATCAGCGATCGGAATTTCCCTGGCATCCACCCGTGGCGGATGGAACAATCCGTCCAGCCTGGGAAGCGCCATGATTATGCTTGGCCTCTTCTATTTGCTCTGCCCGCTCTTCATCCCGGCATACATTGAGGCGCAACAGATCAAGGGTCAGATCACCATGTCATTCCCGACAAACACAGGAACCGGACTCCTCATTCTCTTCATACCCATCTGTGCCGGGTTCGTGATCAGTAGAATACAGCGAGCACGGTCAGGAGGGATATTATAATGGAAGTCGCATCATCCGTCATGGAAGTACTGTTCCTCTTCTCTGAAGCACTGCTGTATCCGGCAATCCTGCTTTTAATCGCCCTTGTCATCTGGGCACTCGTCATGATTGGCCAGGTCGTCTCCGAATATTCAGGAAGAGTCAGGGACATCGGAAAGATTCGGGAGGCAGGAAAACAGGCACACAAAGAGATTACTGCGGATAACCCCGCCGGTGCAAGAAAGGCATTTACAAACATCCCCCTGAACCCGATGGTCAGGAAATTTGTCACCGATATCAGCGGCTTCTTTGGAGATAGCAAATTGCCCATCGAAGCAGAAAAACTGCTCCAGGACTATGAACTCATCATCGGAAAGGAATTACAGCACCTGAAGATCCTCACCCGTACCGCCCCGATGCTTGGCCTTATGGGAACACTCATCCCGCTTGGCCCGGCACTGATGGGACTATCCTCAGGAAATATCCAGGCACTGGCATCCAATCTGGTCGTTGCCTTCAGCACCACGGTGCTGGGCCTGCTTGTTGGTGGAATCGCCTATGCTATCATGGTGGTCAGGCGTGGCTGGTATTTCCAGGACTTCTCTGACATGGAGTACATTGTGGAGGGACTTGAATGAGAAAGAGACAGAGACAAAGACAAAGACAAAGACGCTATCTCACAGAAGAGGAGGACGATGACCCCCTTGCAGGCATGGCCAACCTCTTTGATGTTGCCATGGTCTTTGCCGTCGCTCTCCTCGTGGCACTGGTACTCTCCTATAATATGCCCGAGATGCTGGACGATCAGTCCACCGTGACTCTCGTGAAAAACCCCGGCACACCCGACATGGAGATCATCGTCAAAGACCAGAATGAGATCACCGTGCTGAATATGACAGATCAGGTGTCAGGCGGACAGGGCACCAAAATGGGCACTGCCTATCGTTTGGAGAATGGTCAGGTCATATATGTACCTGATACCGAAACAACCGAATAATAGTGCATTATTTCACATTACAACAACCCCCCCTTCACGAAGGGGGCATCTGTTTTGATCCATGTTTGTCTATCATTTTATACCCCCTCAAACAAGTTAAGTTACAAATAGACAATTTAATTTACTTTAACTCAAAATAATTTTCAGTTCGGTCGGCCAACCCGCCACACCGGATAATTGAGGTATACATGAGATTAAACGAAAAAAACCGATGGGAGTGGCTCTGTGCCATGATGCTCATTGTTTTCCTGATCGTTGCACCGGCAGCAGCAGAGGAAATGGGCAATTCGGGAATGAATGTGACAACACCATATGAATCTGTAACAGAAGAGATTCAGGAGAACGTCACAGAAGTTGAAATACCGGTACCGACAGCAGAAACAACACCCGCACCGGAAGCACCGGTGATGGAACGCCACAGACTGGCGATCGTCACAGGAGATCCCTGCAACACAGACGATCTGAATAACGCCACTCTGGATGCACCACTGGACGTAACACTCCTGAATAATTCCGAAGCGCTCACATACGATTTTTCTTCGGAAGCACTCATCTTTGCCGCGTCCGTGGATGAAGCAGCACTGGAACAGATCTGTGCTACGATGAAACCGAATGTGTCAGTAGTGGTCTACGACCTTCCCGACGGGATGGATGTTGGAACACCGGCAGATGCTACCATTACAGCATACTGGACCAACTGCTGTACAGAGAACTTCCACAATATGATTGTCTACATGGACAATATCTACTTCGAAAATGATACCCCTGTAGATCCGCCTGTCATACCGGAATGTGAAACCGAACACGTCATTACCATCATTACCAATGATCCGGAAAGACAGAGTTCGGTTACCAATGCAACCGGCATGACAGATCTGATTGTCACACTCTGCAATGAAACAGAAGCAGGACTTCATGACTTCAGTGCAGATGAACTGATCTTTGCCGCATCTGTCAATAACGGAACGCTGGCACTGATTGATTCGGCCATCACTGAGAACACGACCCTTGTGGTGTATGAAGCACCGGTCAATTCCACCATTGGAACTCCCGCAGACGAGACGATTATTCAGTTGTGGGAAGAAGGCGGCGATGAAAACGTCCTGAACCTGCTCCGGCATATCGAGGAGACCTACTTCGGAAATGAAACAGCGCTCCTCCGGCAGCAGGCAACACTCCTCGCAGAAGCAGAAGGGGAAGAACTCTCGATTGTGATCATCATCGGTGGAGAAAGCTATGTCCCGATGTATCTTGAAGCAGGAGAGAAGTGCCCCGCAAATGTCACGGTCTATTCATCCAAACTCCTGCCGGATGATCTTAACCTTACCGGATATGACCTGATCTTCATGGAGATGTTTGGTGCAGGTATCGACATCATTGAACCTGCGGTGAACAACGCAACCGCTGCAGGCGTTCCGGTAGCGGTCATCCATGCAGGGACATATGAGTACCTGGGGACCGTCAATATGACTCCCCATGCGTATGTGGAAGAATACTGGGAGAACAGTGGACCAGAGAATGCACAGAGACTGATTAATTATCTCAGTGCCGCCATCTGTGGTGCCGATATCCCCATCGAGGATCCTATTCAGACCCCTTCAGAGTGTATTTATCACCCTGACTCGGAAGAGCTGTTTGAGACTCTGGACGCCTACATGGAATGGTACGCCACAAACGGCACCTACGATCTGACAAAACCAACGATTGGCATCATCTTCTATGACAGCCACTACAAATCAGGCGATCTCGCTGGTGACCATGCGATCATGAGAGAATTCGAGGCACAGGGCGCAAACATCCTTACTGTCTTCCTGGATTATAATAATCCACACGTCATTGACCGCTTCTTCGTCAAAGACGGAGTTCCGGTCGTCGACGCCATCGTCAACACCCGATGCTTCAGGTTCTATGGCTCAGGGTCAAATCCCGAGAGAGGAATTGAGGAGCTCACCACCTACAACATACCAATCATCAACGCTCTGGTGGACTATTCAAAAACACCGGAAGAGTGGGTGAACTGCACGGACGGCATCACTTCCTCAAAGGTCGGTTACTCCATCGGAATGCCGGAACTGGACGGCCAGACTGAGTTCATCTGGACCGCTGGCAGAGGAATTGATCCCCGGACAGAGGCTATCGGATTCCGCCCCATCACCCCTGTCGCAGAACAGATCAGCTGGCTTGTAGAAAGAGTCATTGCACTCTCAGATCTCAGAAACAACGCAAATTCCGGGAAAAAAGTCGCCATAGTCTACTATAACCACGGCGGTGGCAGGGACAATCTTGGCGCCAGCTACCTTGACATCGTGCCGAGTCTGACCAATCTCCTGGATGCCATGGAGGATGAGGGCTACGCAATTGATGGCGAGGTCCCAACCGAGGACGAACTCCTTGACCTGATGCTCCTTCAGGGAAGAAATGTCGGTACATGGGCTCCCGGAGAGCTTGACAGCATGGTAGAAGAAGGGGACGTGGTCCTGCTTCCTGCCGAACAGTATGCTGAATGGTTCCACGAGCTCCCGGCAGACAAGCAGGAAGAGGTGATCGCGAAATGGGGAGAGCCACCTGGCGAGATCATGGTCTATAACAACGGCGGACAGGACTATCTTGTGATTCCCACCGTCTCCTTTGGTAATGTAATTCTTACTCCACAGCCTACCAGAGGATGGCTGCAGGACGAGGCAGTACTGTACCACGACACAGATCTTCCTCCCCACCACCAGTATATCGCCTTCTATCTCTGGCTGCAGAATCAGTTTGATGCTGACGCCATTGTGCACTTCGGAAGACACGGCACGCAGGAGTGGCTCCCCGGAAAAGAACGTGGACTCTCCGCAACAGACGACTGGCCACCGCTCCTCATTGGTGACATTCCCAACATCTACCCATACATTATGGACGGACTCGGTGAAGGAACACAGGCAAAGAGGAGAGGCAATGCCGTCATTATTGACCACCTGACTCCGCCAATCGTTGCGGCAGGTCTATACGGTGACTTTTCGACTCTTCACGAAAAGATACACGCATACAGTGCAACAAACATCACCGTGAAAGAGGAATACCGGAAAAGCATCACCACCCTGTACCAGGAGATGAATATCAACGCCACCCTCGACTGCTCCGTAGATGAGATTGAGGCGATGTCGGATGACGAATTCAGCGAATTCATCAACGGTGACCTCCACGAGTACCTGCACGAACTCGGTGACGAGTTCATCCCCTATGGACTGCATATTCTCGGGGAACCGCCGGAAGATGGCGATCTTGTATCCCTCGTCAGGGCGATGCTCGGTGAGGAGTTTGAGGAAGATGTCGGAACCATCTATCCGGAACCGGATAGTATTTCAGCGGCACACGGCAACTGCACGGTCATTGAAGCCCTCCTTACAGAAGTGCTTCTCAATGGAACCGACCCTGCAGCGGCACAGGAAACCGTTCTCGGCGATTCTTCAGCTGCTGTAACCGCAGACCTGAACACGGCAATCGATTATGCCGCAGACATCGAAGCGTGCTCTGTTGAAATCCCCGCAATCATCAATGCGCTTGGCGGCGGCTATATCCCACCCAATACCGGCGGCGATCCGGTCAGAAGCCCTGAAAGTCTCCCCACCGGCAACAATTTCCACTCCTTTGACTCACGACTGATGCCCACAGAGGAGGCATGGAATGTCGGTGTGCAGATGGCAGAGGAGATGCTCGAGCAGTACGGCGAAGCACACGACGGTGCCTATCCTGACAAGGCAGCATTTGTCCTCTGGGCATGTGAATCGATGCGTCATGAGGGTGTGACAGAATGTGAAGCACTCTACCTTCTCGGGGTAAAACCTGTATGGAGCAAAGGGAAGGTCAAAGGCGTGGAACTCATCCCGTCCGCTGAACTCGGACGGCCCAGAATTGATGTGGTCTTTATCGCATCAGGACTCTACAGGGATACTTTCTCGGATAAAATTGAACTGCTCGATGATGCAGTACGCCTTGCAGCACAGGCCGAAGACGACCTCTATCCGAACTATGTGTCAGAGAACAGCGAGGAGCTGTATGCAACGCTCATCACCAACGGATATGACGAGGAAACCGCCCGGCGCCTCTCAATGTCAAGAATATTCTCCGCCGCACCGGGTGCATACGGCACCGGCCTGTCTTCTGCGATTGATTCCAGTGACACATGGGAGAATGAGGACAAACTCACTGACCTCTACCTCAGTAAACTGGGATATGTCTATAATGGCGAAGACTGGGGCGAACCAAACAAAGCTCTCTTCCGGGATAACCTCGGGGATGTAGATGCAGCGGTCCACAGCCGGAGTTCCAATCTCTACGGACTTGTTGACAACGACGACTGTTTCCAGTATTTCGGAGGTCTCTCAATGGTGATTAAGTCAATCTCAGGCACAGGGCCTGATATGTTCATCACCGATCTCCGGTCCGCCGGCAAACCGCAGACCACAACCCTCAGTGATTTCATCCTGAAAGAACTGGATGCACGTTATTTCAATCCGAAATGGATTGAAGGGATGATGGAACACGGCTATGCAGGGGCACGCTACATGGACAAAAAATTCCTGGAGAACCTCTGGGGATGGAGTGTGACAAACCCTGACATCATCTCGAGCGATGTCTGGGACAAGGTCTTTGATGTCTATGTCAATGACAAGAACAATCTCGGTCTCGATGAATTCTTCGCCGAGAACCCCTACGCATACCAGTCCATGGTCGGACGGATGATGGAAGCCGCCCGCAAAGGCTACTGGGACGCTGACAGTGAAGCACTGGAAACACTTGCACGTGAATACCAGGAGTCTGTCCGGACGAATGGTGTTACATGCTGCCACCACACATGCGGTAACCTTGCACTTTCAAGCTATATTCAGGGTGTGATGAATGCCTTGGCGCAGAAAAACGCTGATGACAGCTCTGATGACCCGTCAGCAGAAGTGCTGAAGCAGACTGCAGCGGCAGCGGCACCAACAACGGAGATACCGTTGGCAGTGGAGGACGACCAGTCCGGTGCGGAATCCATGACCAACACGACAGTCACCGGCGGATATGGTGAAAACGCACAGGAACCCGCTGCTCCTCAGGTGGCACCACCCGATGTCGGTGTCTCCGGACAGGTGATGGAGAAAGTTACGAAAAATAACGCGGACAGCGGATCAACCAGCACACCCATTGCACCGATTATCATCGTGTGCATTATCATCGCTGCCGTCTTTGTAGGTATCCGGTGGAAGAAAATATAATACCGGACTCCAAATCCTCTGACTCCCCTGAAATGACCGGATGTCAAAAGGGGGGATAAACAGAGAACACGGGCACGGATTTCCGCTGCCCCAACCCTTTTTTCAGACCTTGTTTTACCGAGAGGAAAAACCCTGAAATGTTTTCGTAAAGTGCGACACTGTGTACCGAATGGAAAAAACGAAACCATGAATTTGGCAAATTCATAAAAAAAGGACATTACATTAAAGGTTAGATTTGGAAAAACGCTCAGGAGAATACAAGAGACAGGGGGGGCAGAAGAGAGAAAAAGAGAGAATGAGACCGATACCAAAAATCAGAACTGCTCAGGGGTAAAAACAGCCCAATTCCCATACCCTGCGACGGATTTGATATCCGGATCAATATCCGGTTCAGTACCTCATTGCACAGACTGAATGGTATGCACCAGCCCGGATGCCATTTTTTCCGTGAAATATGCATGGGTATACCCTGCCAGCACATTCTGAAGATAAATCCCGTCTTTGCCGTCTTCAATACCACGGCCACGCTTTAATTCAAGGGCGAACCGCACATCTGCGGCGGCATCCACTTTGGTATAATGGAATTCATGCCCCCGGTATGAGGTTCCTTTCGGAAGGAGACAGTCTTCTGCCGTGCACGCTGCATCCACATATCCCAGTGCCTGAAACCGCCCCATCTTCACCGTCTCCGCCGGTATGACACCGCACATCTTTGTGCGTATGCCGTCCATCTCGATACTCTCCGTGAGATAGGTAAGCCCCCCGCATTCTGCATAGATGGGAAGTCCCCTGTCTGCTGCCCTCTTCACCTCTGCCCTGCAGGGCGATTGTTCCAGTTCTGTGCGGTGAAGTTCGGGATATCCGCCGCCGAAATACAGTGCATCCACATCAGGCAGGTGCTCTGTGAGGGGACTGAAGAAGACCAGTTCTGCACCCGCATGTCGTAGCCGGTCAAAATTATCCGCGTAATAGAAATTGAAGGCCGGATCATAGGCAACCCCAATCCGGACCGCATGTGCCGTAAGAGCACCATCAGGTTCACCGTCCCGGACAGCAAAATTGCTCTGTGCAATTCCTATGATTGCATCGACATCACAGTTCTCCTCAAGAATATCCCTGAATTCAGAAATTGAACTGGTTTCATGTGCCATCTGGAGACCGAGATGCCTGCTCTCAACACTTTTCTCCCTATCCCAGGGGACATACCCGAACGCAGGTGCGGCAAGAGACACCGCAATCATCGCTGCGTGTCGTTTACTGCCGACCCGGTTGAAGATGGCACCACCGATGTTCACATTCCGGTCAAATGTGGCAAACCCCAACACCTGCGCATTAACACTGCGTGAGGCACCTTTTGCATCAACAACCAGAACAACCGGACAGCCAAGAATCTTTGCCACATGTGCGGTGCTGCCGGTGTCCTCCCCTTCAAGCCCGTCAAAAAGGCCCATGACTCCTTCAATCACGGCAATATCGGCACCGGCAGACGCACGCGTGAACGTGTCAATGACCCCGTCCTCTCCCATCATATAGGGGTCAAGGTTCCGGGACTGTCTCCCGCATATAGCGGTGTGATGGGTGGGGTCAATAAAATCCGGGCCGACTTTGAACGGCTGGACGATGAGCCCCCGTTTCACGAGAGCGGACATCAGTGCACCCGAGATGGTGGTCTTTCCGCACCCGCTGTGGGTGCCGGCGATGATGATGGTGGGAATCATTGAAACATAAATTGTATCTTAACCATTTTTGTTGTTCTGTTTTATGGCACCATACCGGTGACCCCCTGCCCACCCAATGCAGATGGCTTATGCGGCTTCACTGACAACCACTCCGCAGAGGGAAAACAGAGATGGACGTAATCATCGGCGGCGGCAAATACGGCGAGCATGCCTTTCAAAAACTCCAACAGGACAAGACTCCCGTGGTCGTTCTGGACACAGACCCTGCATGTATACTCCGGACACACCGGCAGATCCCTTCGATTACGATGGATGAACTTGCGGTTTCAGGCCTCCCCCCGGCAGGTGCCGGGTTCATCCAGGGCGGCATCGCAGAAACAGCGGACGTGATCGCCCGCTGCCGTCCGGAGCGGATCTTCCCCACCGTGCCCGTCCATGTCGCTGCCGGCATCATCTCCGCCATCACAGGACTCCGTCCCGATCCGGTCGGCGCCGCCGCAATGGACAGCTGCATCCCGGACAAGCTGGTGGTCGGCCGCAACGGTGCTGACATCTATTGTTCCCTCAACCGCGTCGGCCGCTGCCCGGACCACTGCCCCGCACCACCTGCTTGTCCGGTGACCGGCGTTCGGCGTGCAGAACCCCTTTTTGCCCTGCTCCGCGAATCCCTAACCGCGTGCCCCGGTGATGATACAGAAACACGACCCACACCTGCCGTGATCATCGAAAGCCGGCAGTTCGGCCCCGGTCTGGGATATATCCTGACAGAAGACCTCACCTGTGCCATCGCAGACCTCCAAAACACAGGTGCGGATACGGCATGGGTTGCGACTGCGTGCCGATGCCACGGGGTTGCAACCGCACTCACCTGCGGGAAGCCGGGTGACTGAAACGGACTATGCCGCCGGCCCATCCCATATCTGTATAGACAATTATTGGCCGTCAAATATCCATGCCGCTGAACCAACCGGTTGACTCATTACAACAAAAAAATGCAACGGCTATAAACCACAACACCCTTATCTCTCTACTATGGATGAACCGACCCCACCGCCATCGGACACCGGTTTTGGCCTTCTGATTCTCGCCATCTCGCTTGCCACCTTCATGTCCGCACTGGACGGGACTATCGTAAACATCGCCCTCCCCACCATCTCCCAAGCCTTTGACGTCTCGTCGAGTACGGTCAGCTGGGTCGCGACCGCCTATCTCCTCGTCATGGCAGGCGCGGTTCTTATTGTCGGGAAGATCTCGGATATCATCGGGTTCAAACGGATCTTTCTTTCGGGGTTCGTCATCTTCACTCTCGGGTCGTTCTTCTGCGGATTTCTGCCGGAACTCTTCGACTCCTTTATCACCCTTATCGGTTCACGGGTCTTCCAGGGCATCGGCGGTGCGATGATCACCGCCATCGCACCTGCCATGGTGACTGCGTTCATTCCCATGGAACAGAAGGGCAGGGCGATGGGAATAATCATGACCATCGCTGCGCTGGGTACCGCCATTGGCCCGACAGTGGGTGGTATGCTCACCCAGTACATCTCATGGCACTGGATCTTCTTCATTAATGTACCGGTCGGCATCATCGCCGTCATTCTCGGGCTGAAAGTCATCCCCGGCGGTGCAACCGGAAGCATTCGAAACCTGACCGACTTCGACCGGTCGGGGGCAGCTCTTATCTTCATCGGTCTTGCAACGCTCCTCTTCGCCGTATCGGAGGGGCAGGATCTCGGGTGGACGTCTGCCCCTATCCTTCTCGCACTGGGCATCGCAGCGGTCTCCCTGGGGTCTTTCGTGGTGAACGAACTGCGTGCAAAAGAACCTCTTCTCGAGCTCAGGCTCTTTGCAAAGAGGAACTTCCTCTTCACCAATCTGATCATGGTACTCGTCTTCCTGAGTTTTGCGGGCATCAACTACCTCCTGCCGTTTTACCTCCAGTATGTGCAGGGATACGACTCTTCGACGGCAGGCCTCATCCTCACGTCTCTATCCATCGCGATGATGATAGCAGGCATTCTTGCCGGAGCGCTCTTCAACAGGACAGGAGGACGGCCCCTCTGCATTGCAGCAGCGGCGGTGCTCGTAGTCGGATACTATCTCCTCACCCGCCTGCACACCGAAACCGGAACGGGATACGTCGTCCTCTGCCTGCTTCTGGTCGGATTCGGGCTTGGGCTTATCGTCACCCCTGCCTCCAATATGATCATGAATTCTGTTGCAAGGAAATACCAGGGCATGGTCTCCAGCCTGACCAGCCTGGAGCGCTTTGCTCCGATGACAATAGGCATCGCGCTCTTCAACCTCATCTTCATCCAGGGGATGCTGCTGGTGGCCGAACACCGGCATATCACAAGCGAGGCGCCCGTCAATATCAAACTGGAGATTCTCACGGCAGGATTTGACATCGCATTTCTCGCAGCACTAATTCTCGGAATCGCGATTCTCGTGCTGACCCTCATTGCAAAACAGGAAGTTCACCCGGATTATCGCGAATCAGATGGAGAAAGTACAGACCTGCCCGGGATGATCTGACCATACGGATACCATTCACCACCCAATTCATTTTTGCCCCCCCGGCCTGACATGAATCAGTACACTCCATCCCCGGTTACCAGAACACCTTTCACCCAATATGTCCCGTTCGCCTCCCCGGTAAACTCATGGGATATTCTCTCATGGTATGAATTCGACTGCCATCCCCCAACCCACCACTGGTTTATCCCCTGGAACTCAGTGGAAATAGTGAGGACATTGTGATCATCAGCAGTATATGACAGGATAAACGGCACCTCGATGAAAGAACCGGCATCACCTTCGCTCAGATAGGAGCCATCATACATCCCTCCTTCAGCACCGTGGAAATTTACCTGAATACGGTATGGCATGAAGAGCGGCTCATTTCCGACCGGCGATTTGGTATCAATCTCATGCCCGGCATCACTATCATACATATGCAGCTCCAATTCAATCAGGAGAGGCGTTTCTTCAGAATAGCTGTCTGAATAGATGTGCGTTGGCTGTGGAAGTTCGGACTCGTTTTGGCCCGGCAGAATCGCAATTGGTTCAATCCGGTTTTTATAGAGAGGAGTTATTCGGTCAGCCGATATGTTCAGCATGGGAACACCGTTTACCGGCTCTATTTTCGTCGATATACTGCCGGCATGGTCAACATTTTTGAAACTGACACTGGACATATTGATGACCGTCTCATTTTGTCCGGTTTCCGGATTGTAATACGAAGGAACCGGAATCAGAAGGGTTACATTGTCAATCGGCTCTGATGTGGAGAATTTCAGTTCGTAGATATACACCGATTGTGCACTCTCCGTTGCAGTGAAATGAAAAAATCCCATGATAATTACAGAGAACATGATCAGAACGATAATCAGAACAATGATCGCAAGATTTATTCTCCCCGCATCATCCGGAAGATTCAACATAATAAAATATCTTCGAACAGAGGAGGGATAAATACGTTTTTATCTGTTTTCAGGAAGGAAAACTGTTCGATGTAAAATGTCTGCCCGGTGTTTTTGATAAAAATGGAAGATATCAGGATATCTTTGCCGGATATTCGATATTTCTTCCGCGGTTTTCGTTTCGTCACAGAAATGACGGACAAACAGGTGGGCTCATGTTCTAAACTGTCGCGGTGAATGTCAGTATGGTCTTCCCTGACGAGTCCTGCACAGTTAAGGAATCTCGCTCAATTACGTAGCCTGCTGCCGTGTTCAGGAGGTTTAGATAGGTAGTCTCCTGTGCCATGATCCCTTCAGGTTCTTCGCAGAACATCTCGGTTGAACCGATCATTCCAAACGAGAGTGCATTGCCATCAGTTTCGTAAGAAGCGAAGTACGTGTTGCACCCGGCAGAACCTGCGATTTCCCCATCTTCATCAAGGTTCAGGGTGATCTCCGTTCCCGCGATGACAGAGACAACTGCTTCATTGCCGTTATTGTATGAGGTAAGCATCCACGTGGTTCCCGTCAGAGGCACGGCTGCCGGCGGCACGGCCCTCTCAAAGACAAGCAGGACGTTTCCGTCTGAATCGCAGAGGTTCAGTTCATCTCCGACACCACTGAAGGAAACGGTTTCGTTGAGCAGTGTGAGGTAATCCGTCTCCTGCGTCATCAGGTCTTCAGGCCCGGCCATCATGGTGCTCCCGATGAGCCCGAATGAGAGTGCATCGCCATCAGATTCATAAGATGCGAAATACCGGTTAACACCGGCAGAGCCTGCGATACCACCGTCTTCATCGAATTCAAGGGTAATCTCCGACCCTTCGATGACAGAGTTCATTCCCCCTGTCACAGTATCATAGGATGTCAGCAGCCAGTGGGTTCCGTTTAATCCCGGTGCACGATCTGTTTTGGTATCTGTTCCATTCAGGGCGTCACCATCCGTGCCGGGGGATGCAGAAAGGCACCCTGCACTGAACAGACAGATTCCCAGAACAAGGGCTGTTCCAAAGAGGATTGATATGCCTGTTTTCCGGCTGTTCTTCGTTGTCATACACTATCTCATTGTCAAACAAACAGCATAAACAAACCTTTGACTTCGAATAAATTGGAAGTCAATACACCAACAAATATTAAAAATATAGCCATAATGACCTTTTTTGATCCACCACACAACGCCTTCAAAGACACCGAATAACCATCTCTTTCACCAAGAGGAAAAAGAGACAGCATCGAAACTATCACGATGGTCGTATCTGCAGCTGCTTGCAGGAGCCGGGTGTAACCTGAGAGGTACAGAAAACCGGGCAGACATCCACAGGATGAACAGGAACCAGAAAAGAACGAAGGCAATCGATTAAACACATGAACTCCTGAAAGACTGATGCAGGAATCTGCAAAAAAATGGAAAATTCGATTATGACCCGACAAAGGCCTCAGTCACCATTCCGTGGAATTCCTCACCGGAGCGTTCGATCTCCCGGTTCACCGCATCGATACCAGTGGGATGGTCAATCTTCAGCAGGGCCGCTGCCGTCAGGACACGGCAGCACTCGGAGGACTCCTGCTCCAGGATGCGGACAAGCGGTTCCACCGCATGGGGACTTTTAATCTCGGCAAGCGCCCAAATGGCAGGATTTCTGACCGTATCATCCCGGGTAGTCACTATCTCCAGCAGGGGCCCGACGGACGGTTCGCCCACATGGGCAAGTGCCATAGCAGCCCGCCAGCGAAGGTTCTGGTCTCCACCTGAGAGCAGTTCTATAAGGTGCGGGATCGCATCTTCCCCATACTCCCGCAGGGATTGCATTGCCTGCAGGCTCGCATAGGTATCCGGCCCCTGCATCTGCTTCACAATGCGTGTCACCCCTGTCTCGTTGGATTCTTCTTCTGACATCACATTCTCCCCCCTTGTATGTCATATCCCGCATAGACTTCTGTAACAATAGTAATTTTCAATGCAGCTTTGCCTCCCTGAAAGCAGTACAGTGCCGTATTGCATACCATTTTATAATTGTAAAGGGTTGGAACCCGTATCATGTTCTTCCGGGACCGTAGCCATATCCTGGAAGAGGAGCACGGTCCCCATCATCACCCCGTCGGTGTTCCGTACAGGGGCAGGAATTGCAACCACATAAAAGGTGGACCCATTCCGTCTGTGGGCTGTCAGCACCGCTGCTTCGTCACTGACTTCTGCTGCCGGGTACATTTCATTGCTGTCTTCATCACCCTTGGTCCAGAAGTCTTCCACCGGACGTTCTGCCAACTCTGCAACCGAAGAATATCCCCACCGCATCAGAAATGCCGGGTTTGCATATTTGATCTCACCACCGTTCGTAATAGCGACCGGCGCACCCAACGCAAAGAGAGCTTTGCTCTGCAGGCGCAGGTCATCAGAGGCATGCATTAGGTTGGCAATATCGGCGAGAAGAACAGAATGTGCCCGTCGCAGTTCGGTGATATCTTCGAAGGTGAGGAACTGCGTGGCATCGCAGAGAGTCATCGCCCGGATCAGGATGCTCCTCATATCCCCGTCTTTGCACTGTACCGGCAACCTGCGGGTCCGAACCTGATTCACCTTCGCCTCCCGACAGTCCGTCCGCCATCCCGCGATCACCGTGCTCCGCAGCACCGGGTCAGGGAAGGCCAGTTCCATCCACTCCCTTTCAGTCCGGATATCTGTGACCTTATACCCAAACATCCGGGTGAATGCATGATTGATGAAGGTGAAACAACCCTTTGCATCGAGAATGGCTGCCGGGAAGGGAAAATGTTCAACGACCTCTCGGAACCGCTCGTTGCTCCGCCGGAGCCGCTCCTCGGTCATCCGCCTGCTGATGGCGATCGAGGCCTGCCGGATGAGGGACTCCAGCGCCCGAAGGTCACCCACATCTTCATCCTCCGACACAAAGATGCCGACATCTCCGAGGAGGCTGCCCTTCCATACAAGAAACGCCACATAGACTGTTTTCAGGTTCATTGAAGATACAATGCGATCACAGATATCTGCCGGAATACAATGGAAGGCCAGGTCATAGAAGGAGAGAGACCCGTCCCCGGACGTGGACCCCAATGTGATCTTGCGAATGCCCCGTTCAATCGCTGCAGGGTCATCAAGAAAGGGCGAATGTAATACCTCTCCCAGAGGGAAGACCATCCCCACCGGATCACGCTCGATGATGGTGGCGAGGGTGTCGCGGAATGCCTGATCTTCAACCGCCCGGATGACGAACTGATTTGTCTTGTCGTCATAGGACTGAATAAAAACCCGTCCATACGGAACAAATTCGCGGATCATACCTGCAATACGCGTGTAGATATCCGTCTCCTCAGGAAGATCCACAAACTCCATCGCCGTTTCTGCGAGAAACGCCATATTTCGAAGACACCTCTGCTTATCAGTGGTGTCCTCCAGAACGACGGTATGACCCTGTCCGCCGTCCGCAAAGACGGTGGGGAACACCTGCATCCGGAAGAAGAGCTCGGAATTCCGGTGGGGATACCGGATATCTTTGACACACTGCTCACACTTGACCCCTTCAATGAGAGAGAGCGTCTCTTCAGCAGATATAATGGGGAGCGCAGTTTCCCGGACATTCTTTCCGATGACGTCCGCTTTCTCAAGGGCGGCGAGACCGAGCAGGCGATCATTTGCCTGCAGAACCGTGCCATATTCGTCAAGTACTACAATCAGGTCACGGGTAAAACAGAGAAAGGCGGAGAGGGGAACTCGCTGGGCGAGAGAGTAGACCTTTGCGTTGCCGACTTCATGCATATCCACCTGTCCTCCCATCCGCAATACCTCGAGGTACTTGGCAACAGAATTTCGGGTGATGCGGGTCGCTTTGGCAATCTCAGTAATTGTCATCCCCCGTGGCCGAAATCGGAGGGTATTCAGGATGCGATCCGGGGAACCTTGCTCCCGCTCCATGACAATTGAGCGTCTAATACCATCCTGCTATAAATTACTGTGCCAGTCAAAGAAGGATGACCATTTCTGTAGAAATATGGAGTGTTACCGCCTCACGGAGCTATTCCGGGTGATGTGTTCCCGGAGACTTGCCGTACCCCGCAATTCCTGCTGCAGGGCACAGTCCGGTGAGCAAAAAGAGAGGAGGGGTGTCTTTAAGAGGTTCCCTGTTCTACGGAGAGCAATACCAACTTCCGGAAAAGGGGTGAAACAAAGATGCAGCGGCAGGATCACAGGCGGACCGGGACGGGTGGAACTATGGTGACAAACAAAGATGTAGCCGCCATCTTCCGTGAGATGGCCGATCTCCTCACCCTGGAAGGAGTGGCATTCAAACCACAGGCCTATCTCCGGGCGGCACGTGCCATTACGGCTTTGGATGAGGACATAACAGCCATCGCCGAACGCGGGGAACTTGAGGCAATTGCCGGCGTGGGAACAGCTATCGCCGCAAAGATTACGACGATCATCGACGAGGGACACCTCCCGGCACTCGACACGCTTCGAAACAAACAGCCATCCGGTCTACGGGACCTGATGAAGATCGAAGGGATCGGGCCAAAAACAGCCCGCCGGCTTTCGACCGAGCTCGGGATCACCAGTATCGAAGAGCTCGAGACGGCCGTCGATCAGCACCGGCTGCGCAGGATGAAAGGATTTGGCGCACAATCAGAGAAACAGATAAAAGAAGGGATTGAAGCCCTGAAGGGACGGACGAACCGATTTCTCCTCGGGTACATTCTCCCCGATGCAGAGACAATAGAAGCACAGCTTCGGGGACATCCGGCGGTCCTCAGGGTCTGCCTCGCGGGCTCTATTCGGCGCCGCAAAGAGACCATCGGGGATGTGGACATTCTTGTTGCCGCCGACGACCCGGATGCTGTCTCTGCGTTCTTCTGCTCCCTGCCGGAGGTGCAGCGGGTGCTGATGCAGGGGCCGAAACGCTCCTCCGTTGTGCTCGCAGCGGACCTGCATGTCGACCTCCGCGTGGTGCAGGAAGAGGCATTCGGCGCCGCCCTTCAGTACTTCACCGGTTCAAAGGGCCACAACATCCACCTGCGGCAGCGGGCCATCGAACGGGGATGGAAACTGAACGAATACGGTCTCTTTGCACGCGAGGGGGAGACCTTGATCGCCCGTACCCATGAGGAAGAGATCTATCGGGCGCTTGACCTCGCCTTCATCCCGCCTGAACTGCGTGAGAACAGGGGTGAGGTCGAGGCCGCAGCAGCGGGAGCCCTCCCAACACTCATCGGGTATGATGCGGTGAAGGGTGACCTGCACGTACATACCCGCTGGAGTGACGGGGCCCATACCATCCGGGAAATGGCAGAGGCGGCACGGGAACGGGGGTGCGAATATATCACCATCTGCGATCACTCGGCAGGGCTCGCCGTCGCCCATGGCATGACAGACGACAGAATCCGCGAACAGGGAAAAGAGATCGCAGACCTGAACCGTGACCTCAATGACATCACCATCCTGCACGGCATTGAGGCGAACATCGACCGCGACGGCAACCCGGATGTCAGAAAGGAGATCCTCCGCGATCTCGACTTTGTCGTTGCGAGCATCCACTCCGGGTTCCGGCAGACGAAAAAAGAGATGACCGAACGGATGCAAACCGCCATCCATAACGACCACATTGACATGATCGGCCACCCCACCGGCCGGCTCATCCAGAAACGGGAGCCATACGCCCTTGATATGGACGCAGTCTTTGAAGCGGCAGCGGCAGCCAATGTCCTGATGGAAATCAACGCATTTCCCTCCCGACTCGACCTCTCCGACGTTCACTGCCGCCGGGCACGCACATTTGGTGTGATGATAGGTATCGGGACGGATGCCCACCACACCAACCATCTTGGGTATCTGGACTTCGGTGTCGCAGTGGCACGGCGGGGATGGCTGGAAGAAGCAGATATCCTCAATACCCGGACGCTTGCGGGGCTGCGGAAGTGGCTGGAAACGTAAGGATATTGAACACACAGCCAGTAACAACGCTGATGAAAGTATGTGAACACAAGTATATGCACGGTGAAGTTCCCTGCTTCCCTCTTCCCAATGGAAATACCCTGTCTCTCAAATAACGATAAAGTAGTGATAACTATCCAAAAATCAGTATATGAAAAATAGAACGATTGGGATTATTACGTTGCTTCTGATAACCGTACTTGTGCATTACCGCTTAATATACCGCAAAAAATCGTATCGCCCTGTGAATTCGCGAAACATACATGGTCATCCCCAACCATCTTTGAACCTTCTCCATGATCACAAACAAAGAGGGCGTATCCGTCTTCCAGAGAGAGAACGGCATTGGTATAATACCCGCCATCTAAGCACCAAATGATCTTCTCTACGTCTAACTTTAATTTTTCTTTCGTATCGTGGTAGACGATTGTAACCTGTCCCTTTACTTCGCTATCCGCTCCGTTCGTATCTTCTGTGCAGGGCCCCTGAGCATGAAAGGCAATCGTAACATCACCGATATCTTCATCATACACCTGACCTCCGCCATTAACCTTGCAGTAATTCGCTTCACAGCTCATTACCGGTGCGACACATGTTATCGCAAACAGAAGGGCACATGCAATCAACCCCACATAAATCCTCTTCATTTTCTCTTACCTCCGTTTACCTAGGGCATTTCCCCGGGTACCATCCTTACGTTGACACCCTGGAGAAGGTTATACTCAACATATACGGCCTGATGAAAATCAGAATTCGTGCATACGAAATAATTTTTCATCAGGCTCTCACCCAACGCATCCCCCCCCAGAGATAATCCCCCAAATACTCCTCAAACCACATATATGTTTTGGCGACAGAAAATCCACCGTTCGGCATTTAAATCAATATTTAACACCCGTTTTAAATTTATAATTTACATAAAATAGCAATTTGCACACGATATTTCATTCGAGCAATTATTGACCGTATTAAAGAATTATCTGGAACAATTGGTCATCACATGACCAGATTCAAAATTGGGATCTGTCACGTTCATCTGCTGCAACACCCTGCTGATCCCCTTCCATATACCGATCTTTTTGCAGACAATCGTCATGACCGTAGATTCTATTTTATTTCTCAATAACTCCTCCCAATGCGAAAAAAATGTCCAAAACA
Organism: Methanogenium organophilum; assembly: GCF_026684035.1. Classification (NCBI taxonomy): domain Archaea; kingdom Methanobacteriati; phylum Methanobacteriota; class Methanomicrobia; order Methanomicrobiales; family Methanomicrobiaceae; genus Methanogenium; species Methanogenium organophilum. Next base: position 461,739 of record NZ_CP113361.1, read on the forward strand.
ATGATACACCGGGCTATCTGCACATATCGACCGGAACATACGAGGGAATAACAAAAAGAGCCCTAAAATATCGATGATCTCTGCCAAAATTTAGGAAAATCCGCAGATTATACCCATAATAGTACAAAATCATCCAAAACAAACACCACATCGCCACCAAAATCAGATAAAATGGGTAATATTCACTCAGATTCGGACACACCCGCCAAAAAACGGACAAAAATCCAATATTTTCCTAAATTATCGATAAATATCAATTATTTGTACGATACCCCCGCCAATACAGCAATGGCCCCTGTAGATCAAAATATAACCAAATTGAAGCGCATTTCTCCAATTAAGGCACAAATTGCCGTTTTTTCCACAACACATATATGGGGTGAACAAGAGAGGTACATGGGCAGGGGTGCAATACCTTCAAATACGGCACCGATTGCGTTGATATGCCTATCATGCAGATTACAGAAGAGGGGACCCTATGCTTCGCGAAACGATTGCTCCCTTCATCACCTGCAAAATCAATTCCAATCAGATAATCCAAACCGGACTGAATATTCATGACCATTTACTCATCCAATCAGCAGCAGATTGCTGCCAAAATCGATCCTGACTCACAACTCTCCCAATGGAAAGACTGGCAATGGCAGATTCGTCATGCCATTAAAGACATTGCAACCGCCGAACGGCTGCTGGGCATCCGGCTTCCTCCCGAAAAACGGGCCCGACTTGAAGAGACGATTGACACATTCCCTCTCAGCATCACCCCGTACTACCTCTCGCTCATCGAGGCAGAGGACTACGAAAACGACCCCGTCTTCATGCAGGCCGTCCCCTCTGAAGCAGAGCTCATCATCGAGGACTGCGACATGCCAGACCCCCTTGCAGAAGATACCGACAGCCCCGCCGCCTGTATCACCCACCGCTACCCCGACCGGGTACTCTTTCTCGTCAGTAATGTCTGCGCCATGTACTGCCGTCATTGCACCCGTAAACGGCGGGTGGGTGACATCGACTCCATCCCGGACCGGGACGCCATCCGCGAGGGGCTCAACTACATCGCCGAACACCCTGCTATCCGTGACGTCCTCCTCTCCGGGGGTGACCCCCTCATGCTGCCCGACGAATACCTCGACTGGATCCTTACCGAACTGCGGGCCATCCCGCATGTCGAAGTCATCCGGATCGGCAGCCGTGTCCCCGTGGTTCTTCCCTACCGGATCACCTATGACCTCGTCCGTGTCCTGCAAAAGCACCATCCGCTCTATCTCAACACTCACTTCAACCACCCACGGGAGATCACCGCATCATCCCGCGAGGCCCTCCGGAAACTCGCCGATGCAGGCATCCCCCTCGGCAACCAGACGGTGCTCCTTGCAGGCGTCAACGACTGCCCGCGAATCATGAAGAACCTCATGCACAAACTCGTCCGTGAGCGGGTCCGCCCGTATTATCTCTACCAGTGCGACCTCTCCGAAGGGCTTGCCCACTTCCGCACCCCCGTGGGCAAGGGTATCGAGATCATCGAGAGCCTCATCGGCCATACCAGCGGATTTGCGGTCCCGACCTATGTCATCGATGCCCCGGGCGGCGGTGGCAAGATCCCGGTGATGCCCAACTACCTCCTCTCGTGGTCAACGAACAAGGTGGTGCTGCGCAACTACGAAGGTGTCATCTCCACCTACCGGGAACCCGACTGCTATGAGCCGGTCTACTGCGACCGCAACTGCGAGGCCTGCACCCTCCAGCTGAAACTGGATGACGCCGATGAGTCGAAGGCGGTCGGCCTTGAAAAACTCCTCTCGGATTATGATGACACCTACATGCTGATCCCGCAGGACACCGAGCGTATCGACAGGCGTTCCGATGAATGACCAGATTGCCCGTCTCGGTGCCTCCCTCATCCAGCACGGCCCCTCCAATGACCGCGTCTACCTGATGCATCTCGCACCGGGGGAGACGGAAACCGTCATCCCGGCAATCGAAGCACTCGCAGAAAAACACGGCTACTCAAAACTCTTTGTGAAGGTTCCGGACGCTGCCAAAGAGAAGTTCACGGAAGCCGGATACCGCATCGAGGCACATATCCCCGGCATGTACGGCGGTACAGAAGACGGCTGGTTTCTGGCCCGCTACCCGGACCCGTCACGGGCCGACGCCGGAGAGGCAAAAACAGCCATTAGTGATGTGCTGACGGCTGCAAAAAAGACAGCTGCAACCCCCACGACATGTCCGCTCCCGGACGGGTACGAGATCGCTGAAGCAACCCCGGATGACGCACCGGCACTCGCTGCACTCTACCGGGAGGTCTTTGCAACCTATCCCTTCCCCGTTCATGACCCCGCCTATCTCCGGGATACAATGGACGATGATGTCCGCTACTTCCTCATCAAAAACGGGGACACAGTGGTCGCGGCCTCGTCAGCTGAGGTTGACCACGCAGGCCAAAACGCGGAGATGACGGACTTTGCGACCCATCCGGCCGCCCGCGGCAGGGGGTTTTGCCCGGTGCTGCTGCAGACCATGGAAGAAGAGATGCGGCGGGCCGGTATCTGCACCGTCTACACCATCGCACGGGCCGCCTTTTATCCCATCACCATCACCTTCGCCCGTGCCGGGTACCGGTTCGGCGGGACACTCATCAACAACACCCAGATCTGCGGGGCGTTCGAGAGCATGAACGTCTGGTACCGGTCGCTTGGGGAATGATTTCTGCCCCACCCCATCCCTTTTATCATCTTCCCGCCTGAGAATACGGCATGGAACGCCACCTCACGCACCACGACATCGGGCGGGGTGACTATGTCCTCTACTGGATGCAGGCATCCCAGCGGGCAGAGCGGAACGCTGCGCTGGACGCCGCCATCCGGGAGGCAAACCAGCTTCATAAACCGGTTTTGGTCTGTTTCTGTCTTGACCCACGGGGTGAGGGGCGGCAAATCCGCCACCTCAGGTTCATGCTGGAAGGACTCACCGAAACCCAACATCTGCTGGAAGAGCAGGGCATCACATTTATGCTCAGGAGCGGCCCGCCGCATGAAGTGGTTCCCGTCCTTGCAGAGGATGCATGCCTGGTGGTCACCGACCGGGGATACCTGCGGGGCCAGCGTGAGGACCGCTCCCGCCTTGCAGAACGGCTGGACATCCCGTTCATCGAAGTCGAAGGGGACGTCATCGTCCCGGTGGAGGTCGCCTCCCACAAAGAGGAATGGTCAGCGGCAACCTTTCGGCGGCGGATCACTCCCCACCTCGACCACTTCCCAATGCAGTCACCAACACCAGCGGTGACGGTCAGGGGAGCTCCCACGGAATATGAAACGCTCCCATTGGACCGGCCGGAAGACCTCATACGTTCCCTCAACCCGCTTGAGGACGCCGGGCCTGCTGCTTTCGCGGGGGGACTCTCCGAAGCCCGCCGTCTCCTTGAATGGTTTATGACCGGGAAACTCAGCCGATACGCAACAGGACGGAACGACCCGAACGCGGATGTCCTCTCCTGCATGAGTCCATACCTCCACTTCGGGCAGATTTCACCCCTCGAAGTCGCACTCCGGGTCAGGGGACACAGAGGAAATGGAGAGAACGCCGCCGCATATCTCGAAGAACTCATCGTCCGCCGTGAACTCTCGATGAACTTTGTGCACTACGACCCCGACTACGCAACACCTGCCTGCCTCCCGGACTGGGCGAAGAAGACGCTTGCAGAACACGCCCGTGATCCCCGCGAATACGTGTATACCCTCAGGGAACTGGAGGAGGCATTGACCCATGACCCCTACTGGAACGCCGCACAAACCGAGATGCGGATGACCGGGAAGATGCACGGCTACATGCGGATGTACTGGGGAAAGAAGGTCATCGAATGGTCACAAACACCTGAAGAGGCATATAACACTCTCCTCACCCTGAACAACCGCTATGAACTGGACGGGCGTGACCCGAACAGTTACGCGGGCATTGCCTGGTGTTTCGGAAAGCATGACCGGGCATGGAAGGAGCGGCCCGTCTTCGGGAAGGTGAGATACATGAATGCCAAAGGGCTCCGGCGAAAGTTCGATGCCGGCCGGTATGCGGCCCGGTTCGGTGATACATACAAAAAAGGATGACACGCTGCACAGGGGGGAGATTCCGGCATTCTCTCTCCCTAATAAGGGCAGGGAGCAGAACGCGTAATGCGTCAGCGTGATTTCCAAAGATTCATCAGCCTGTCAGGTTTATGTTCAGCATGGATCAGACGGCCTTCTTCGTCGCCTTCTTTGCGGCCCTTTTTGCCATAGCAAACCCTATCGGCAATCTCCCGTTTTTTATCATGTACACTAAAGATGCGTCCAGTACACGCATCCGCCAGGCCATCGCTATCCTTCTTGGCCCGGTCATCTTTGCGACCATCGTGCTCTGTATGTTCTTCGGCTCCTCTGTGCTCTCCTTCTTTGGAATATCACTGCCGGCATTCCAGATAGCAGGGGCTATCATCCTTGTAACGATTGCAATGTCCATGATCAGTGGAACCCATACCGAACAGGTGCATGCAGCCACCTCATCCGAACATGCGACTACGCCGTGGAAGGCAGCGGAAGCCTACATACCCACCATACTCGTCCCCCTTGTCATTCCGATCTATGTCGGGGCGGCGACGATCACCGTCTCTGTCCTCTATGGCCATCAGGCAGTTGCCAATGGGTGTCTCATCGGTGCCATCGGGGTCGTTGCCGTCATCTGTCTTATGATCGTCCTCTGTAACCTCTCCTCAGACCCTATCATGCGGGTATTGGGACCACAGGGACTTGAGATCGTGGTGCGGGTGTTTGGCATCATTCTCCTTGGCATTGCGGTGCAGATGTTTGCCGAAGGGGCAGGGGATATGGTGGCAACCTTCATTCACACCAATATGTCCGCCACGGCGGCAGGGACATAATACGCCCCCCCTATTTTTTTACCCGGCCGTCACCATCTTCCGGCAGGAAAGGAATGCCTATCATCCGCCATACCGTCACTATCACCGCCGGATGAGTCGTACATCTGATTTTAGCGCCGCAAGGGCCCTGAGAGCACTTGCTTCCTTGTCCTTTATTTCAAGCATGATATCGACATCCAAAGGGCGGATCTCTCCTGTGAACCGGAGAAGATCGTCTATATCAATTGTGGCTGCATGCTTTCCCGGCCGCCCCTTTGTGTCCTGCGTGCTGTAGTCCACCATCGGGATGCCATCCGAAGGCCCCCATGTCGTCGCCACCTCCGGGAAGATATCCGCCACCGGTTCCTCACCCGAGGCGTTCACCCGGTGATGAAGGGTGTCGAATATGACCGGTATCCCGGTCTCCGCATGAATCCGCAGACACTCGCGGGACGTGTACCGGCGATCATCGTTTTCGATCACAAGACGGCGGACAATCGGCTCGTCCAGGGAGAGATACCGGTCAATGAACCGGCCAATGCTCTCCTCCCGGTCACCATATACCCCCCCGACATGGAGCTGGATCTTTGCGGTCGCGTCAAGGCCGAGGAGGTCAAGCACCTCCGCGTGATAGGCGAGTTCAGCAACGCTTCTCTCAAGCACATCCGGGTCTTTTGCGTTGAGCACAATGAACTGATCCGGGTGCATGGAAATCCGCATATGATGGTCGCGGATATACGTCCCAATCGCAGCGAACTCCTCTTGTAAGGACTCCTGCCAGTCCGCGGTGCAGACCGGGTGCGAAGCAAACGGAACAAGGTCTGAGGTGATGCGGAAGAAGAGAATCCCGTTAGACGCATTATACCGGAGTATCTCTCCCAGACACCGGAGATTCCCCTCCACCGTCGAGAGCAGGCGCTCGTCGGTGTATGACCGGAGGCGGAATGTCCGGCTGCTCCGGCAGGGGAGCGACTGGTTGATGCAGGGGTACCCGATCTTCATGGTCAGACGGGAGAGTGTTCGCCCCCATGGGTTATATCTGCCGGTGTGAGCAACTCCCGCTTCCTGAACAGATATCATAATGCCGTCGGGGACAGTACCCTCTCCCACACTGCACCGGGAACCACAATCCTGCAGTGAGAATTCATATGGCGATATCACCAGAAGCTGAGGAAACGCTCCGCAGACTGGAAAGGACAGGAGACAGGGAGATCATCCAAACGGTCATGATGATGATCGAGACGGAAATGATACAGGACATGGGTGAAATGGTCCACCTGCTGATGAAATCGGAGTGGGAAAACCGACATTCCCTGAATACAACCGGGCAGGCTCTGGTCGCCCTCGGCGCAGAGGCAGTTCCCGCCTGCATCGAGGCGTTCTCCGACGCCTGCTGGGGAATGTGCTTTGAGCTTCAACGCATACTCACCGTTATTGGTCCCTCGGCAGAACCCCTGCTCATCACGGCACTTAAATCGCCGGACCCACGGGTCCGGGGTTACGCTGCAGAGACCCTCGGCGAGATGCGGGCGGAAGCTGCACTGCCGGACTTGCGGGCACTCTTCACCGACCCGGAAAGATCTGTCCGCCGTGAGGCCTCCCGTGCCATCGGGATGATGGCCCACACACCGGCGGGGTCAACACTCATTGCGGCCACCCTTGCGGACCCCGATTCCCGTATACGCAGGAGCGCAATCCGGGCGGTTGGTATTTCCGAAGACCCCCTCTGGTGCTGGTACCTTGCAACACTCATCACCACACAGGACTGCACCATCCGGCATGCAACCACTGCTGCACTGGGTAAACTGGGCCCTCCCGCAGTACCTCTCCTTGAAAAAGCCCTGATGGACTCATCCGGCCGTGTGCGCCATACAGCGGCGAAAGGACTCGGGAACAGTGCACTCACGTCTTCCATTCCCGCTCTTGCCGCAGCGCTCGCAGATACCGACCCGGACGTACGGGAGGCGGCGGCGTGGTCACTCCACCGTATCGGCAGACCGGCAACGACAGTGCTTATCCGGGCCCTCTCTCATCCTGACAACAATGTCCGGCGCATCTCAGCAGACAGCATTGGAGAGATGAAAGAAGAGCGCGCAATTCTCCCCCTTCTCCGGACGGCAGCATCCTGGCCGGACTCACGGTGCCGTGCCTTCACGGCACTGCGGCGTATCGGCGCCCCCTCAGCCCTCCTTATCTGCACAGCCATTGCAGATGGGACCATATCTCCGTCTCTTGCAGAGAACGCCCTCACGTCCATCGGCCTGCAAGCAGTTGACGTTCTCTGCCTCGCCCTCTGGAACCCCGATGCCACGGTGCAGCTGACAGCGGTTTCGTCACTCATCAGAATCGAGGAGAACAAACGCAAACCGCACTGTGTCTGTGATTATATCGGTCCCATTCGGGTGCAGAGGCGGGTGGGCCCTCCGCAGCCCGGTCTGGGTTCGCGTCTTGCCCCGGCGGTGCCGGCCCTCATCATTCTGCTCCGTCATACCGACCCGGCCCTTCGCAGGCGTGCGGCGGAGGCGCTGGAATTGTTCATAGATACCCCACCCGCACAGACAAATTGAAGTGCAGGCCGGAGATTACGTACAGAGGAACGAACATTATGCCAGTCCATGACATCAGGATCATCAAACCGGGCAGCATCCTCATCGATGCCTTTGAAGTGCCCGCATCACAGACCATCGCGATGAAAAAACGGACCGGCATCGGCGGTGGGTCGACGGTCACATATCTTGCGTCCGACAAGACCGTTCTTGTCGACACCGGCTATGACTACGAGGAGAACACCTCTGCTGAGAACCGGGATGCGAACAGACAACGCCTCATCCACTGCCTCATGGATGCGGGCCTGACGCCTCAGGATATCGATATCGTGTTCATCACCCACTGGCATGCTGATCACTTCATGAACCTCTCACTGTTCCCCGAAAGCGAGGTGATCTGCTCAGAGGCCGTGGTGCAGCGCCATGGTCTGGCATTCACCGGGGTTGCAGACAAAACAGAGATTGCAGACGGCATACGGGTTTGCTGCACTCCAGGCCATACCGTTGACCATGCCTCCCTTCTTGTCACAACCGAACCACTCCGCTACCGGGAACGGACACAGTCAGGGGGCAGTATATCCGGCATCGGGAGCGTAACCGTCGCTGTCGCAGGGGATGCCATCATCGATGCGGCGTATTATTGCACGGAAAAATTCTGGGACTATAACGCGGACTTTTATTCCCATGAGGCAGCACGGACAAGCAGTGAGACTCTCAGCGCACAGGCGGATTTCATCATTCCGGGTCATGGGACACTTTTCCGGAACATCCGGAAAGATGAATCCATGATAGCACGCAAAGAACAAGACCCAAATCAGTGAGAAGCCGCCCGCATGACAGGCAGCTGCTCCACGCCTTCGCTGACCCAGTTCCACGCCTCATCCTGACGGCAGAACGGGAAGAACCGGACGTCGGTATTCGGGAAGATGAAGAAATGGTCGACATAGGTCAAACGCCGTTCCCAGTCGCGGTCACCGATTATGGCCTCCCGCTCGACATAGAGCAGCCGTGAATCCTCCCGGACATCATCATCCATCGCCCCCATATCCTCGCTCTGGAGATCTGAGATATCAATAAAAAGCCGTATCAACCCGAAATTCTTAATCGTCCGGCGCAACGCCGGCAGGAAATCTTCCATATAATCCTCATCCGTGATCTCGCCAATGAACCGGAACCCCAGTATTGGTCCATGGCTTTCCGGCAGTCGTTCAATCATATCTTCTTTACCCCCATCGCAACACCACCGAACCGATGCACGCACCCTCTCCGGATTCCCGTCAGTGGGACAGTGCATCACAACGTGGTGTCTGTGGTGTGGCGATACTGTGGTGAAACGGATACATATACTTTGCTGCACGGGTGATTCGCAGGGGTGCGGGCGTCTCTCACAGGTTACATTCCCGGCATTTCTGGCACCGGCAGTCGATGTTGTCAATCTTATCGGTGAGCGCCCACTGTTTGAGATGCTTGATCACGTCCATCAGCCCAAGCCCCGCTCTCTGTCAGGAAATACTCACTCTGCACCGGAAAGGTTTCTGCATCAACCTGTTTCCCCACGAGCCCCTCTTCCTCCAGCTCGCGCAGCCGCTGCGAGAGTACCTTCGCAGTAATACCGTCAGGAGCCCCTTTTAATTCCGAAAACCTCCGGGTATAGTCATCTCCCTTATAGAACTCAAAAAGGACCAGAAGGACCCATTTTTTCGTCATATGGTGTGAACTCCCATTACCACAGGTGTAATATATACACTCCAACCCCCCATCATTTTCAATGGATCTTTCCCTTTCCGCATCCTCACACCACACTGTTCTTGCCCGCACCATCGCGGCTCTCGCGAACAGCGGCGGAGGGCGATGCATCATCGAGGGTGAACCGAAGGTAGGAAGAACGCTGCTCAAAACTGCCCTGCAGGAGATCCTGCCATCTCCTGACTATTCCGACACCAGCGGCACCCCCTCACCGAAATCGGCGACGGCGGGTACGGTCATCATCGTACGTCCGGCAAAGGTGGCAGTCAGAGAAGAGGAAAAACGAATAATTGCTACGGTCACACCGGGGGACTCGCTCTGCACCGTCGGGGGAACGGCTGTGGTCTATGAAGACGGGGCAGTCCGGCCCATCACTCTCACCGAAGTCGTAAGAAGGGCCGGTTCGGGGGGATAGGACCACGCTGCACCGATTACAACAGGATTGGAAGAGGGGAAGGAGAATGCCAGAATAATCCACAGCCACCTCATGACAGCGGGTGCGTATACTCTTTTTTGATGCATGTAACCCCCCGGTTATTCGATGTTCATCCTCCTATTTTGATCATTTATACCCTACAGGATGGATGTATGTTCAGGGAGCGGGGGGCGCCTGAGGCAGCCGGTCCCGCAACCGACAACGAGAAAGGAGTGATCCACCAAGTGAAAATGTGTTCAAAGACAGAGAAATGTCAGGCCCTGAAAGGGGCTCCAGATTGATGTTTTTAAGGTTCGGACCGGGTTTTTCCCGCCGTCCGGACCCCGAGCCATCAGATGAGTGATAAATTACAATATCCCGTGTATACCAAAAACCCCTGATACTACCAACCCGGGAAAAAAACCTGCTGACGTACATGATGTTCACCAGACCCAATCACACTAAAACCAATCCACCCCACAGCAGGGAAAAAATCCCGGAAATCAGGACTATACCGGTATGCCGGAAAATATCTCACACCTTCTTTATTCCGAGAGTCACCCAAAAAGATATCAATCAAACCGCGGGCTGACTCAGGATACTCATTCAGGAGAATTACCGATGATTGGCACATCCAAAAAAACCCGTCTGTTTTCTGCAATTATCATTGCAGCGTCATACAGGCTGAACTGCGGGCGTGTAGTCAACGGTAATGACACATCTGTCGGGCAATCATTTTCAGCCAAAAACCGGTTCATAACCGGCACATATCACGTTTGGGATAGCAAAATTCCCGAAATATCGATGCCGGAACACCAGAGAGGTGCAATATGAAAATACCGATACAAAACAGGCAACACATACAGAAAAAAAACGGCAGGAGTATACGCCCATACACGTTAGCGGCGTGCACCTGCACGGAGGTATCCTCACTATGAAGATTTCACATCATGGCATCCGCAGCCTTGCAACAGAACTTGCACCATTTGAGGGAATTACCCTTGAAGAGCTGAAGAACTCAGATGCCCAGCTCCTCAACAGAAAAGAGCGTAAATTTCTGATGACACGGGACCAGTTCTCAGACCTTCTCACCCGTCTTACCGGTTCATACCGGGTGGTTGAAATAGAGAATGACAGAATGAGCGGGTATTCGACCGAGTATTATGATACCGATTCATTTCTGACATACCTGCAGCACCACAACGGCAAAGCCAACCGCTTCAAACTGCGGGTCAGGCATTACCTCTCATCGGGAGATTCCTATCTTGAGATCAAGGAGAAACGAAACACCGGGCGCACAACGAAGCAACGTATCCAGGTGGCAAACGATGCGACATTATCGGAACCAAAACCCAGGGCATTTCTGACCTCGGCGTTTCCGTATGACTACCGGGCGTTTCACCCGGTACTCACGACCGACTACACGCGAGTCACCCTTGTCTCACGGAAACACCCGGAACGTATCACGTTTGATGTGAACCTCTCATTCCACACGGATGTTTGTGAATATTCCTATCCGGATGTCGTTGTGGGAGAAATAAAACACAACTGCCCCCTGCGGCAGTCACCAGCGGGTGCGGTGCTGCATACCATGGGAATCAGGAATACCAGCTTTTCAAAGTACTGCACCGGGATATCTCTGAACTATGCAGAGGTGAAGCATAACCGTTTCAAGAAAAACCTGCTTCTCCTTGAAAAACTTTCCAGAGGAGGGAACAGCGTATGCTGAGTGATACAAACCTTATATTTATCCTGGGGTTCTTCATCAATCTCCTGTTTGCGTTCATCATCATACGCTTCGTCTACTACCCACGCCAGAGCCAGCATACGTACCTCTTTACGTTCCTCGCTTTCAACACGGTGATCTATTTCATCATGGGTCTCTTCACGAGCGTGGAACTCTCCATAGGAGCCGGATTCGGGTTGTTTGCGCTCTTTTCAGTGTTGCGCTACAGAACAGAGACAGTCCCGATTCATGAGATGACATATCTCTTTCTCATGGTCGCACTCCCGGTTCTGAACTCCATTCTCATCAGCAGCTCCCAGTATGAGGAGCTGATCCTCACCAATGTGCTCATAACCGGAGTCATCTGGGCGCTCGAGAATGGCTGGGGTTTTACCAACCGGATGCACAGCAAAGAGATCGTCTACGAAAAAATCGATCTGGTGCACCAGGATAATAAGGAAGAATTGCTCGCGGACATACGGGAGAGAACCGGCCTGAATGTCGTCCGGTTTGAGATTGACAAGATCAATTACCTGCGTGATACCGTGAATGGACGGATCTTCTATCTGGAAGAATCCGGTCGAAGAAAGACATAAAGAGGAAAAACGACATGAAAAAAATCATTGCAATACTCGCGGGACTGATGGTGGCAATAGCGCTCATCGTTGCCGTCCCCGCTATTTTTGGGAATACGAATTCAGACAGTGTAACGACAGGGGTTATTTCAGACACCGCGTCTCAATCGGGTGTGGCATACACTCCGATTTCCGTTGAATATGATGCAGATGACCTGAATGCAGGCACAACCGGCACGGGAATGTCCTCTATTATCCTGGAAGGCAATTCCATCACATTCGATGGCAGCGGTGCAACCGTTGATGGAACAACAGTAACCATCACATCTGCCGGTATGTACAACATCTACGGATCCCTGAATAACGGGCAGATAATCGTGGATACCGATGACAAGGAGACGGTCAGGATTGTCCTGAACGGAGCGGACATCTCGTGTTCGACGAGTGCACCCATCTACGTTCTCAATGCGGAGAAGACCGTAATTACCCTGGCAGACGGCACGAAAAATTCAGTAACGGACGGGAGCTCCTATATCCTGGAGGATGCTGAATCAGACGAGCCCAATGCAGCAATCTTCAGTAAGGATGATCTCACGATCAACGGCGGCGGAACGCTCACCGTCACGGCAAACTACAATAACGGTATTCAGAGCAAAGACGATCTGAAAATTACCAGTGGCATCATCACCGTAACCGCAGTGAACGATGGCATCAAGGGCAAGGATTCCGTTGCAATCAGGGATGGAACCATCACAATAGAAGCAGGCGGCGACGGGATGCAGTCCACCAACGACAGTGATCCCGAAAAGGGATATATCGCAATTGAAGGAGGCACCATCGACATCGTCTCCGGAACAGACGGTATTCAGGCGGAAACAAGTATCTCCATCAGTGGCGGTGATATCACCATTGCATCAGGCGGCGGAAGCGGCACCAGCAGCACCAGTGACGCCTGGGGCAGATGGGACATGCAGACCACAGCTGCTGACAGCGATACGCAGGACAGCGCCAAGGGCATCAAGGCAGGCGTGGCAGTAATCGTTACGGGCGGCGCAATCACCCTCGACTCGTCCGATGATGCCATCCATTCGGGTGACAGTATCACGATTACCGGTGGAACGATTGAGGCCGCATCCGGAGATGACGGTATGCATGCCGATTCATCCCTGACGATCAACGGCGGAGAAATTACGATCACAAAGTCCTACGAGGGTCTTGAAAGTGCCACCATTACGATTAATGACGGGACGATTCACATTGTCGCAAGCGATGACGGGATTAACGTCGCCGGAGGGAATGACGGCTCCTCGGTGAACGGCCGGCCGGGCCAGAATGCCTTTGACACTGTCGGGAATTACTTCCTGTATATCAACGGCGGCTACACGGTCATCAACTCCGGCGGTGACGGGCTTGATTCTAACGGGTCAATCGAGATGACCAGAGGCGTAGTAATTGTGAACGGCCCCACAAACAACGGGAACGGAGCACTGGACTGTAACGGTGCGTTCGCAATTACCGGCGGATATCTTGTCGCAGTCGGCAGTTCCGGCATGGCAGAGACCCCTGACACATCGTCCACCCTCAATTCCGTGAAGGTGACATACGCATCCACACAGACTGCAGGCACGATGGTTCACATCGAAACCGAAGACGGAGAAGATGTCCTCACCGTTGTGCCGACCAAGGCATATCAGTCGGTCGTGTTCTGTTCTGCCGAACTGCAGGATGGAGTGACCTATGTCGTCTACTCCGGCGGAAGTTCGACCGGGACAGCCGCAGACGGCCTGTACTCCGGCGGAACATATACTCCCGGCACCGAGATAACGACCTTCACGGTCTCGGGCAGCGTGACCTATGCCGGTTCATCAACTACAGCCGGAGGTGCACCCGGCGGCGTTGCGCCCGGCGACGGGGGATTCCCCGGCGACAGGCAACCACGATAATAGAGCCATAGGGATGTGGCAGGAGAATACCTGAATCCTGAACCAACACCGGATAGAAGGAGGAGAATAAACGCGAAGACCAATTTCGTTCCATGAGACGGGATGGTACAAACGACAGGGAACGGGAATATCCCTCACCCCCTTTTTTGAGCAAAATGCTCCCAATATCAACAAAAACGATTAATAACCCAACCAAAATGAGAATACTCATCCGGTGCACAGTGCGGAACCCGTCGCAACAATTCCTGGACCGGGGATACATCGGAAATATCCCGAAGGCAACAGGCCCTATATCGTGGGGCATTCACTATTGGCAGACTCGCGCTTCTGGTATCAGCCGTCAGAAAATGAAGCAGTCTCCCTGCGGGAAAGACGTTGTGAGGCATTCCGCAGAGAAAAGCGTGAGTATGGAGAGAGAACAGACAGACCATTGGATGAATAAGCGTTCCCGATTCGGGGATGAAATCGCTGATTTGCCATTCTGCTCCCATTATCACAAATTCACCCATATACTTATTGCCACTGCGGTTTTTTTCCTAATTGTCAGTAATGAGTGATATCTATGAGAACAATTTCGAAATATTCAGCCCTTAGCATTTTTCTGCTGTTTCTCCTTGTCTTGCCGGTGTCGGCGGTATACGTCTGGGAGAACACCACCATCGATACCATCGATGCCGACCCGTACCAGAGCTCGTTCACCTCGCTTGCGTTCGACGCCAACGGCAACCCGGCGATCAGCTACCAGTACCGGAACGGTATCTATGACCTGAAGTATGCATGGAAGGACGCAGGCGGATGGCACAACACCACTGTCGATGCCGAAGGAGCTGTCGGCTACAGTCCCTCTCTCGCGTTCAACGGAGACTACCCGGCAATCAGCTACCAATACGGAACCGAACGGGACCTGAAGTATGCATGGAAAGACGCAGGCGGATGGCACAACACCACCGTCGATGCCGCAGGATTTGTTGGAGATTATACCTCGCTTGCGTTCAACGGAAGCTACCCGGCGATCGGCTACTACAACAATACCCAATCCTCCCTGAAGTATGCATGGAAGGACGCAGGCGGATGGCACAATACCACTGTTGATAACTCAGGATGGGTTGGAACATACCTTTCGCTCGCATTCAACGGAAGCTACCCGGCGATCAGTTACCGGGACGGCCCTACCAATAACAATCTGAAGTATGCATGGAAGGACGCGGGCGGATGGCATACCACTACCGTCGATGACGCAGGAGACGTTGGTATATTCACCTCGCTTGCGTTCGACACCGATGGCAATCCTGCGATCAGTTACTACGACCTGACCAATAAGGTTCTGAAGTATGCGTGGGAGAACGGAGGCGTCTGGCATACTATCACCGTTGATGAGACAGGAGACGACGTTGGCAAGTACACATCGCTTGCGTTCGACACCGACGGCAATCCTGCAATCAGCTACCATGATTCCTCTCCCAACAACAACCTGAAATATGCATGGAGGGACGAAGGCGTATGGCAGACCACCACCGTCGATGCCGCAGGATACGTTGGCCAATACACATCGCTTGCGTTCGACACTGACGACAATCCGGCGATCAGCTATTTCGACAGGACCAACGGAAAACTGAAGTATGCATTCCGCATACCCGTCGGCACCATCACCGTCACATCAGCGCCGACAGGAGCGACGGTCTGGCTCGACGATGTGGAAACCGAGTCTACAACGCCCGCGGATCTTACGGATGTCCCGACAGGCATGCACAACGTCACGGTCCTTCTGGACGAGTATCAGCCCGGAATTAACAACTCAGTTGAAGTCCTCTTTGATCAGACCACCGTTGTCACCTTTAGTCTTGTGCCGGTTCCCGGCAATCTCACCGTCACTTCCCATCCTGAAGAGGCGTGGATCTGGCTCAACGGGGTGAACACCACCGAGCAGACGAACACCACGCTTGAGGGCATTTCCCCCGGCACCTATGACGTCACCGTTCAGAAACAGGGGTACGAGACGCCGGCAAACGAGACAGTGACAGTGGTGAGCAATGCAACGACTGCCATCTCCTTTGACCTGATCCGTCAGACGGGTATTCTGCAGGTAAACTCAACTCCGTCCGGAGCAAGTGTCTACCTGAACGGCACCGACACCGGCGCCCTGACAAACGTCACACTCAGTGACAGACCGGTTGGCACCTATAATGTCACCGTTGTAAAGGACGGATATGATTCCGCCAGCCGGATTGTCACCCTCACAAAGGACGAAACGGAGGACATCAGTTTCACGCTGGTACAGCAGGTCGGGACATTGCAGGTCAACTCGAATCCGTCCGGAGCAGGTGTCTACCTGAACGGCACTGACACCGGTGCCCTCACGAATGTTACCCTCTCTGACACCCCGGTGGGGGTTTACAATGTCACCGTCGTAAAGGATGGCTATGACACAGCAACCCGGATTGTCACCCTCACAAAGGACGAAACAGAGGACATCAGTTTCACGCTGATACAGCAGGTAGGAACACTGCAGGTAAACTCAACTCCGTCCGGAGCAGGTGTCTACCTGAATGGCACCGACACCGGCGCCCTGACAAACGTCACACTCAGTGACAGACCGGTTGGCACCTATAATGTCACCGTCGTAAAGGATGGCTATGATTCCGCCACCCGGATTGTCACCCTCACAAAGGACGAAACAGAGGACATCAGTTTCACACTGGTGCAGCAGGTCGGGACACTGCAGGTCAACTCGAATCCGTCCGGAGCGAGTGTCTACCTGAACGGCACCGACACCGGCGCCATCACGAATGTTACCCTATCCGGCAAGCCGGCGGGGGTTTACAATGTCACCGTCGTAAAGGATGGCTATGATTCCGCCACCCGGATTGTCACCCTCACAAAGGACGAAACGGAGGACATTAGTTTCACGCTGGTACAGCAGGTCGGGACACTGCAGGTCAACTCGAATCCGTCCGGAGCAGGTGTCTACCTGAACGGCACCGACACCGGCGCCATCACAAACGTCACGCTCAGTGACAGACCGGTTGGCACCTATAATGTCACCGTCGTAAAGGATGGCTATGATTCCGCCACCCGGATTGTCACCCTCACAAAGGGCGAAACGGAGGACATCAGTTTCACGCTGATACAGCAGGTCGGGACACTGCAGGTCAACTCGAATCCGTCCGGAGCGAGTATCTACCTGAACGGCACCGACACCGGCGCCATCACAAACGTCATGCTCAGTGACAGACCGGTTGGCACCTATAATGTCACCGTCGTAAAGGATGGCTATGATTCCGCCACCCGGATTGTCACCCTCACAAAGGGCGAAACGGAGGACATCAGTTTCACGCTGATACAGCAGGTCGGGACACTGCAGGTCAACTCGAATCCGTCCGGAGCGAGTATCTACCTGAACGGCACCGACACCGGCGCCATTACGAATGTTACCCTATCCGACAAGCCGGTGGGGGTTTACAATGTAACCGTCGTAAAGGATGGCTATGACACAGCAGCGCAGATTGTTACCCTCACAAAGGACGAAACGGAGGACATCAGTTTCACACTGGTACAGCAGGTCGGGACACTGCAGGTCAACTCAACTCCGTCCGGAGCGAGTGTCTACCTGAACGGCACCGACACCGGCGCCATCACGAATGTTACCCTCTCTGACACCCCGGTGGGTGTTTACAATGTCACGGTTGAGAAAGAGGGATACGAACCCGCAACCCGGATTGCCCCTGTGACAGAGGGCACCACCGAAAATGTAGCCTTCACGCTCACACTTCTCCCCCCTGTCGCAAACTTCACTGCAGACCCGACCGCCGGCAGTGCCCCTCTTACGGTGCAGTTCAATGACACATCAACCGGCATTGGCGACACATGGCACTGGGACTTCGGCGACGGTACGAACTCAACCGAACAGAACCCCTCCCACACCTACGCCACAGGCACCTACACCGTGGCACTAACGGTCGCAAACACTGCAGGAAACGACACCGTCGTGAAGACCGACTGCATCACGGCAGTGTACAGGAGAACTCCGAGCGACGGAGATGACGACAATGCGTTACTGGTATTCGACAGAAGAACGAGTACACTCCTCACGTCTTCAGCGGGTAAGATCCTGCGGACAACCGAAATCACATCGGATGACGACATTGCCACCCTCACCCTCCCACTGGGCACAATCGCCCTCGGAGGGGACGGGAATCCCCTGACGAATATCACCATCAGAAAGATCAGCTCATCCGATCTCCCCCCGGCAACTGACAAGGCGACATTTAGCTTCGCAGGGTTCACCTACGAGTGTAACCCGGCAGGTGCGACGTTTGCCCCACCGATCACGCTCACCTTCACGCTCTCCGCGGAAGAATGGGAGATGCTCAACGGCGACGTAAGCGTACGGTTCTATGACGATGCGACCGGCACGTGGGTGAACGTCCCGGTGACGGTTGATGCTTCGGCACACACGGTGACCGCAACGGTCGCACACTTCTCCATCTTCGCTCTCTGTGTCGAGGCAGCGGACGATACCTTACCTGAGGCAGGAACAATACCGGTAACAACCGTTCCCACGGCAACAGAAGAAACAAATGTAGGGGATGACACAGACACGCCAGAGCCAACGCCCACCCAACAGTCACCACTCGGTTTTGCACCAGTGGCGGCACTCGGTGCGTTGCTGCTCTTGAAAAGAAGACGGTAAAGATTGAGGCCAGTCCTCACAGTCCTGGATTCCACAAACCACTATCTTTTTACTCCCTTACACGCCCAACAAAAAAATAGAATGTAGGGTTATTCCACCGGAATAGTCCGCTCCGGCGTCCACGCCGGGTCGACAAAACTCAGCATGGTCGCATTCACCTCTCCGGCATTCCTGTAGCCTTTCTCCTGGTCCGGCGCGATGTATGCGACATTCCCGGCAGGTACCTGTATCATCGTTCCACCGGGGGTGAATACCTCAACCTCGCCTGTGATCACGTAAATTACCTCAGACGCCCCGGCGAGCTCGTTGAAATCCGCAGACCCGCCCGGAAGGATTTCGGCGTATGCGACGCTGTAGTCAACCGGGAAGTGCTTATCCGGCATCAGCACCGGATTTGCCAGGGTGTAGATCATCATGTCAGACCCGATGTCCCATTCGATGCCCTCACGGGGATCGGGGATGACAATCGGGATACCGTTTGTTGCGCCACCATCCGTTCCCGGTGCATACGCTGCCAGTTCATCTCCGGACAGCTCAACCCCTGCTGAAAACGGCGGCTGAATGACGTCAATATAGCGGAGGGGCACATCTCCGGCCGCGGTGATTGTCTGCAGGACACCCATCGGCAGGACGACAATCTCCCCTTCCCGGGCGGTCACGGTTGTGGCATCGCAGTGGATCTCCGCTTCACCTCCAATCACACAGACCATCTCTGATGTCCCTAAAAGCCGGTGGGGGAGTGTCCCGTTGCCCGGCGGAAGAGTCACACATCCCATGCTGTAGTTAATTGTTATATCCGGCGTTTCTTCACCGATGATCCCGGAATAGTGTCCCTGCCCGTCAAAGATGGAGAAGCCTTCATCCGGCGTAAGCAGACGGATGTCCGCATCCTCTGCCGGAGACGGACTCTGGGTAAGACATCCGGCAGAGACGAGTGTGAGCGTTGCGATTAAGATGAGACAGACGACCCGGTGCATGGATTATGAATATGCGGGAGGGAGTATAAATCCGCTTATCTGCATCCGTAAGGGAGAATAAAATAGAGGGATGAGAGAGGGTTTGGTGGTATGACCGGGTGCATATGGCCGCTCCCGGTATCTTCACCGGAGGTTTAGTCCTTATTTTCCCTTCTTCTGCTGATGGAGAGAATTCCACCTGCCACCACAACGGCAGCGATGAGAATTCCCCAGGGCCAGAGGGCAGGCCCGTCCGATGATTCTGCTGGCGTCAGGGTCACATCCGGCACGGGCACTGCAGGCACCGTTTCGGCAAAGAGTGCGTAGGTGCTGAAATGACTGACCTGAATTGTGATGGTTCTCTCGTCTGCATCCGGAACGCCCGCGATACGCTCCCATGCACCGCTCGTTGTGTTGAACCATGCCGTTTCCGCCTCATCCCCATAGAGGGCCCATTCGTCCTCTGAAAGCGTGAATGTCAGGGTGATTGGTGGAGTGAATGTCACGCCGTCCGGCATGCAGTCATAGGCGTAGAGGGAGACCGGACGCTCTATTGCATCAAACACCCCGGATGCCGGTATGGTGGTGACAGGCACAGCGACGATGCTGATATTCTCCTGAAGAATACCTGATACACCCCGTGCGGTGACACCGGCATCGATGGTGAGGTAGCCGGTAATATCATCCGCCCAGATGGTTACG
Source organism: Methanogenium organophilum (assembly GCF_026684035.1). Classification (NCBI taxonomy): domain Archaea; kingdom Methanobacteriati; phylum Methanobacteriota; class Methanomicrobia; order Methanomicrobiales; family Methanomicrobiaceae; genus Methanogenium; species Methanogenium organophilum. The sequence continues at coordinate 481,929 of NZ_CP113361.1, forward strand.
GTTCGTTCAACCGCACCGCTGGGCCCTACCGGGAGCTGTGCCGTTTCAATAAATTCGTCGGGGTTTGTCATCGCAGGCGTTGACACTACGGTCGGTTCCGCGGTCGGCACAGCCGTCGCCGGCACCGGTGTCGGGGTCGGAGTTATTGCGGGGGTTGGCGTGTCATCGCCATCGCCGCTCGTCTGGGAGGTGACTCCAATGTAGCGTGCCTTTTCCATGATGAGGGCGCCATATGCATTCGTCGCCGTGAGGGAGACCGTGTAGAAACCAATACACTGGTAGGTGTGCACCGGGTGCTGTTCTGTGGAGGTCGCTCCGTCGCCGAAGTCCCAAAGCCAGGCGGTCGGGCTGCCGGTGGTCAGGTCGGTGAACGTGACCATGAGCGGGGGATATCCGGCAACCGGTGTTGCGGTGAAGTCAACGGTCATCGGGTTCGTGACGGTGATGTAGTCCGCCTCTTCCGCCCGGTTATCTCCCGCCGGGTTCGTGATCGTGAGAGCGACGTCGTAGGTGCCGACGGCAGTGTAGGTATGGACCGGGTTCTGTTCGGAGGAGGTTGTTCCGTCGCCGAAGTCCCAGCTCCAGGTCTCGGGGTGGCCTTCGGAGTAGTCGTAGAACTGCACCATGAGCAGGGCATTCCCGGTGAGCGGGGTCGCGGAGAACTTCGCCACGGGTGCCTCGTTCACAGAGTACGCGACGAGTGCCTTGTAGGAGAAGCCGTCCGGCGAGAGCGCAGTGAAGGTGTAGATGCCGTCTGCGTAGGTGTAAGTCGTTGCAAGGTGGGAGACCACCCCGTCATGGGAGAGGCTGAGGACGGTGAAGGTGTCCGCCCCACCCCAGGCATCCACGTATGCAGCAGATGCACTCATCACGATGACCGCATCGGAGACATTAATCCCGCCGAATGCGGATTTGTTAATTTCCATCGTGTAGGCCACTTCTTCGAGTTCGGCACCCATCTCACCCTGTACACCGAGCTGGAAGAGCCGGCCCATTGTCTCGTTCACGGCGCCCCGGGTAATCGTGACATCAAGGCGGGTGTCGGGGTCTGTCAGGCCGGATAGGGAGCCGGAGATGTTCGCACTGATACCGGTGTTCACAGCGCCCACGTCTCCGCTGAGGTTGACGGCGTTCGTGATGTTGCCAATCGACGCACCGGTGCAGTTACCCGTCCAGTCCGAGGAGCGGTTCTCGAGACCCGATGTGTGGATGGTGATGTCAATGCCGGGGTTATGGACAAGGATGGTCGTGTTGTCGTCTGTTATAGTGGCATTGTGATTCCCGGTGAGGTTGATGGATACCTGCTGGGTGGCATCGTCAAAGGTCATGTTGGCAACGGTGACGGGCAGGGTGTCGTTGAGAGCGGTCTGCTCCGGCGTGATGATGATCCAGCCGGGACGCATGTCGTCGAACCGGTAGGTGGCGTTGGTTCTTGTCCACTGCGGGTTGATGAGCCGGAGTTCGCATTCACACGGCAGACCATTCGAGTGCACCTGCATGTCGATGAGGGAGACCGCGTCCTCGCTCGTGATTGCGTCCGGTGCTGCTGCCGTGACCTGGAGCCAGCCGTTTTCATTCCGGACGTCGGAAGAGACAACGAGACCCGGGATGGTCGCGTTCGCACGGATATCCATCACGCTCATGACAGTCCGGTTGAACTCCATGATGAACGAGAGGGTGGTGACTTCATTGAGTCCGCCGGCGGTGACGGTGAGATACCGGGACGATTCTACCGGCAGGGCACCCGAGGGTGCGTCAACAGAGGTGCGTGCTTCGACCGCGATGGCGCCGTCTTCCAGGACAACCGGGCATGGGCAGCCTGCGGCATACACGGATGCGTCTGTGATGGTAAGGGATGCGGTCTGCCGGAGCCCTTCGATCTCCGGGGCGGACCGGAAGGTGAGGTTGGCAACCGCGGCGGTGTCATCAGAGGTGATGCCGGTGTCATCCGTGATTGCAATCGTTACAACGCCACCGGTATTATCGATGGTCGCCTCGAAGACGGCGTCCTCGGTGAGGGGTGCGGGGGCAGCGTCATCCACCGTGACAAGCGCCGGATCGTAGGCGAGGGTGAACGTAAGCTCCGTCACATTGTCCAGTCCGCTGGCGCTCACCAGGAATCCGGCACTCTCGTTTGCGGGGAGCCGGCCCTCAGGAGCAGTGAGGGTGACTGCCGGAGTGCTGCTCACACAAATATAGTCCTCGCGGGTGAGGGTGTCTTCACCGTATTCGCTTGCGACGGTGAGGGTGACCGTGTACGTGCCTTCCTCTTCGTAGGTGTGCACCGGGTCGGTATCGGATGAGGTGGTGCCGTCTCCGAACGACCAGTTCCAGGTCTCCGGCCCGCCGGTGGAGGTGTTGGTGAAGGTGACCTGGAGCGGTGCGTCACCGGTCCGGGGTGCTGCGGTGAAGGAGGCGACCGGAGCGGTTCCCACCGGTGTGAGGGTAAACGTGGCCTCACTGGTTGCGTCCAGGGTGACCTCGATGGTCTGCGCCGGGACGGGGGTATACCCGGATTTCCCGACGGTGACCGTGTGACTGCCGACCGGGATGTCGGGGAGAGTGGTGTTCGTGAGGAAAGTGGTGTTGCAGCCGTCCAGCCAGATCCAGGCATTGTCCGGTGAAGAGGTTACATGGATGGCACCGCTCTCCTGGGTGAGGCTGAAGAAGACTTCGCTTGTCTCATCCGGCACAACCGTTACGCTCCGGTTCGTCGGGCGGAGGTAGCCATCTTTCTCGACCGTAAACGTGTGGGTGCCGGCGGCAATACCGGTGATGGTGGTGTTCGTGAGCCGGCCGGTGTTCTCGCCGTCAAGCCAGATGGTGGCGTTCGCCGGACTGGAGGTGACGCGGATGGAACCGGGGTGGGAAACGAGGGTGAAGTCCACCGTTTCTATGGTGCCGGTTGTGACGGTTGCAATGCCCGTTGCGGGTGCATAGCCGTCCTTCTCGACAGTGACGTTGTACGTGCCAACCGGCTGGTCAGCGAAGGTGAAGTTCGTGAGAACACCTGTGTCAGTACCGTTCAGGGAGATACGGGCACCGGAAGGAGTGGAATTTACCTGTAACGTCCCGGTCTGGCCGACGAGGGTGAACTCGACGAGTTCGGTTGCGTCCTTTGTAAGTGTGACTGTCTCGGTCTGGCTGTCATAGCCGTCCCTGACCACAGTCACATTGTATTCACCGACAGGCTTGTCTGTGAAGGTGAAGTTCGTCAATTCACCCGTTGAAGCGTTGTTCAGGTAGATGCTCGCATTCGTTGGCGTAGAGTTCACCTGCAACGTCCCGGTCTGGCCGACGAGGGTGAATTCGATGAGTTCGGTTGCGTCCTTTGTAAGTGTGACTGTCTCGGTCTGGGAATCGTAGCCGTCCTTCACCACAGTTACATTGTACTCACCGACCGGCTTGTTTTCGAAGGTGAAGTTCGTGAAATCACCCGTGGCGACATCGTTCAGGTAGATGCTCGCATTCGTTGGCGTGGAGGTAACCTGCAACGTCCCAGTCTGGCCGACGAGGGTGAACTCAACGAGTTCAGTGGCATCCTTTGTAAGTGTGACCGTCTCCGTCTGGGTGTCATAGCCATCCTTGACCACAGTCACATTGTACTCACCCACCGGCTTGTTTTCGAAGGTGAAATTCGTGAAGTCACCTGTGGCAACATCATTCAGATAGATACTGGCGTTCGTTGGCGTAGAGTTCACCTGCAACGTCCCAGTTTGACCAACGAGGGTGAATTCGACAAGTTCAGTGACATCCTTTGTAAGTGTGACCGTCTCCGTCTGGGTGTCGTAGCCGTCCTTGACCACAGTCACATTGTACTCACCCACCGGCTTGTTTTCGAAGGTGAAATTCGTGAAGTCACCTGTGGCAACATCATTCAGATAGATACTGGCGTTCGTTGGCGTAGAGTTCACCTGCAACGTCCCAGTCTGGCCGACGAGGGTGAACTCGACGAGTTCAGTGGCATCCTTTGTAAGTGTGACCGTCTCCGTCTGGGTGTCGTAGCCGTCCTTCACGACCGTAACATTGTAAACACCCGCCGGCTTGTCAGTGAAGGTGAAGTTCGTGAAGTCACCTGTGGCAACATCATTCAGATAGATACTGGCGTTCGTTGGCGTGGAGTTCACTTGCAGCGTTCCGACCTGCTGTACTAACGTGAAATCAACCAGTTCGGTGGCGTCCTTTGTGAGATTTACCATCTCCGTCTGGGTGTCGTAGCCGCCCTTCACGACCGTAACATTGTAAATACCCGCCGGCTTGTCCGTGAAGGTGAAATTTGTGAAGTAACCCGTATCTACATCATTCAGGTAGATGCTTGCATTCGTTGGCGTGGAATTTATCTGCAACGTGCCGGTCTGACCGGTGAGCGTGAATTCGACCAGTTCAGTGGAATCCTTCGTCAGGTTTACCATCTCGGTCTGGCTGTCGTAGCCATCCTTCACGACGGTCACATTGTACTCACCAACCGGCTTGTTTTCGAAGGTATAGTTCGTAAACTCACCTGTTGAAACCTCATTCAGGTAGATGCTGGCATTCGACGGTGTGGAGTTCACCTGCAGGGTCCCGAACTGCTGCACTAACGTGAAGGAAACCCATTCAGCGGAATCCTTTGTCAGCGTGACAGTCTCAGTCTGGGTATCGTAGCCATCCTTCACGACCGTCACATTGTATTCACCCACCGGTTTGTCCGTGAAGGTGAAGTTCGTGAAATCGCCCGTTTCTACATCATTAAGATAGATACTTGCGTTTGATGGCGTGGAATACACCTGCAGAGTTCCGACCTGTTGCACCAGCGTGAAAGAAACCCGTTCAGTGGCATCCTTCGTCAGGGTAACGGTCTCGGTCTGGCTGTCATACCCGTCCATCACGACCGTGACGTTGTATTCTCCCACCGGTTTTTCCGTGAAGGTGAAATTCGTGAACTCGCCTGTAGCAACATCGTTCAGGTAGATGCTCGCGTTCGTTGGTGTCGAATTCACCTGCAGGGTGCCGACCTGCTGCACTAACGTGAAGTCAACCAGTTCAGTGGCATCCTTTGTGAGGTTTACCGTCTCAGTCTGCGTGTCATACCCGTCCTTGACCACCGTTACATTGTATACACCAACCGGTTTTTCCGTGAAGGTGAAATTCGTGAACTCGCCTGTTGAAACCTCATTCAGGGAGATGCTGGCATTTGTCGGAGTCGAATTCACCTGCAGAGTTCCGACCTGCTGAACCAGCGTGAAGGAAACCCATTCAGTGGAATCCTTTATCACCGTGACAGTTTCCATCTGGGTATCATAGCCGTCCTTCACGACTGTCACGTTATAGTTACCTGTGTCAAGACCGCTCAACATGGTATTGGTCACCGAGGCATTCAACACTCCGTCAAGGTAGATGCTCGCTCCGGAAGGAGTCGAGTATATTTGCAAATCGCCGGTCTGGTGAACGAGGTCGAACGTGACCAGTGTCGTTGCGTTATTGGTGACGGTGACTGATTCGTTCACAGCGGTCTCGTAATCGTCCAGGACAACCGTCACATTGTATATACCCTCCGGCATATCCGGGAAGGTGGTATCCGTTACCTGTACCGTGTCGACACCGTTGAGGGTGACGGATGCACCATCCGGTGTTGAGGTTACGGAAATGGTACCGGTACCAAACGGCTGGCTCTGGAAGATCGGATACTGACCTTTGTAGGTAAATACCTTCCAGATCTTTGATGAATCAGCTTCAGTGCTGATTATGCCTGCAGACCATGCAAGACCGCTTCCTTCTGCGCCGGTCAGGAAATCATAATCCCTGAACTGCGTCGTGTCAGGAACCAATATACCAAGACCGGAACCTCCGGCTGTGGCACGGTAACAGTTCGTATAGGAAGCAGCATCGTTGTGTCCAAGGAACCCGCCAGCGGTCCCGACCACCGCCGCAACCGCAGTACCCGTCGCAAAACTGTTCGTGATGGCGGCACTATACCGGTTTAGGCCGACGAGACCGCCGGCATCACCGATTGCCGCAGTTGCATTGCCGGTCGCATAACAATTGACAATGGTCCCGCCATTCTCGTTCGTCCCGGCAAGACCACCGACATCGTAGGCATCACCGCTGGCATCTCCGGTTGCATAACAGTTGATAATATCGCCGTCATTATTCCAGCCAACAAGACCGCCATTTGCATACGACGGGGCATAGGCATCTCCTGTTGCGTAACTGACAGAAATGGACCCACAATTCTGGCCGACAAGACCACCTGCGTGTTTGTCACTGCCGGTCACACCGGTTGTTGCAGAACAATTCTCTATAGTGCCCGGATTATACCCAACAAGACCTCCGGTGTTCATCACACCGAATACCGTTCCTGCCGCATGACAGCCGGAAATTCTACTTCCCGCATCATTCTGACCGACAAGTACACCAACATGGTTGTTCCCCCGCACGCCGTCATCCGTTGTCTCAACCGAGACATCCACGATCACGGCACCGGCACCTGCCCGACCAAAGAGTCCAACAGAATCAATTCCGCTCTGTGCGATTGTGAGGTTCGTGATGGTATATCCGTTCCCGTCGAACGTACCGGCAAAGGGAAGTGTGCTGTTACCAATGGGGCCGGACGGCTGACCGGAGGAAAGACAGATGTCACTACCCACGGCAAAGTGCTTCCCGGTCCAGTCCTCAGAAAATGTGACGAGTTCCTCGATATCAGAACTGGTGTTTATCCAATAGGGGCTTTCTGCAGTTCCGTTTCCGCCGCTGTAGCGGGGAAACGCAAAGAGTTCTTCCTTTGTTTCACCGGCAGATAGTATCACATTCCGCGAGAGTGGGGCAAGACCCGTGCGTTCGACCGTGACGTTATAGGTGCCGGTATCAACACCGCTTAGAGTCGTGTTCGTGACACCGCTTGCAGTGCCGTTCAGGTAGATGGTCGCTCCGGACGGCGTGGAGTTGATCCGCAGATTCCCAGTATGGTGAAGGAGGTCGAACGTGACCAGCGTCGTTTCGTTGTTCGTGACCGTGACGCTCTCGTTAACTGCCGTTTCGTAGTCGTCCAGCACAACGGTCACATTATATGTACCGGTATCAAGGTCACTCAGGCTTGTATTCGTGACACCACTCAAACTGTTATTTAGGTAGATGCTCGCTCCGGCAGGCGTGGAGTTGATCTGTAACCCACCCGTCTCATGGGAAAGCGCAAAGAACACATCCGTTGTCTCATACCGGGAGACGTTCACCGATTCATTCAACGCGGTATAGTACTTGTCCAGCACTACCGTCACATTGTGATCGATATCGGGGGCAATACCTCCCACCGTGGCATTCGTCTGCACCGACCGGTTCACGCCATCGATCCAGATCCACCCCTCGGACGGGGTGGTGTTTATCTGCAGCGTTCCGGTAACATTTGCAAGCGGTGCAATGGTCTGACTGGTAGAGAGGCCCTCGAGCCGTGCATAGACATACTTCTCCGCCGTGTTCACGCCGTTCGTGCCTGCCACCTCACCCCACGTATCGTCGTTAGTGTGCCACATACTCAGTTCCGACGCATTGACCGCTGCCACATCGTCATCACGGTAGCTGATATTCAGGAGCATCCAGTTCGGTGCTGTGACATTCACGAAGTGGCTGATATTCGCGTACCCCGAGGGAGCGGCCAGCGGGGTGCCGGTGACCCCGGAGATCTGCATGGCGCCCGCGAAGGTGAAGGAAACAGACGTGTCCACATCTTTCCTGAACGTGAGATTAGTGAAGGTGACGCCGGTGCAGTCTGCCTGTACTGAGAAGTCGTCACCCGAACTGTCTTCCGCACTGATGTCGGTAAAGGCCGCGTCATCGGAGCCTGAAACCAGATAACACCCGCCCCCCTCAGTTGCAGCGGTGTTACCCGTGTAGGTGGTATCCGTGATCACGGCATTGTCCGAATTGGAGAAATAGCAGGCACCGCCCCGATTTGTGGCAGTATTCCCGGAAAATGTCGAACCGGTAATTACTGCATTCGCTGAACCGGTGAAACAACTTCCTCCACCATAATTTGTGGCCGTGTTGTCGGTGTATTCTGTATTGGCAATTTCAGCAGATCCGGAATTGTAGAATTGAGACCCGCCGCCGACCGTCCCCGTATTGCGGGTAAATGTCGTATCCTGAATGTCAGCAAATGATGAACTGATGAAGTAGCATCCTCCGCCATTATCATTCGCCGTGTTTTCGGTATAGGTGGTGCCGGTGATCTGTGGTGAGTCGGACTGTTCAAAGTAACAGCCACCCCCATAGTTTGCATTATTGTTCGTGAAGGTCACGTCTGTCACGGCAGCATCGTCCGATCCATAGAATGATACTCCGCCACCAAAGGTCCCTGCCGTGTTGCCGGAAAAGGTGGTATCCGTGATGCTGCTGTCGTCGACATAAGTGATACTCACTGCACCGCCGCTGTCCTCGGAGTCGCCTGTGGACACTTCATTCCCGGTAAAGACACAATCGTTGATGTTCAGGCCCTGCAGGTGCGAACCGACCGTCCCCAGCGCCTGAACACCGGCACCGGCGCCGGCATAGGTGTTTCCATAGATGTGTAACCCCTGCAGGGTGGTATTGTCCGCACTGATGGTGATGGCAGGTGCGGTTTGTGAGGTGTTCGTCAGAAGCGGCCGGACGGGGGACCCCTCCCACTGCCTGATGGTCACATTTGCCGCATTAATCGTGAACCCGCCTTCATAGGTATGACCGTTCATACCCCAGATACGCACGGTGTCGCCATCACTGATCGCAGGAATCTCCAAGACCTCCGAATAGTTCCCGGCGCCGGAAATGGCAGAGACATTCCAGAGGGTGATCTCCTGCAGGGTGACATCGACAAGTGTAGTCTCATGGTTCACGACCGTTACATCACGGAGTACAGGATTACACCCTGCACGCACAACAGTGACAGTATACTCTCCTCCTGCCGGCTGACCGGTAAAGGTAACGTTGGTCGTCTCTTCCGTGTTAACGCCGTTCACATAGACTGTCGCTGAATCCGGAGTGGAATTCACCCGGAGGTCTCCCGAACCCTGTCTCTGAAATATTGGATACTGGAATTTATAGTCGGATACACGCCATACTTTTGATACATCCTCAGTAGCAGCAATACTGCCTGCAGACCAGTTCAGGCCATTACCAGTTGTTCCGGTAATGAAACCAGAGTCCATGAATCTGGACCGGTTTGATTCGTAGATACCAACATCATTATCACCTACAGTATAGCGGTAACAGTTCCCGATAGAACCGCTGCTGTCTCCAACAAGACCACCGTAGCCTGAACCGCCGGAGACTACCGTTCCGGCTGCAAAACAATCCCACAATGTGGTGTCGGAACCTGCGATAATTATTCCTACAAGACCGCCAACGCTGCTCGCTGATGATGAAGCCGCATTCACATCACCGGTAGCATAACAGTCAACAAGGGTGCAGGTGCCTGATGAATGACCTACTTCACCGGCGAACCCGCCAACACTGCTGCCGGAAGCAGTAACATCTCCCATTGCATAGCAGTTCACCATGTTGCTGTTATAGGCCCAGCCGGCAAAACCTCCTATGGAATTACTGGAAGAAGAAGAGGAGCTGACATCGCCCGTCGCATAACAGTTCAGGAAATTACAACTTCCGGGCCTTCCGACAAGACCGCCAATTTCACTTCCGCCGGTAACATCGACATCCGCAGAGCAGTTTGTCAAAGTACCGCTATTGATATATCCTACGAGGCCGCCAAGTTGATTCGCTCCTGTTATACTACCGCTTACAGAACAATTTGTTATGGTGATTTGTCCGGCATACCCGGCAAGAACACCGATATATGAATATATTCCTCCCGTTACACCCTCCGGACCAGTTTCGATTCTCAGGTCCTTAATTTCTACACCGGACCCAACGTAGCCAAAGAGACCGGCATAATTGCCGTCCCTGGCCATCGTGAAATTGCTGATGGTATACCCCTGACCGTCAAAATTTCCGGTGAAATAATACCCAGATGTGGAGTTCCCAATCGTCTCAGTGGGACTGCTCGCAAGGGCAATATCATTCGTCAGGATGAAATACGTACCACTGACCCAGTTCGCGGAATCGGTTGAAAGATCTATGAGATCATCTTCTGTACTGATTTTGTAAGGATCATCCGACGTTCCGCTGCCACCGCTGTACGCGGCGGCCGGCATTACCAGTAATAGACAAAAAATGAGCATTCCAAGAATAATTATACGAAATATTGACCAATTATTGCATAAATCATTTAAATCTATAAATATTTTTCTCAAACGGGGGTTTAGAGACATTAAATCGTATTTTTACAGACCACACATATATATATTTGCAAATAATACTCTCATAAAAAGTGTGGGTTAATATACCACCATTACAAAAAAGGGACGCCGGGATATCTGCAATCTGGCCGGGGGTTTCCCGGCACGCTGGTTTTCCGGTTGAACTACCGGAACAGTTGTTCAGGATATTGGGGATATCCATTTCAACGGATCTTCCCGTACCAATACCAGAACAATCATCTCTTCTGCCCGAAGAGAGATACGAAAAAAATGTTCCACCCCCTAATGGAGGCGGGCGGGGCAAGAGGTAGTGTAGATGGGGATTTTTTCCTGCCCTGCCGATAATGCCGGTCCGCAAGACACCGGCCCTGTAGTGTGTGTGGTCTGGGGGGGCCGGGTGTCTTCGGATCGCTATTCTGAGAGTGTATATATATTGATGGGATTGATGGAACTGAGGGGGAAAGGTGCCACTCACCCCCGGTCCTGGTGACACAGGGGGTGAGTGGAATGTTCTGGTCTCTACGATTTCCGAAACGTTCGGCGGTTTTTACTCAGTGGAAGGGCCGCCATGATGGAGGCCGGTGCCGGCATCAGCGGGCCGGTTTGCCTCCATGAATGCACGGACAGCTTCATGGTCACCGTTCTCAAGTGCGGTCTCAAGTTCGGTCGTGTCAACGCCGTTTGCCTGCATTTCCGTAATCATCTGCTGCATGCGTTCTTCGTTCATTGCATGCCTCTGCCCTTCGCCCATTTCAGGAGCATCTGTGGGACGGTTCTCCTGAAGGAATGCTCGAACAGCCTCACGGTCACCGTTCTCAAGTGCGGTCTCAAGTTCGGTTGTCTCAATACCGTTTGCCTGCATCTTTTCAAGGGCGAACTGTGATATCGTGCCGTTCTTCATCATGCCCCTCTGTCCGGATTCGTCATCCGTGGCAAGTGGTGATGCCATGGCGGCGCAGACACAGAGCACGGCAAGGCCGGCCAGTGCACATACAAGTTTGGTACCCGTCTTCATTTTCACCTCCGGTTTTTTCGAGTCCGGGCAGGGGGTGGAACCCTCCCCGGTCCTCTGATCATAGAGTTCACCCCGAGAGGGATAAATGCATAAAATGGAGGAGAGAGAACGATGCAACCACGAGGTTGCACACTGGTCATATGCGATACCAACAACCCCCGTTGCCCGATCCGCTCGGGACAGCACAGAAGGTGTTTCCAGGCGTATGTTCAGGATTTCCAAACGATACCATATACAACCGTTGTGACGGTTTCCCCGAATCATGAACAGGAATCGCGGCAAATACAATGCCGGCCCATCCGGACCCTGTATGAACAGGTACCGGAATCAGGAATGTTCTCTCCTCTCTGTGCTGCGGGTATGCGACAGCAACAGAGAATCATCTTCTCAGAAAATTCAACAAAAAGGGAAAGAAAAATGGGATCTGGTATGCACCGTTCCCGGTTGTGTTTCAGGTCCGGTGCTCTCCCAGCCTGCAGGGCCTGTGACTACCGGAACCGAACCGGTAAACCCCCCGCCTTTCGCTGGCGACAACGGGGTTTATCCATCGGATCCTGGCATTCACAAACCGATTCAGCACCTACTGTTCTGCGGGAGGCTCTCCATCCGGTCGTTCTCGGGGACCGCCGCCTTCTGGCATATCTGCGGCCATGTTCTCCTGCAAAAAGGCGAGAACAGTATCCATATCACCGTTTTCAAGGGCCAGTTCAGCCTCTGTGGTGTCGACGCCATTCTCCTGCAGCATCTGAAGCATCTCCAGGGCATGTTCACTGTCCATCTCCGGTGTGCCATCCGGTGGCATGTCATCCCGGACAGAGCCATTCTCCATCGTGTTCATCACAGGTGCATCATCAGGCATCTCTTCATCAGGGAAAGGAGCAGCGCTCCCGGTTTCTGCAACAGGTGTTGGTGTCTCTCCTCCTGCTGTTTCAGTCGTAGTGCACCCTGCCGCATAGATACAGAGCACAACAAGCCCGGCTACTACAATAATCATTTTTTTACTCTTATCCATTCGATGTCTCCTTTCAGGTTTCCGGTCCGGGCATGCACTGAACCTTTGCCCTCATATACCAGTCCGCATACCGCGTGATAAATGCGGAGAATAGCAGGGATTCTGTGTATTAACCGCGGGGTTGCATGACAAAACCCCCGATAGCCGGATTCCGGCCGGGAGTCACCGGGGGGAACGGCTTTTCCTGCTGAAACGGATGCAAACCGCACCACCATGTGCGGTGATAAAAACGCCCCGGAACCGTGGTGTGAACCGCTTATTCCGAAGATGAATCCGGGGACGCCGGTCCGGGGAATACATCCCCGTGATGAGACCCTGCGCCTGCACCGGTGGGCCGGATCTTTTGGAAGAATGCATGGATGGCAGGCAGATCGCCATTCTCAATAGCCGCCTCGAGTTCAGTGGTGTCGATGCCGTTTTCCGCAAGCATCCGGAGGGGAGACGGCATCATACCCCTCTTTTGTTCCATGCCATCCCGCTCTGTGCGGTCCCCCGTCGGGAGCCCTGCCGTAGCAGAAATGCAGACGGAGGGCACAACAGGGCCGTCCGGTGCCTGTTCATGGGGAATATTCTTCATCTGTTTCTCTCACATCTCCTGTCTTCTCAGGGCAGGGGTCAGGACAAAGAGTGCCATACCTTCCCGGACCTCTTAACAGATGATTCTCCGGAGAAGGATAAATGCATAAAATCGGAGGGATGGCATGATGCAACCATACAGTTGCATGGTGGCCGTCCCTGTCGTTCACTCCGCCCGGAGTGCCTCAATCGGATCGAGTTTCGATACCTGCCCCGATAATGCCGATGAACCCCGCTTCATATACAAAATTCCGCAGGATTTCGCCATTCTGCGTTCCAATACTGCGGAAAATGCCGATCTCATGTATCCGTTCCGGGCTTTTTGCTCATAGATCTATGCAGACGGATATACATGCATAAAATGGAAGAGACAGGACCGATGGAACCACAGGGCTGCACGATGATCGCATCCGGATGGAGAGACCAGACACGGAGAACGATAATATTCCGGATTTGATGCACCAAAAACCATTTCACAAGAGTTTGTCCAGCTCTTCGACCGTCAGGTGAGCCTGTTTTAATATATGAGACAATGTTGAACGTTTGATTGGTTTATGTGCAGGGATGGTCAGTTTCAGGGTTTCTGCCTGCATGTGTTTTTGCATGCGGATATGACTGCCCTTCTGACGAACAACAACCCAGCCATCTCGTTGAAGAGCATTGATGAGCGCACCATAATTGATGCCGGGAATTTTTGTCATATCGCAATCTCAACCTGTTCGGCGGCATCACTGAAAATCCCGTCATCTTCAATTGGCTCCAGATAGAGATCAATCGCTTCCCTGATATTGCGCAAGGCTTCTTCACGTGTATCCCCCTCACTGATACAACCAGGAAGTGCCGGTACAAATACGGTATACCCCCCTTCAACACTGGGTTCAAGAATGACACGTAATTTCATAGAATTATTTCTCCCCCTATGACCACTTTAAAGTACGGTTCAGCACCGCAGCCTTCGGGCCGGTCACCTGACAATACCTATTTGCCGACTGCATCTGCATTGGAACCCAATCGTAGACACACTGAATAACAATCCAGAAAAAAGAACCCGCAATCAGGATCTCAAGAGAAGGATTCTTGCGTTGCATACAACATCAAGCGCCTCCGCAAATCGAAAGGAGGCACATCGGGACCACATCAACCATTATTCTCTGACGATGCGGGAAATCAGGGAACAAACCGCTCTATGATAGGAGCTATACCTTCGAGAAGTTCAAGGAGGAAAAACTGAAATAACGGGAAGGTATGCCGTCAGTGAGACAGAAAAAATGGCATGGGGTGTTTTCACTCCGCCCGGAGTGCCTCAATCGGATCGAGTTTCGATGCCCGCCATGCCGGGTACACACCCGAGATGATACAGATGACGGCGCCTATGATCATGCCTTCCGGGACGTTTACGAGACTGCCCCAGGCAAAGAAGTACTCGGTTGTTCCGACCATCCCGAAGACCACCACATAGCCGATCACAAGGGACAGAACCGCCCCGATACCTGCCCCGACAATGCCGATGATCCCCGCTTCATAAACAAACATCCGCAGAATCTCACCTTTCTGCGTTCCGATACTGCGGAGGATGCCTATTTCGCGTATCCGCTCGGTCACAGACATCATCATCACATTGAAGATGGAGACCGCCGCCACGAGAAGCGAGATGCCTGCGATAGCAAGGGCAAAGGTGGTAATTGTCCCCAGTGTCGAGGAGATGGTCTCAAGCATCCGGCTGGAGTCCTGCACCCGGACTTCATCATCCTTCTTGTTCAGGGTCTCATCGATGCTTTCCGAGACCGCATCAATTTCATCAATGTCATCGACAATGACATTCACCTGGGCATATTCATCCTCCCCGCCGTAGCGGCCGGTGAAGAACTTCTCTGTCGTGATGATCGCATTGTCCGAGCTGATGTCCATCGACATGCCGCGTTCTTCGAGGATGCCCGTTACCCGGACGGTTGTCTCACCTTCGTCGTCGTCCTCATCGCCGATGGTGATCTTGCTTCCGACTTCGATACCATAGCGTTCGACCATGTCCGGCCCGATGACGACCTGTGATGTGGTTGAGGGGAAACTGCCCTCGGTAAGGGTGAGAACCTCCTTCATCGCCTCGTCATCCATCGCATATATCGTGGTCCGGCCACTGCTGTCGCCGGTCTCAATACGATCGCTTTCCGAGTAGAGGTAATAGACATACGAGGAGCCCGCGGCCTTGCGGATGTCGTCGAACTGGTCGTCTGAGATGTAGTCATCTTCATCATCGTCGTCACTGCTGCTGCCGCCGCCCGGCCCGAACATGCCGCCGCCTCCGCCGCTGTCAGGGCTGACGACAAGAACATTGGCCGTTGCCGAGAGCTCTTCAGTGACCGAGAGGGTCATGTTAGCCGAGATCATGCCGATGGATGCAATCGCAACGACGCCGATAACGATGCCAAGCGCCGCAAGCACGGATCGCAGGAGGTTCAGACGTACACTCCGCATCGAGAGCTGAAAGATAATATCGGGTTTTTTCATGCAATCCTCCCGTCCTGTATCCGGATCGTGCGGTCGGCGTACTCTGCCGTCGACTCGTCGTGCGTGACCATGATGACTGTTCGCCCCTCACGGTTGAGGTCTGCGAGCATCTCCATGATCTGGGTGCTTGTCTTCGAGTCAAGGTTTCCCGTCGGCTCATCGCAGAGCAGGATGGCCGGTTCATTGATCAGTGCCCGTGCGATGGCCACCCGCTGCTGCTGACCGCCGGAGAGTTCTGACGGCCGGTGTGCAGCAAGCGCCGCATTGATTCCCACCCGGTCCAGAAGGGTCTGCACCCGCCCGGTATCGTCATATTTCCGGTACCTGAGGAGCATGGGATATTCGACATTCTCATAGGCCGTCAGCAGGGGAATGAGATTGAATTTCTGGAAGATGTATCCTATCGAGTCTCTCCGGAGTGCTGTTAAGTCATAGTCACTGAGAGTACCGATATCCTGCCCTTCGATACTGACAGTCCCTGTCGTCGGAACGTCCAGACAGCCGATCTGGTTCATGAGAGTCGATTTGCCGGAACCTGAGGGGCCCATGATTGCGACGAACTCTCCTTTCGTAATCTCAAGAGAGACCCCGTCGAGTGCATGGACGTCCCCGGAAAGGAGGGGGTATATTTTACGCACATCATTGAGCGCAATAACCGGTGTGGAGCCCATTTCAGGTTTCCCTCACTTCTCTTTGTGCAGGCGGGCACGGATCGTATCACGTGCCTGTGCAAGGTGGCCGGTTCTCCAGGCGATCAGGCCGCCTCCAATGATGAGGAGCACGAAGATGATTGGGATGACGGGAATCTGTGCAAACCCGCTCCCCATGGAGCCAAGTGGATTCCGGTCACCGCCCGGACCGCCTGCGGCGAAGTCCGGTGCGGTGGAGGTTCCATCGCCATCCGTTGTCGCCGTACCGCTGCTGCCGGTGACGTAGAACTCTTCTTCATAGATGTTGCCGTCCTCGTCCTTGTAGGTGACAAGCACCGGCACCTGTCCTGCGCCCTGCATCGTATAGGTCACTTCAAATCCGGAGAAGTCGTCCGGTTCAAGGGCGCCAAGAACCGCAACCGGATTGGGGTTTGCCGGAGTTGCGGGGTCGCCCACGGTTACCATGACGGAGTATGCATCCTCAAGACCGGCATTGGTGACATCACCGGAGACCGTGGCGGTTGAACCGGACGAACTCACGGAGACCTCGTTTACCACGAGAACCGCGCTGGTCTTGTCTGTCCCGAAGGTCATCGGAGTAGAGACAGTGGTGGTGTGTTCGTTCACGCCGTTTCTATAGCTCACCTCAAAGGAGAGGTCACCTTCCTCTTCCGGGGTGATCGCAAAGGTGACCTCTGCGGATTCATCCTGTTCAAGGTTGCCAACGAAGTAGCTGGTCTGATCACTCTTAATCCCGTCTGTGACCGGCGTAATCGTGATGGCGCTCAGTTTGCCCTCACGGGGATTGCCTACGAGGACCGTGATATCCACGGTCTTTCCCTCGGTGAAGGTCTCCGGGACTCCCAGAAGAGAGACCTGCGGCGTGGTATCCTCCACAATCACCGGGATGGACGAGCGCAGGGACCCGGAGGAGCCGAAGTCAATGTAGAAAGCCGGGTAGAAAATTCCCTCAGCGGGCCCTGCTTCCACCATGAAGGAAAATTCCATTGAATTTCCCGCACCGATGTCGCCGACAACGTCGTAGGCATTGTCATTGACGACGGTCAGGTCATTGGTGTAGAGTTTGACCCGGTCAATGGAAGCGCTCTCATCGCCGGAATTTGTAATCGTAACGGTGATAAATCCCTGGTCGCCCGGCATCAGTGTTTCAGGTGATTTGGTGATTCCTGTCACCGATATCTGGGACGAAGCATCCGATACGCTATCAGTCGCCGCGGCTGCAATGCCGCAGAGCGCCGCAAGGACCAGCAGTGCAATACATATTCTGTGGTTCATATCTGTGCCTCTAATAAGTATACAGAGAACCATCTCCCGTGAACAGGTATATATGAAGAAAATAAGGGGGGTGACACCATGTAACCGTAAGGTTTCACGGATGGTTCAAAACCCTGTGCATCGCCTCTGCAAACGCTTCGGCAGACGGGTAGCGGTCCCCCTTCTCCTTTGCAATGCAGCGCATCACAACGTCATCCCACGGTGCCGCCTCCGGGACACGGGATGAGGGGGGAGCGGGGGTTTCACTGAGGATGGCATCCGTCATCTCCCCGAGGCCCCCGTCGTCAAACGGCCGGCGACCGGTTAAAAGCTCGTAGAAGACAATGCCTGTCTGGTAGATATCGGTCCGGGTATCAGCGTCCCCGAAACGGCGGGGAGCGATCTGTTCGGGAGCTGCATACTGGATGGAGAAACCCACGATGGAGGACTCGTGCCCGTCACCCATCACGGCCCCCAGACCCCAGTCCGTTATTTTGGCCGAATTGTCCTCGGTAAGCAGGATGTTGTGCGGCTTGATATCGCGGTGGATGATGCCGTGTTCGTGGGCATACATAAGGCCGTGGACGATATCCAGCACAATCGCCGCCGCCCCGGCGGGCGGAAGCGGCACCGTGACCCCGGCAAGCGACCGGGACACATACTCCATCTCCACATAGGGCACCGGCAGGATATTGACTGAGCAGATGCGGACGATGTTCGGGTGGACGAGCCCTTCCCAGAGTTTCATCTCTTTGAGGAAGATGCGGCCGGTCGTCTCGTCAAAGCTGATAGGGACCTTGACGGCGACGACCGCTCCGTCTTTCCGCCGGACCGCCCGGAATACCCGTGCGAGTCCGCCCTTGCCGATGAACGACACGTCACGGTAGCGGTCCGCAAGCGTTGCGGGGAAATACACATCCCTGAGCTGTGTGTCCATGATACGGGTCTCATCGAAGGGATCGCCCTCATGGACGATGCGGGTCCGTTCGTCTGTATCTCCCGACACCTGCGGGGTGGTGAACCGGGAACGGTGATAGAGCCCGAGACAGACGGCCGCAACACCAAGCACGGCAGGAACAGAACCGCCCGGCCCTCCCTGACTGTACAGTACCAAAGCAGCGGAGATGATCGCGACAATGCCTGCCACGATGAGATAGGCGCCGAGCAGATAGCGGGGCGACCGTTCCGTCGGGGTGGTCGCAGCAAGGATGACGCCCGCCACCGAGAGAAATGACAGCCCGATCAGGACCGGGTTGACGCTCGGCAGCGTCCCGAGGAGGATGAGAGACTGGAATCCGGTCAGAAACATCGCCGAACTGCACAGGACCGCGAGAATGGTGTACCCGGCAGTCAGGAGAGGCACGATGTGCCCGCTCCGGTCCAGCACAGTGCGGTGCCGGGTGCGGCGGTCAGCAACCGTGAGCAGACCTGCCGCAAGCAGGGAACCCAGAAACGCGAATGCCGGCCAGGTCATCCCTTCCTGGTCACGGGGAAACTCAAAGGGGCCGGTTCCGTTCGGCGGCGGGCCCGGCTCCTGGGTATCCTCTATCACAAGCGGGACGGTGACCGTATATGCATCAATGCCGGAGATCAGGGGGGCGGTGTCCTCCACCGTTACAACCCCGGTGAGCTCGTTCATCAGGTCGAGAGTATGGCGTTCAAAGGGCCCCCGGCCCTCCTCTTCATCCCATACTTCGAACTTGTCCGGAGAGGGGGCCAAAACAAGATACGGCTCGTCCCCGATTCCATCGCCCCCGGCATCAGTCCCTACATACCCGCTCCAGTTGTTCCCCACTTCCCCCTCGAATGTGGTGCCCTCATATACGTAGGTCACCACCGGTGAGGTCCATGATGTCTCCGGGGATGACGAAATCGCCCCGGTGACACAGTCAATTTCGTTGAAATATACTGCAGTCCCATCCGATTCACTGACCTGAATACCGATACGCTGCCCTTCGATGAAGTTCTCCGTCACCAGCGTCTGGTCTGCGTCATAGACACAGATACCGACACTCGTGCCGGGAACGGCCGTGATAATCGTGTTCCCGGTGATCCTGGTATTGTCCGCATGGACGAAGATGCCGCAGGGAACCGTCCCGCTGATGACCAGCTGTTCTATGGTGACATACCCCGCCTCCACAAAAAGAGCGGCCTCACCGTCTGTCACCATGATGACCGGCAGCCCTCCGCCGGTGTCCACACCCGTGATCGTCACCGGGATGGTGATATTCAGGTGTTCATAATAGGTGCCGCTCTCAACGAGGATCTCATCCCCCGGCACGGCTGCGGCAAGTGCTCCGGATACACTGCCATACCAGTCTGCCCCGACGGTCAGGGTGGCGGCGCTGCCGATACCGCAGAGCAGGCCTGCGAAAAGAAGGAAGGTGAGGAGCATCCGTACAAAGCCGCTGCTCCTGTCGGTTCGGGTTCCCGTCTGGTGTTCGTTCCTTCGCATATTCATACGCACCGGTATTCGTTATTCGTCTGCTGCATCATCCTGAACTTCTGCAACGGTGAAGAGGAATCTGACCCCGCGGGGGCCACGGGCAAGGTCGATGATATCACCTGCCATCAGCCGCACCTCGTGGTTCGCTTCGCACGGATTGTCATTTACATAGGTCCCGCCGGTGCTTCCCCGGTCGGTAAGGTACCAGCCGCTCTCCTTCCGTTGGATCTCCGCGTGCGGCCGTGATATGCGGGTGACAAGGTCAAAATCCCGGTGGACGACGATCGCAGCGTCACCCGTGAGGGTGCCCGGCGGTGCGTAGCGGATGGCGGAGGGGCCGTGTTCATCAATGAGCGGCCCGAGGCGTTTCTCCTCCCTTCCGATACGGGTCACTTCTTCAGAGAGGGGGAAGGTCTGTCCGTCGGCAGGCCCGCCTAAAACAAAGATAACCGGGGTCTCCCCGGCATATTCACGGGAGACCATCCGCCGGGCCTCATCAACCTTCTCTGCCAGCTCGCTTCCCTTGATATGGACATCTAAGTTCGAGAATAATCCCAGGTTGCGAATGATCTCCTCGATGCCGCCGGGACGGGTGGTATATTTCCATACCGGAAGCGACCCGCGTGAGGTGGCCCGGCCGAATCCCGCCTCCTTTGTGATGATGCCTGCGCCAAGCATCTTCTCAAGATGTTTTTTGGTATTCACATAGGATGTGCCGATATCGGCCGCGATTTCACTGGCCTCTTTCGGCGTGTGCTCTATTATTTTTAGGATATGCAGGCGGACCGGATTGGAGAGGACATTAAGGTACCGGGAAAGATCTTCATAGTAGTCCATATCCTCAGTCATCATCACGGTCTTTGCATTGGCATATTCTTCTGGATCAGTCATGGAAATCACATTCCTCCGGGTGGATGGTGCCGCCCGGTACCCTGACCACAATCAGGGTGATGTTATCGGTTGATGTTTCGGCCGCTTCTTCGAGGAGGAGTGCAGCTGCTTCCTCTGCTGTCCCGACGGTGCCTGCCGCAATCATCGTCTCCCGTGAGACATAGTCGTGCAGGCCGTCGGAGGAGAGCACCAGCGTATCATTGGGACAGAGGACGTGGGTGGTGCAGTCGGCGATGAAATCCCCTCCCAGCGAATGCGTGATGATATTTTTCATCGGATGCGAGGCAGCCTCCTCAGGTGAGAGCACATCCCGGTCCACCAGATCCTGCACGAGAGAGTGATCCTTTGTCAGTGAACAGACGCTGTCGGCACGGATGAGGGTACAGCGGGAATCTCCCGAATTACAGAGGGAGACCGTTTCACCCGTAAACCAGGCGGAGACAAGCGTCGTGCCCATCCCCGAGCGTTTGCCGGTCGCCTCTGCAAGGATAGCAGCGTGGGCATAGGTATGGGCCCGTCTGAGGGTCTCCCCCTCCGGTTCCCGCTCCCCTGCAGTGGCCGCTCTTTCCTGTACGGTTTCGCTAAATATGCGGATCGCCAGAGCGGAAGCGACGTCTCCTGCTTCATGGCCGCCGATACCGTCCGCGACAGCACATACCAGTTCGTCACCAAACCGTGTGGCGCACCATGCGTCCTCATTTACGGACCGTACGCCGGCAACGGAGCGGGCGCTGTACGCAAATTGTGTATGGATTCCTGTATCTGGTCTCATCTCTCCGACTCGTATTGGAAAGTGTATTGTCGCGAGGGGTAATAAATGTGGGAAATGGTTGTGGTTGCATGGTGGCAGAATTTTTGCGGCCGTTCGACCCTTCATCCGCAATCATCCGGCGTGCGGGAGAGGGCTCCTGCATGAGGTATATCCCGGCCATATCCAGACGGTCCGACAGCTCTTCAGGGGTATGAATCATGAAGAGGAGACACGCGAAAATTCCGGTAACCGGCATGCGGGTAATGTCTGTCTCCGGCAGGGATCTCATCCCTCCTGCCGGGGTCAGGAACGAGCCTTCCGCGACCCCCACGTCCGTTGGAATCATTGCAGAATCATCCCTGACACCCGGAAAAAATGAGTGAATCGTATCGTCCGGCAATCATGACCGTTGCAGGACGCCGTTTATGGTTCTGTCCGGTTGCGTTCCCCTAAAGGACCACACGAACTGCCAAAACAAAGGTTTGGTTTTCCCGGAGAACTCAGCTCATTGTCTCGCCATGCTGCGAGATATCAAGGCCGACATATTCCTCATCCTTCGTCACACGAAGACCAAATACCATATCAACCGCTTTTGCAAGGATAAACGTCCCGCAAAACGCGAATGCAATGGCAGCAACCACACCGATTAGCTGAAGAACAATCTGGGAATACCCGCCGGCGATGAGGCCGCTGATTCCGCCGATGGCAGGGATAGCAAATAACCCGAGGGAGAGCGAACCCCATACGCCGCCAACACCGTGGATCGCCCATGCATCCAGCGATTCATCCCAGTTGTGTTCAAGTCTGAACAGAAGCGCCCCGTAACACAGGATTCCGGAAATGGTGCCGATGCATACCGCCGCAACCGGTCCCACAAATCCTGCGGCAGGAGTGATCGCACCCAGTCCTGCGATGGCCCCGGAGATCATACTCAGCGAACTGGGTTTTCCATGCACCCAGGCGGCAAACATCCAGGAAAGGGCACCTGCTGCTGCGGAGATATTCGTTACCACAAATGCATTTATTGCAACTTCATTTACTGCAAGAGCGCTCCCTGCGTTAAATCCGAACCAGCCGAACCAGAGCAGCGCACCTCCCAGCAGTGTCAGCGGAATATTGTGAGGTTCCAGATTGTGTTCCCCAAACCCAAGTCTCGCGCCGATGACGAGCGCAAGGGCAAGAGCGGCAAATCCGGCACCGATGTGAACCACGATTCCACCGGCAAAATCAAGAACCCCCAGAGTCTGAGCCCAGCCGCCGCCCCATACCCAGTGGGCCAGCGGGTCGTAGATGAATGTTGTCCACAGCAGGCCGAAGATGATAAAAGAGCTCAACTTTATTCTCTCGGCAACAGCGGAAGTGATAATTGCAAGTGTTATTGCCGCAAATGACAACTGAAACATCATAAAAAGCATATCCGGCACCGGATCGCCGGACATCTCCACACCCTGGAGCATGCAGTAGTCAAGGTTACCAATGATACCGCCAATATCAGGCCCGAAAGCGAGACTGTACCCACACACCACCCACTGTATGGATACCAGGGCAACTGACACAAAAGACAGTGTCAGCATCGATATCAGATTCTTTTTCCTTACAAGACCTCCATAAAAAAACCCCACTCCCAGTGCCATCAGCATAACCAATGCAGTACAAATGAGTATGAATGCCGAGTTAATCATAATGTCCGTTTCCATATATTTGCATCCTCAATTCGTGGTTCAGGAAGGAAGGTATATTCGATCACAATAAAATCCTAACTCTAAATGGAAGAATGGAGCCCTATAGTCAATATAGAGTGAGATATATCGCTATAGTCACGAACGGATGCGGGGTACCGGACCATTCGTCCGAATACCATTCAGACAGAGAATATAGAGAAAAATAGAAAATATGTTCTGAGAGGTTTCACCGCACAATCGCGGGATATTACTCAGCCCTGATCTGTATGGACTTATCAATATCATAGACAAATATTCTGCCGTCACCGTTCTCACCGGTGTATGCCTTATCCTTAATGATTGCAACGACCTCTTCAGCGTCAGCCGCATCGACAACAATCTCGACTTTGATCTTCGGGATGAGATCGACCATAACTTCCTTTCCCCTGAACTGAAGACGGATCCCGCGCTGTTCTCCCCTGCCATGCACATCAGAGACGGTCATTGCATAATGGCCCTTTTCATTCAGGGCGTCGGACACCCGGTCCAGCTTTTCAGGACGAATTATTGCATCAATTTTCTTCATCTGTTAAACACCTCAGATATTGGTGGATGCACACTCCTGTGCGGCATCCGGTCAGGGGTATCATCACCGCCATCCATCGGCGGGTTCAGAACTCCGACGATATATAATGTATATGGTAGAATATAGGGATAAACATTGTTGTGAATCCGTCGGTTACCAAATCAGAGAATATTCAGACGTTCCCGCAGGATTTCCGGCCACGATGACCACACCCGTACAGAGACAGACACCCTGATACGCCCTCTACCAAAAAACACTGTACAGTTCCGCTGCCTCTATGCGGACAAAACAGACGGGATATAGCCGGTTCCCGTATCGTGGGAATGTCGGGATTCAGGGATTTGGGGGCAGAATCAAACCCGACAGGAAAAGAGGGATGAGATTTCAGCAATCCGAACCTTCAAACACGCTCTCGCCATACTGGCCCAGGCTGTAGTTCAAATCGTTGTACAGCAGGGTCATCGGATTTCGCAGGAACCGGTATGGGGTGCAGTGTTCTGCTGCCTGCGAGTCGGTGATGTCACCATCCGAGTCGCCGTAATAGACCGAGACATTCTCTGCGTTGATGGCGGGCGTC
Organism: Methanogenium organophilum; assembly: GCF_026684035.1. Taxonomy (NCBI): domain Archaea; kingdom Methanobacteriati; phylum Methanobacteriota; class Methanomicrobia; order Methanomicrobiales; family Methanomicrobiaceae; genus Methanogenium; species Methanogenium organophilum. The sequence goes on from NZ_CP113361.1 coordinate 506,136, forward strand.
TTTGATGTGCCGTTGGTGAAGATCACTTTGGGATTCTCGATGTCAAAGATTGCACCGATGTAATCTGAGATCCTCTCGTCCGGCGAACTGCGCTTCTTAGTGATGAATACCACCGTGTCACCCCGTTCCCGGTGCATTTCAACAATATCCATTGCCGCATATTTGGGGATATAAAAGCCCACAAACTCGTTATTAACAGCGCTTATGAACGCAGGGTTGTTTTCGGCATCATCTCCGAATATATTCGTGCCGTTCGGGCCGTCGATATTCATCCTTCCATAGTAATAGACCGAATCGGTGTAGAAGGTCGTGCTGTCCAGGTCCAGTCCGGCGGTGATGGGGCCGTCATCTGCCAGACTCTCTGCAATTTCACTTACACTGATGGTTGTATAGGGTTCCACCGGCGTTGCATCCACGGCGGCAGTATCGGTAGTAGTCGTGCACCCGGCACACAGGATCATACAAACGGCCATCCCCAGAATAAGGGAGGCTGTCCGGACACGTATTTTGGACATACTGATACATTCGGCAGGATACAAATTATGGTTTTGATTTCATTCGTCTGGGTATTGCATTGCTGATGATGCTGCAGGACGAAGATTGTTACGGTATATTCCCCCGACAAAAATGCAGATTCAGAATGGGTATGGCCCGGCAAAACGGCAGGCACAGTGCGCATAAACAGATAAATATATCATTCGACATATGAATTATTTGGATGCCTGCATACTTCCCATGTACAATCCACCTTCCACAAATTCACCAGATCACGAATGCATCACTGAATTTAATGCATCATCAGGTGTTTAATCAAACACTACTCCGTCTTTCAGAACTTTTCTTCACCATCGGGCGGGTGAAATGATTCACTCCCGGATACCGGGAGGCTTGAATGCATAAGTACTGTGTGCACAGGTATCAGGGACATCATATGAGTGTGCAAACGAAGTTAAGGTGTGAAGTGTCACAGAAGAGATGGACTTCGAAAATCGGGATCGCCTGCGTCATCCTGATGGTTGCGTTGGAAGTTTCGTGCGGTTGTCTGGACTCTTCAGGGAGCCCGAAATATAATCTGACAGAAGAGGATCGTGCATTCCTGAATGCGACAGACAGTCTGCCAAAAGGAAACTGGGCTGCGTCATCCATGGCAGAATTCGGCTCAGACTATCAGAACATGTACACGATTGAAGAGGAGGAGATGAAACTGTACGATACCAGAATACAGGTGCTCTCCTCGATGCCGGTGTCTGAAGAATTTCAGGAGATAAAGGAGGAGATAATTATGTCAGATGAGTACGGCCGTACGGTCTGTGAATATGAGATGAAGAGAACAATGGCGCTTATCGAGGATAATCTGACCGCAGAAGAGGAATTGTGGCAAATTGAAAATAATGCAATGGATGATTCACTGGCTCATATGTTCGAGGCGGACAGATTGCTGAAAGAAAAGTATGGGATATAGGATTTTTATATAAACCGTTCCAGCCGCAATTATTCCTCCTTTAATAAGAGGGAATAATTATGCATGCCACACACGAATCACCACGGAAATCCGGAAGAGAAGGGTGTCCGGGTTGGGGTAGGGGGGAGGTTTATTTTGGAAAAATCCCCTTATAGAGGAAAGATGATATGAATAAAAAATCCGGATTTACCCTTGCCCGCAAGGATGAGGAAATGACAGACCTTGTGAAGGAAACGGATCACAAAACATTAGCCATCTGGGCAATCGACTGTGTCGAGCGTGTCCTGCCATACTTTGAGATCCAGTGTCCACAGGACAAACGCCCCGGCAACGCTATCGAAGCACTCCAGACATGGATACGGACGGGGGAATTTCATATGGCGGATATACGCAAAGCATCCCTTGATGCTCATGCGGCTGCCCGCGAGGTGGGGAGAGATAATGCTGCCCGCTCTGCTGCCCGTGCCGCAGGGCAGGCAGTTGCAACGGCACATGTCGCCACACATTCTCTTGCTGCGGCAAAGTATGCCTTACAGGCGATTTACCGGGCCGCAAACCCCTTTGATACCGAAGACCCGATAACCCGTGAACGGGACTGGCAATACCAGCATCTTCGTGAACTGAGGGACAGGCAGGAGAGGGCAAACCGTGCTGCAGAGAAGGGGGAGGTATCCTGAGAACGGGTGAGGTCGCCGACGGTTCAAAATCACGGTGAAATAGTACGGGGAATATTGCGGGCCATCCTAAAAGGAGCCGGATTAAGCCCGGATGAATTAGGAACCAAACCTTATCCTGTCTTTATCTGTGGGAATACCATTAACCACTTGTTGCCACTCGCCATCCCGGAATACTTCATACTGTTCAAAAGCACAAGGCAATCCGTTTGCAGTAGCTATGTCGATGCTGTCCATTAGCTGAAAATGCAGATGCGGACCAAGGGAATTGCCTGAATTACCCACTCTGCCAATAACTTCACCTTTTTTTACACTCTGACCAACGGTAACCCGAATAGACCCTGTCTGAAGATGGACGAGCGCAGCGTATGCATTGTCGCCGCATTCCATTATGATGTAATTGCCGGCAACTGATTGTACGTCGTCTTTCCTCGGATCGAAATAGTGAGCATTTTTATAGGTGTTAGACAAATCGGAAAGCAAATTCGTTCGTTCTCGTTCTTCATAACCATCCTCTGCCTGGACAATGATCCCGTCGCACGGTGCATGTATTTCCTGGCCCCAGCAATAATATTCATTTACGGGAACCCCAAAAAGAAGATATTGCGGCAAGCTAACGCGATAAGCGGGCCAGCCCTTTTTTTCCCAATCCACTTGGATAAAGTCATACGCATATCTTGTTCCTAACTGATCTGTACCGTGGCTCGGAATTTTTGTTCCCGGAGTGTTGGGAGAGAGCCATTCTCCCCTCAAAGGAAACTCCACAATTATCGGTTCACGCGCTTCAATCATCTCATTACTCCTATCCGTCCATTCTTCACCTGCATTATTGAAAATTGCAAGTGCTCCAAGGGCAAGTACCAGTACGATACTGATACGTGCAGGCATGTGATTTTTCCCATTCCACACTGCAACTCGCATCTCAAACCCCTTATCCATTGCCTGACGTATGAAACCATTTTCCGAGTTTGTCAAAGACCAGACAGATATTCTCCCCGCTGCCAACCTCCTTTTGGTAGGTGCCGGGCACCGCTGTCACACTACGGGGATGGGTGATACTCACCCATAACAGTATGGCTGATATGATTATAGCCGTGCGAAGACGGGCATTTCTGCATGATTACAGCCATGCAAAAATACGGTAGCTGTACGGCTGCAGGGCAATTCGGATGTGGCACCGCTGTCCGTTGAAACGGGTTTAAAGCATGTATACATCCACGATGCCCTGAAGGAGAAGATATTCCGGCGGGAATATTTCAAGCACACGGGCCTTGGCCGCTTCCTTTCCCGTGAAATTCTCTCGATTACCGGTCTCTCGATTCAGGAGATGGGAGTGGCAGGGCAGGGGGCCCGGTTCGTCATTCATATCCCGAAGGGACTGTTCCGGTTTGCGGAGTAGGGAGTGATTGTGGTCGGGTTTCGCGGTGTGAGATAGCTTCCTGGTATACCGACATGCGGTTTTTTCCCTGATGAGCGGTCTCTGATACATGCCGTCTCTTTCCAATTGCAACAGATTTTATGGTGTGCTATCGGATAATCTACCACATGGGCAATACCGGTACCAATACGATACAGCCAAAGCTGCTGCTGCGTATCGAAGAAAAAAGGGAGCTCTCTTTTTCTATGCCTCCTCTTCCGGCAGATGAGAGCCAAAAACTGCATGAAGAGCAAAAGCTGTTGCATACGTATTATTCCAATGCGATAGCGGGAAATACCCTCACGCTTGCAGAGACGCGTGCCGTTGTAACCGAAGGCGAGACGATCGAAGAAAAATCCCTTCAGGAGCATCGTGACGCGATGAATACGGCAACCGCCTTTGAACGGATGGAGACACTCGCAAACGAGGGGGCAGCGATAGACCATGCCACAGTTCAGGCGATTCATGCGGTTGTTACCGGCGCAGAACCGGATGATGCCGGGAAATACCGGAGGACGAATATCAGGGCCGCCTCCGCCGCAAAGGCCCATCCCAACTGGACGGAGGTAATGAAGCTCATGAACCAGCTCCTGGTAACGGTGCGAAACAGCCGCCTGCACCCGATAGAAACTGCGGCCTATTTCTATCACGGGTTTGGTGATATTCATCCGTTCACCGAGGGGAATGGCAGGGTCGGACGCCTCTGTACCTGCCTGTATTTAATGGAACGAACGTATCCCCCGGTCGTACTAAAAAAAGAGAGCCGGAAACGCTATACCCAGCTCATAAAAGCAGCGGATGCCGGAGACATCGGCCCGTTCTCCGATTACCTCGCAAAAGCTGTGGATGAAAGCCTGACCCTCTCGCTTGCGGCATATGGCGGGGAGGATGAGCTGATGCCGGTAGAGGATATCGCGGAGAATCTTGGAGAGGATTCACCATATTCAGCGTATTCACCGGAATATTTGCGTCACCGGGCAGAACAGGGGGTGCTTGATGCGGTTCAGATGGAACATACATGGTATACCTCACGCCGGGCGCTGGACAGATACCTCGCAGGATATGAAAACGACGAGCGGTGAGTGGGTGATCAGAGCGGCGGGTATGGAGACGGGGGGATGGGGTTCTGATACCAATTGGGGACGTTCCTGCCGTCCGGCGGTTGAGGCAGGGGATACCAGAATCCTCCACAAAATCATGAATGGTAAATATGGCCGGAAAAAGAGAGCATCAATCACCTGAACCGAATATTTCGATTGCAGCATTTCAGGAATGTATCTATGATACCTGAATACAATGCAAAAATTTTCTTTGCGGTTCCGGCATTCTCATTTGCCTGGCATGCTGCCTCCCGAAGGAAAAAATCAATCCAGCCATCCCGGACAAATAGTTCAATCAATATTATCTCTATGAAGGAAGATGATATGATATTGGTGATATCATGAAGACATTCACAGCGGTACTCTACGCGGAAGATGATATGTACATCGCAGAATGCCCGGAGGTGGGTACCGTCAGCCAGGGAGATACTGTGGAAGAGGCCGTAGCAAACCTCAGGGAAGCCACTGAGTTGTACCTTGCTGAATTCCCACTTGCAGAACAAAGACGCCCCATCATAACAACATTCGAGGTTAATGAGTGTGTCAGGGCGTAAACCTGTCTCAGGCGAGACAGTGATAAAAATACTCTCAAAAAAATACGGTTTCGCAGTAAGCGGTCAATCGGGTAGCCATGTGCGCCTCTCAAAACAGACACCCGAAGGAAAGGTCGGGACAGTTGTCCCACTGCACAAAGAGATCAAGGTAGGCACCCTTCGTGGAATCCTGAAACTGGCAAAAATCGATCCGGACGATTTCATCCGACATATCTGATTGTCTGTTCCTGATAGTAACACATGGGAAAAAATTCTGCCGCCAATCCCCCTAGCAGCCTGAATGCCTGTCATTTTTCTTTTTATTCTGAGGGGGATCTCAGTATGCACTCCAAAATATGCATGGATGAGAATATCCCGCAGTCCTGCAATCTTTCTCCATGATATATCCGGATGCTCTTCTTTTCGGGACACCGGAATGAGTTTGACGGCCTCCCCGATGACCATGAGGTTTCGTATCACTGCATCCTGCACAAGGTCATTCTCACTGAAATCTTCAAAGGACATCCCGTGTGTATACCGCTGTATTCTTTCTGCAGCCTCCGGAATATCCTGGAGATAGAGATTATAATCCCGGGGCATATCTGACGCTCCGGAGGATATATGGTCTGAGTGCGGGTTTTATCGTATCACGGTCGACAAGGTCTACTTTTCTTCTGAAGAGATCTTCAAGGAAGAATTTAAGGTCCATATATGTGTCAAAAGAACGCCCTCCTTCAACAAACTCGACCAGAATATCAATATCGCTCTCTTCACGCGCTTCATCACGAACAAAGGAGCCAAACAGCCCCAAACGCCTGACCCCAAGGTCTCTGATCCGCTTCTCGTTTCCCGCGAGTTCTCCAAGGATATCCTCTGCTGTGAGCATTGACTATTCATACTCATCTTATTCCCCATTTCGGATAACGCTTTTCCCGGTTGTGGTTTGACGTTGGGTGTCGATTCTATCCCGGTTCGGATACCTCTGCCCACTATGGATGAAAACCCATGGTGTTTCTGCTTATCCCCGTGGCGTCTTTGCGTCCTTCACGACTAATATGTAATTCTCATTGGAAAACCGATCAATGCCGGAAATCTGTGTATATTATGGAAAAACACCCTTCCGGTGTATATCCGGAACCTCAACAGATTTCAGGGGAGAATCAGGTGAGGGAATGTACCACTCTCCCCAATCTCTTATCAGGTAAAACAACCATGATCTCCATATCTAGTGGCGATACACATGAAAAACCGCCTCAATCCCGCCCATCCTATCGCAGGACTTGAGAATCACACGGTCAGTGATTACTGGTCGTGAGCGTATTCCAATATCCTGACAAACACCAACCGATCTGTCTTCGCTGAGTATCTGGTCGGTGCTGCCCTCGGTGTGCTTGATACCCCCCGGATAGAATGGGACCGCTGTGATCTCTTCTACCATGGGGCTGGAATCGAGGTGAAGTCCTCTGCCTACGTTCAGAGCTGGTATCAGGAACGGCCCTCAAAGATTCAGTTCGATATTGCGAAAAAACTCCGGTGGGACTCTACAACCAATACCTATGTCCCGGACGATCCCTGCCGGTGTGCTGACTGCTATGTGTTCTGTCTTTTTACGGGAGAGGAGGAACGCCATGAAGATGTCCTCGATACATCGCTCTGGAAATTCTATGTGCTTGCGACAGATGTCATCGAGGAACAATTCGGGGAGCAGAAATCGGTGGCGCTTTCGAGGATTGAAGAGGTTTGTGAGGCGGTTTCGTATGGGGATTTGAAACATATGGTAGATTCTGTGTTTGGGGTTGAATGAATGGTGAGATACCGGCTGAATACTATTACCGGGTCCATTTGCCACTGGGGGATTTGTGTCCTGCGCTGGTATTATATGCCCGGTTCACCCATCCCTATTCATCAGGTGAGTGAACCAATGTCAGATATAACGATCATGGTACCTTCCGATATTGTCCAGGCGCTCCGTCTGCCTCCTGATACCGTGCAGGCGGAACTTCAGCAGGAACTCGCCCTGGCACTTTACCAGCGTGGCATCCTATCATCCGGGAAAGCGTGTGATCTTGCAGGGCTGCCCCGGTGGGAATGGGAGGCATTGTTGGGCGATCGGAAGATTCGCCGGCATTATGAAGAGGATGAACTCGAACAGGATATTCTCTATGCCACGAGCAGTCAGTAACTCCTCGCCTCTCATCCATCTTTCATGGATTGACCGTTTTTCTCTCCTCAGGCGGTTTTCATCGGTTGCTATTCCTCCTGCAGTATGGCGTGAAGTCGTTGAAGAAGGAGGTTCACGTCCGGGTGTGTCAACAATCAGACATGCCCGTGAATCCGGATGGCTTACCGTAATAGAACCGAATAACCGTGATTTAGTGAATCTTCTTAAACAGGAATTGCACGCGGGTGAGGCAGAGAGTATTGTCCTTGCCATTGAAACAAAGCCGGACATATTGATACTCGATGAATCGGATGCCCGCCGTATCGCAGGACTTTACGATCTTCCAATCACCGGAATAATTGGTCTTCTGATGCAGGGGAAAAAAGAAGGGCAGATTGATTCTCTCAGGGATGAGATGGACAGACTTAGAAACCAGGGTGGGTTCTGGATTCACGACAAATTGTATGAACGTATTCTCGATTGGGAGCAGTCACTGGATTGAGATAGGTACTGGTCAGGTTCACACCAGGCAGGAAAAGTATCTCTCCTCACCTGATATTATGGGAAAAAGGCCCAAATTGACGTTCTTTCAGACAGTATTGAAATCCATCAGAAATAACTCCATATTGCGCGTTATTTTAACTATTAACTAATTTACAAGGAATATTATGGGAGTGCAAATCACTGCATTTTTGGGAGGATGTATGGGATGTCTGAGGGCAAGATCTGCCCTCTCCGGGCGTCTATGTAGGTGTGTTTTCCCGACCACGAGAGGCGATTTTTGAGCAATTTATGCGCAATTTATGCGACTATTTGCCAAAGCACGGATTTCCCCAAAAATGAAAAGAAGAAAATCGGAATCCGCATATGCAGAACCTTTGCGAGGAATTCACTACTCCCCGTCAAAGACCCTCACTGTGATCAGTCCCTCATCCGTCATCATACCAAAGGAATCGGCAGGAGCAATCGGATTTTCATCATACCGCCACCTTGCAGTGCTCTTCTCACCACAGGTCCACGCGACTCCCGTTGGCCACCGTGGCGGCATCCTTCTTCCATAGAAGATTGCCGTCCCGAATACCGGGCACCCCCACCGCTTTGCAGCCCCGGCAAACCCGTGTTTGGCGAAATATGTCTCCCCGGACGGCCCCTGTCCCTTTGGGTAGAAACAATGGACACAGTTCAGAACGGCGTCCACACCGGGATTCGGCCCGGCGCCATGGCTGATGCCGTAGCTGTCATAGCAGACCGCCGGGAAGTAGGTCTTCCCCCGGTGGGTGAAGGTCCGGGGATACCCTGCTTCCCCGTTCCTGAAATCCTCGCAGAGAGTGACATGCCCTTCTTCCTGCGGTGAGGGAGCGAATTTCCGGGCGACTGCACAGAGGCCATCCCCGTCACGGACAGCAAGGGCCAGCTGGTCACGGGCAAAACCGTCTGCGTCAGCCCCGCCGTCGATGCCGAAACAGATGGTGTGGCCCGTTCCCCGCAGGGCGGGCATGAGGGAATCCGCTGCCCATTTGCAGTATGCTGTATCGGGAATACCATCCCCGGCGTCGAGCCAGCCGCCCGGAAAGAGAATGACCCCGCTGGATGGGTAGCCTTCCGTTGCAAGGCCACGGATCACCTGAGAGACGGTGGCGAGGCGGGTTTTGGGTGAGTAGATTCCTTCACGGGCATTGTCGAGGGTGATGGTGGCAAGCCAGGGAGAGGACGGGTCTTCTGCTGCAGGGTTTTGGGTCTCCTGAGCGACGGGAATCTGGAATGGTTTGGGCGGATGAGGGTTGTTCCGGGTGTCATCAGGGGTGACGGCGGTACGTGAGGGAGGAGAGGGACCTCCAGGGGGTTTGGTATTCTGCCGGGGTTTTCTCATTGATGAGGGATTCAATGGGATGGGTAATAGGGTTTTTGGGTGTTGGTCGGAATGGAGAATTCAGAGGGGATAGTGATACCAAATCCGGGATTTTCTTCCCCAAACAATTCATGCCTTATCTTTCAGCTCTTTCACCACCTGTGATGCATAGCTGAACAGAGCCGTTTCCACGTCTGCCGGGAGCCATTGTCCCTCTTCACGTAGCCCGGATTGCAGATATTGTGGTGGATGGGGACAGAGTATGCTGTCGCTGTTCAGAGTTCTCGCGATATGATTAAGAATCTGAATCCATGTCCCATATTCTCCGGGCCAGACCTTCTGATCCCGGGGAATCTGCCAACGGTTTCCCGATAGAGCAACAGATAAATCAAGGAGTTGATAGCGGCCCCCACAATCGGCATCTCCGGTGCCAAAGACCCTGACGAGGCGTGTATCAATGGCCCCGAATACCTGAGGAACGGCAAAGTGGAGGATCTTACTGCAATAGGTGGGTCCGAATCCACTGACCTGGCATCCAAGGATACATACCGCGTTCTCGGGCTCTTTCTCCAGCCAGAAGGCCGGCTTGCCATCGATATAGAGGGTTATCCGTACCGGGTCCGGGCATGAGATCGTTTTGGTATTGGGAAGGCTCCCCCATTTCGCGATCTCCATCACGTGATTCTCATTGAGCGAGTATGCCTCCGCTGCCTGCGAACACAGTACTTCCAGTCGAAAGAGATCCGGGAATCCTTTTTCCCAGGTATCTCCTTTCCAGGTATATGACCGATAGAGATCAGGCATGTCCTGTTCCTGAAGGAATCTGTTGATGATATCGATGTGATTATGTGAAAGGGTCATGGATTTCCTAAACAAAAAATGGGTAGAAAACTTTTATGCATCGATATTTATTCTGACAATCCTTCGAACTTTATTTTGAGAATATACTGGCAAATCAATGTAGAACTCTTTTGGATTTAATCCGGACTGATTCATTTGTGAATTTAGATTATCAAGAATATAACTTGGAATGCTAAATACTACTTCATCATTTACAAGCATTAAATGAAATGTTGAATTATCAATGAAAGAAGGGGTTTTTTTCTCGGCATTATATATTAAATCACCGATATCTTGTATATTTAGCCTTTTATCCCAACCGCACCTACCAGCAAGAATTACCGGATATGCATTATTTAAAATTCCAATATTCAAACTCACTTCTTCTATGAGGCTTCGTAATTTTTTTTGCCCAGGATAATATTCTTCATATGAATTATCTTCGCTCCATTCTTCGAATAGCATGCATTCTGCATATGTAACCAAATCATTTTTCGAAATATTCGAAAGACTGGGATAATAACATTTAACAAAAGAATCAATTTCTGCTGCGATATTTTCAATCCATGGCACCTTATTGAATGATATCAGGAAAATATTATGTGCCCATGCATAAGTCTGTGCATCTAAAGTGAATTCAGTTGCACTAAAAAAGCATCCAGCATCATTATACCTATTTAAGGAGTTTACCCCTAAACCTGGATTGACGAAATAGTTTTCTGAAATATCCTTTAATACACCTACAAAATTGCGAATATGGTTTAATTTGACTTTATTTTTTCTATAACACTTTACTTCAGATATAATCCTTATCGGATGGACAAATGGAACTGGATATGAAAATATACCATACGCATCAATTTGATGTTTTGCTCCACGTCCTCTTATTTCTCCATTGATAACATTAAAATAATCCGATCGTTCCAACAATCTTTGAATAATTACCTCAAACACATAACCTCGTGCTTGTGCTTTTTCCATAATTCCCTCTTGAAATACAGTAATAAAATGTTAATGGTAGGAAATCATCAACGATTTGCTCTTCAATAGTGGTAAATATGACAATTCAACAAGCTTTAGACAATTACTCTTTTTTGGGTTGTTGTCCCCATTACATTCTGTTTTAGCATACAAAACATGCATAAATGGTTCATCCACCCATTTAAATATGTTAATTTTTTACATTTTATATTATTATGCCGCCCTTACTTCATTACCTCAATTGACTCATCAATTACATATCAATCTGGCTAAATATAGTAATTCTACTGAAATTGTGGGTTATTAAAATCCCATATCTATTCAAAAATATCCTGACAACGCAACACAAGCTCCTTAATCCTCTCCCCCAGTGCCAGCTGCACCTCCACATCCTTCGGGTTCCAGGATCCCATATTGGCACGGGAGGGATGAGGAAGATGATACACCCGAATGCCTTGCCCCACAGGAAGGTCATCCCCCTTCTTCTCAAACCACCTTTTAACATCCTTTCCGAGAGCGATAATAAACCGGACATCTTCACGGCCAGCGAGTTCAATCTCGGATTTCAGCCACCGGTCTGCACAGCAGAAGGCATTTTTCCATTTGAACTTTAATGAATCCTCTCCTCGTTTATCCGTGCAACATTTGTGAAGATGCGTCCAGTAGACAGAATGACAGAGTGTCTTTCTGAATGTTTCCAGCTCACCTTCAGATAGTGCACCATCCATATATTTCCTGTTGAACTCACTAATTCGCTGAAAAGTCCACTGGGGGATGGCATTCGTGGCGAACAGGTGTTCCCGCCATAAAGAGAGATCCTTTGATTGTGCTTCGGTATAATAGGGAATAAATGCGGTGGTCGGGTCCCGTGATATGATGATTCCTGCGAACGGGTGCTTTTGTGGGGGAGGAACCCATACCGTGGGAATATCAATGAGCTCTTTGCATTCACATGTATCCGGGCATGCATCCGATTTGGTTAATTTCGTGAATGCATGAAAATGCTCATCAAACACCATTGCATCAGAGATTGGTATTGGTGAGCATGTACTTTTCCGTCACTCCTATTCCACAATCCTCTGATTCAATCTGATCCCCCCAAAAACCTCTCTCACCCTTCACTTTCATACCAAACGAAAGTAAACCACACATAAAATACCCACAAAAAGCCACCCAATTCCAAATCAAATCCCAAAAATCCAATCTCCCCAACAAAACAAAAAATCCCCTTTCACCACACGTGGTTCTTCTTCATATACTCCTTCGCCAACCCTGTATATGTGCACAGGAAAAACTCGTGCACACGAAAGGTGGTAACACCATGAGAAAAACCGAACAGAACAACAACCAGGAAGGCAGCCCCACCACACAACCCTGCGCCAACAGTGAAATGTCGGGAACTGCCAAAAAACAATCAGCGGCAGGAAATATAAACACCACGGACAATGCGGGAAAGTCCATCAAGGCAGGCCCCGTCCCCCTCTACCTCGTCCCGCAGACCATCTCCTCGGAGATCCACACACACGGCGGAGAGATCTCTGCGATCACCGTCCGCCGGACCGGCCAGCACGTCTACGCGATCACCCTCACAAAGGCGGCAAAAAAGACGCAGAAACGAAACCAAAAACAAGACCCGAAACAGAACCCGAAACAGAACCCGAAACAGGATAAAAAGCAGGGAACTGTGCAGGAACCTGTGCGGGGAACAAGGCAGACTAAAACCACCTCTCCGCAACCGGGCCGGAACGCAGGCGATGCAGGTGCTGAAGGGAATGCACGTGACGCAGGTGAACCCCATGCAGCCTGAACCCGGCACGCTCGCACTGGCAGGAGGCGGGACACTCTCCCTCTCTCTTGCAGAAGAGACCTATTCCCTCACGCGGGACGACATCCACACCCTCCTCTTCTACGGCCAGAGTGTCCCTCTCACCCGGACAAATGAGACGGACACAGGCACTTCCTGCGGAGCTGTCGTCCCTGAAACCGTCATCGACGGCCACATCACCGTCCACGCCTCGGGCCGGGCCGTCCTCGCGACCACACGGGCGGGCCACTTCGCAATACCCTTCGCGAGCTTCCAGCAGGTCGCCCGCGGGGAGGCCGTCTCCGCACCCCTCTTCCCCGCCGTGCCAAACACTGCCGGGGGGTTCCTGTGACGCCGGACAGCCAGGCAGGGAATCGGGCGGCCCGGACACAGGACATCCGGGACGCCCTCTTCTCAGACGACATCGTCCACTGCGACACCCCGAACTTCAACGCCGGGCGCATTGACGATGCGGATGACAGTGCAGATGATGACGGGCATGCGGGAGATGACAGTGACACGAAGAGTTCCACTCTTCCACCTCACTTCCACCCGAAAACGGCAAAAAGTGGAACTCAAAAAAATGCGCATATTGACGATCATTCAGGTAAATAGGATAATAATAGAGAGATATGTACAGATACTACAGGAGTCTTCCACTCAATTCGGGTATCATTCAGCAATCAGGGTTCGGGTAGGAAGGGGGACGGGGGTATCTATGATCCGGCGGAAAGTGGAACTCAAACTCTTTCCACGCCAGTTCGTCCACGAAATTCAGTTTAATCATCAGAAACGGCACAGAACGAGTGGAAGACAAAGTGGAACACCGGGGAAACGTGTGGAAGACAAGAACCAAAAACCGGGGGCCGCACCCTCCTCCTCCCCGGCATCCCTGACCACCGGGACTTTAAGCGTTCATCCGTCTCCCTCGGGCACTGCACGGTCTGTGGTGACGGGCCGGCCGTGTACCAGTCAAAAGCACAGCGGGCAGCGATCTGTGAGACGTGCTATGCCCGGCTTGTCCGGGAATGGAACCCGGGAGTGGGGGTGCGGTGATACGAAAAATGGGATTTCATACGGAGGAAACCGGCCCCCGTTTTCATCTTTCGCACCGTTCAGGTATCCTCCCTGCGTCATCTCCGGCGGAAGAGGCCACCGGCAACCGCGAGCACCGCAACCATGAGAAGCATACCCACAACCGGGAAATCCATTCCTGACTGCGTGGCTGTCGGCACCGCCGTGGTCGGCAGAGGGGGGACCGGGGTGACAGGAGACTCGGTTGGCGTGGCCACCGGCGTAGTGGTGGCAGGGACAGTGGGGCCGGTATCCGGCGCCACCTGCTGCATCAGCGCAAAGATACTGAAGTGGGTCACCTGGGCCGTTACCGTCCGTTTCGCAGCGTCGACCGTAGTCACGACATTCTCATAGGACCCGCTCTCCTCATTATAGTACATCACCACCAGCGGCTGGCCGGTTGCCATGAGGGCGGCCCATTCCCCTTCGGTAAAGGTGAAGATTAGATCAATGGCAGGCGAGAACGTCGCACCATCGGGTTCGCACGCATAGGCGTATCCGGCGAGAGAGTAGCTGGTCCTCCTTCCGGGGGATGGCGCAGCGACTGCGGTGATGCCCACTTCACTGAGGCGCTCCCCGTCTTCGTCGAGTGCCACCACACCTCGCGGGACCGTCAGTTTGCCGATGGCATCGTCGGCCTCAACATCAACCGGTGCAACGACATACCCCTTTGCGGTGGTCATAAGGGCGCCGACATCATCGTATGACCTTGCCCCCAACCCACTGTCGTCCCCGTCATCGGCGGATGGTATCACCGTGATCAGGTCTGCACGGATCAGCTCGTTATAGCCGGTGGGGCCCGTTACGTTCAGGGTTACCGAATAGCGGCCCGCCGTTTCATAGATATGCTCCGGGTTCTGCAGAACGGAGGTCAGCCCGTCCCCGAAGGACCAGGACCAGTTCGTGATGTTCCCGGTCGACGTGTCAGTGAACCCGACACGCAGAGGAGCAGTCCCGGTGACGGGTTCGGCAGTGAAATTGGCCACCGGGTCGGGGCTGACATAATAGGTGAGCGGAAGGAAATCCGTGTTGTATGTGTCAATGACACGCGACGCGTTGCAGAACCCGTCGCCGCGGTCCGGAGTGATTTGCGACCAGCCGGTGCCGTCCGGTTTCGCCCAGTAATTGCCGCCGATGAAGGGGCCGTTTACAATATTCGGGCCGGGAGTCTTGGATACATTCCAGAATGAACCGGTGACCAGGCCCTGGGTGAGGTCGACATTCATCTCGTTGAAGAAGTAGTTGTTCCAGAATGTTGCGTTGGTGGTATCGTACATTCCGATTCCGACATCCCCGTTCCCCCGGACAGAGCACCCGGTGACTGTAAAAGAATTGCCCCCGAGGATCAGTCCGACGACGCCGTTGTCATCCGCCGTCACATTGACCAGCTGTACCAGACTGCTCTCTTCCACATCGATACCGGCAAAATTGTTCCTGCTGGCGTTCACCGCCTGAAGTGACAGGTCCCAGCAGTCTTCAGCGGCGATTCCCGTCCCGGCACCCTCCGGCCCCCTGTTCAGGAGAGCGTCCGTTCCGACAATCCGCACCCTGTCTGAGTCTTCAATCAGGATTCCGTTTTGGGTGTTATCGCTGGCAGCCGAGGTTTCAATACGAACGTCGTCACTCCCCAGAAGAACAAATCCGTTGGTGTTCTGCTCTGCAATCACGTTCTGGATGGACGCCCCGTCGGACGAGAGCAGGAATATCCCGTTCTCATTTTTCTCCAGGGAAAGGTCCCGGATGACGAGATCCGTTGCGTTTATCCCATAGACCGTTCCCGCATTAATGGCGCTGTCGACAACCGCACCGGACACATTGACGAGGTAGGAGACTGGCTTGCCGTCAACGGTATTGGAGGTGTCGACCTGATGCAGATAATTCTCGTACTGGTTCCCGTCGACGCAGAAATTCAGATCGTTGTCATGCATCACGTTGCCTGTCAGTGTTGCATTTTGGCTGGTATCGATCAGGATGCCATAGCCGCAGGTGCTCACGGTGTTGTCTGCAACGTAGTAGTCGTTTCTCATGATCCATATGCCCCATTCACTCCCGGATATGGTATTCGCCGTGATACTGCCGTTCATCGCCGGGTGAAGCACCGAGCCCGTCATGAAGACTCCTCCGTTGCCCTCGTTATTGTGGATCTGGTTGCCCTGCACCTGCGAATCGTTCGAATTCTCGTTCCACAGGCCGGTGTTCACGTTCCCGTTCATCGTGCAGCCGGAGACGATGAGCCCGCTGTTGCCATGCGAAAGAATGCCGGTCCCGCCGACAGAGGGGAGTTCTTCGCCCCATCCGTTATGGCTGACATTCGTGTTCAGGACCTGTGTGTTCGGGGAGTTCGTGACGGTAATGCCGTTGCCGCCGAAGAAGACCCCTCCGTCTGCCAGCGGGACATTATCGGTCACGGTGCAGTCCCGAATCGTGGCATTCGGGGAGTCGGCGATGCCAAAGCCGCCCTGATTGCCAAGGGCCCGCACCTCCCACAGCGCCGCACCCTCCACATCGGTTATCCAGATGCCGGCCCCCCAGCCGCTCACCGAGAGATTGGTGATGGTGATATTACTGAGTCCCGTGGTACGGTTCTGCGCCAGGATACCGGTTGTGTTCTGAGTCAATACCCCATCGAGAATGTGCCCCCCGCCGTCAAGGAAGACATCAGAGGACTGTATCCATAGGCCGGTATCCACACTGGCGTTGGTGAGGTTGTTCGTGAGCAGATACTGTCCGGGGCTGTCGATTATGCCGGGGGCAGTGAACGGGATCGCGTCCCCGGCGGAAGGTATCTGGAGAGAGCCGGCAGCGGAGATCATGCCGAGATTCACCTGTGCCGGAGGAGATGATTGCATGGTGTCTCCTGCTACGCATCCCACCAGAAGGAGCGTACAATATGCGATCATCAGCACAGTGGCGACGACCTTCGTCGGTTTAATCATGCTGAGGTCATTTCGTCCTATCGCATAAAAATGTTGCTTCAAAAAGGGGATGGCATTCAATCCCAAAATGGCAGGCATTTCGTTCAAAAAGGCTTTAAAATATAGATAACAGGAAACTGAAATGAACATGCCCATCCGGAACATGTACCGGACCACCACCACCCGGTCCATCACGGTGAGGGATGGCGGTGCGGGTATTTCGCACAACCGCTGTGGCGAACCCGGCGGGGATGCAGACAAAGAGGGATATATTCCTGCAGCGGGCACATCGGTAACCCGTGCCCCGGTTCATCCGGAAAGGGGAACAGGGGAGATGCGAAGCGATCTCGTTTGTTACCGGGCACTGCACACGTCCCTGACCCTCCCGCTGCCGTACTGCAGCACAATCCTGCGGGTATTTCCCCGCTTCGGGGGCCGGTATGTCTTAATGAGCCCCAGGTTGCGGAACTTCTCCAGCCGTTCAAAGAAGAGGGTATAGCACATCGGTACCTGCGGTTGCAGTGCCCGGTAGAGGTCGCCTGAGATCATCTCCTCCCCTGTCTGCTGGTATAGCGTGCCAATGGCGCCCAGCATGTTCCGTTCGTCCTCCCTGAGTGTCCGGACAATGGATTTGAGGTGCTGGTTCTCTGCCTCCTGAACGGATGCGACGACATCAGCCGCACTGACCGAACGGCGTCCGGCGGATTCAGCCCGCAATACCGAGCGGTTCGCAAGAGCGATGCCCATCCGCAGGTCGCTGCACCGCATCGTTTCCGTAACGATACTGTCCAGGATCTCCGGGGACACCACATCCGGGTAGAGGCCCGCCCGGACCCGGTCACGGAGGATGGCCCGCACCTCCCCCTCCCCATAGGGCGGGAAGTATATTTCGTTCGGCTGGAAGACCGAGACCACCGATGGACTGAGGAGACCGGCAACAGGGATGTCGATATTGCTCACGGTCACGATGATGCCTGTCCGGATGCCGGGATACTCCTCATAGAGCCGAAGCAGGGTGCCAAGCACCTTCTCGAGCAGGTTGTCATGGAAGATGAAGTTCGCATCGTCCAGGCAGATGAGGAGGACGGCGCCTCTCGCAGAGAGTTCCCCGCAGAGGGTTTCCGTGAGACTCTGGACACAGACACCGGATACCGGGGGTTTCTGGTGGAATACCGCCTCGTATATCCTGCGAAAGACCCGGTATTCGGTCTGGTTCCTCCGGCAGTTGACAAGCACCGGGATTATTTTCCGGGTTGTCCCCTCAATCTCTCCAAAAACCTGTTTCACAGACGTGGTCTTCCCCGTACCCGGCGGTCCCCTGAGGATCATATTGAGGGGGCGGGCTCCGTGGAAGGCGGGCCGGATATTTTCTGCAATCCGGGAGAGCTGGGTGTCGCGGAACCGGAACTGTTCCGGTGTGTGTTCACCGTCAAAGATGCTGCAGTCCCTGAAGAGCGTTTCATCGGACATCAAAATATTCTGTTGCATATAGGAAAGATGAGAGAGGGTGCATTTTAAGGAAGGCTGGGGGGAGGGCGAAAGTATTTTTTAACGGGCGGCGTATTTCCTGAAAAATTCCCGTATTGCTGTAATGGGTTTGAATAGTGTTTTTTTCATGGACATACGGGCAGCATTTTCAGTTATATAGCGAAATTGGTCAATTATTTATCCGATCCACTGGAACATCCACGCCACCGCTCCGCCGACGACCCCGCTGAGTCCGGCACAGACACCGCCCATCCGCCGCTCTGCCCCGGCTTTTTCGGCCCGCCACCCTTCGAGGTCACGGAGGCGGCCCTCGAAGTCGGCATCGGTCTCTTTCATCTCTTCGAGCGTCCGGCAGATCCATCTGACATCGCGGTGCGTCTCGATGATTGTTGCAGTCAGATCATCCTTCATGTTCTTTTTGTCTCCGTATGTTCTGTGCATAGAATCGGTGAGGACGGGGGATAAGTATTACTTATGGTAATATTGATCTATGGCATTTGCACTGCTGGAAGGGACTGGCAGAAGTGTGGAGTTTGTCCCAATCTTTTATAGCGATGGAGAAACCAGGCAGACTGAATCAGCATAATGCAGTTTTCTTATCCCTTCATCACATGCTCCATCCTTATCAAATGAATCACCGTACAGGAGCAAATTAATATGTACGTGCCTTCATAGTACCATCTAAAGAGTGATTCTCTATGATGCTACCCAAAGCATCACGATTTCCCGTCATTCGATCATCACGAAATGGAGTAACAGAAAAAATGAAAGTGAGGGACTGCATTAAGATGATCGAGGCAGACGGATGATATCTTGTGGTTACCAGGGGTAGTCACCAGCAGTATAAACACCCGGCAAAGCCTGGCAGAATCACCATTGCCGGACACCCGGCAGATGTTCTTGCACCGGGAACATTGAACAGTATACTAAAACAGGCAGGTCTTAAAGGAGAGAATGGATAATGAATCGATTTCTGGTTATTGTTGAAAAGACTGACGGCAACTATTCTGCATACTCCCCTGATCTTCCAGGATGTGTGGCTACCGGAGCGACCCGCGAGGAGGCAGAAGAGCGAATGCACGAAGCCATTGAACTCCATATCGAAGGTCTGAGAGAGGATGGATTTCCGGTACCCATGTCACGATCTTCAGCCATTTATATAGCGGTCCGCTAGGCAGGACAGATTCCTTCTGCTCTTCATATTGTTCCCGGATGCACATTTCCCGGAACCAGAGACCGAATGTTCGTCTATTTTTTCGGAATTGATTCACCCCGGTGCGGCGATGATAATGGTGCAGTGAACCGATGGATTCCGCCGGTGCGCCGGGATCATTTTTACGCCCGTATAATTCTTCTTTTACTTTCACACCGCCGCATTTTCTTTGAATTCCATCCAATGTTAAGTCACGTTAATATTACCCAAAGTAATATGTTAGTATGTCAGTCGCATCCCGGGACCTCGGCTGGCAGGAGTGCCAGAAAATGGCTGACTTTATCCAGACAACCAACACCAAGAGTGCGGTGCGGGACCTCTCCGTCCCCATCGCCGATATCACCACCTTCGATGTCCTCGTGCAGGACATCATCGACACGAACCCCTTCGGCTGCACCTCATACGAGGAGCAGGGAGTGACCATTGACCCCGTCGTCCGCTCCCAGGAGCGCTACACGGCAAAGGTCATCTACGAGAACCTCGAGGCCGATACCATCGGAGAGGTATCCGTCCGGTCGCCGACCGTCACCGCCTTCGGGACCGCTGCCTCCCATGTGATGGCCGACGACGACCTTGCGACCGCAATCGGCGGAACGCAGTCCCGCGACACCGCAAAGGACACCTTCTCCTGCAAGCTGAAGTGCCACGACCCGAACGGGGAGGTCTACTACGTGACCCTCTCCCGCTCAAAGGTCCGCATCTCATCCTACGCGGATGATGCCATCCGGGCCACCGTTGAGACATGGGCCGACGGGAAGCCGGAACTTTCCTGAAACGGCCTGTGCCGGCTTTGTGAGGCAGGGGGTTACCCCCTGTTTTTCTAAATCTATGAATTTCTTTATCGTATCAGGAGTGCGAAATCAGAAATTCTCAGGGGTTGAGGCTCTGAAAAAACCGGCCAAAACTGACTTTCGCTGTTTACTATTCTCATGGCGAAACAGTCTCTGATACCCTTTAAAGCCGCTGATAATATTTTTTAAATCAGAATGGTTGCCGGAAAACATCACTCAAATTCAGTCCTTTGAATTCCGGACTGTCTTATGATTGATTGCAGTGTACCACTACGAATTTCATTATGGTTTGGAACAGGAACGGTAATTGTTGAACCAGGAATGCTTTTCTGCATTATTATATGGCTCCCTTTCTGTCTTACTTAGAGAGTTACCATGTTTTGAGAGAATATTGCAGACTTCCTTTCCCGATAATACATGAAGTTTAGCCAATAGCCACATCCATCCGTGTGATATAAATCTCTCCGTGGAACCGTGACTGTATCTCCTGCGGGGATGCGGTTTCAAAAAAGAGCTGTAAAGCTTCATGAAGGTTTTTACGGGCTTCTTCTACTGTACTGCCCTGGCTTGCAATGTCGTATTCAGGGCAGAATGAAACATAGCCATCGTCTTCCTTTTCAATAATAGCCGTCAGCTGTTTTTGCATAATTTTTCTCCCGTTCTTTGTAATAATATCATTCAGCATACCATAAAATTTCTTAGTAATTAGAAGAATTTTTTAGCCTGTTCAATCATTACCTTGCTCAGGCCTTCTTTTTCAGGGTTGTATAGTATTCACGGGCTTCTGAAACCGAGAGGGGTTCATCATCATCTGCCTCGTCCATGAACCTGTCGAGACCATAATCTTCGATGATTGCTTCTATCTTATGAAATGTCTGAATATCAAGGATAACACTCACCGGCTCATTATCATCCGAAACAATGAACTGAGGTTTTATATCAAACATGTTCGTCTGCCTTCCTTTGTGGTTAATGTAAGACACAGTGGATGTAAAATGTTGTCTCCGGGGGAATCGTTACGGGAGAAGAATTCATGCGATACTATCCATAGTCCCCTTCGCGGCACCCTGTCCCGCGATACGAGGGTTGGACACCACCTCGCGTAAGCTGAAGTGCCACGACGCAAACGGCGAGACGTACTATGTCACGCTCAGCCGCGACAAGGTGCGGATCTCATCCTACGCGGATGACGCCATCCGGGCCACCGTTGAGGCATGGGCCGACGAGAAGCCGGAGCATCATCCGGCACTATCATTCGAACATCACGAAATGGAGACAGGAAAGAGAAGAACTGTATCAGGATGATCGAGGCAGACAGATGATGCCGGACGAAAGACACGGATGTTTTGCCAGGCATCGGTGATGGAGAAAAAACCGGCGCTGCTTTTATATGTATTCCACCTAATCCCTACATACCAGGTGTAATCACGATGTCTTTTGGAGATTCCCGGATCGGGGAAATAAAACAGGATCTGACCGATTCGGATAAAGAACGGATCATCAGTCAGATCACGACATATCTCTCCGGCGTAGATGATCTGTTGCTTGGATATCTCTACGGTTCGTTCCCTGTTCGGAATGATTTTCATGACATTGACATCGGATTGCTTGTCTCCGGAGAGAGGGAACCCTATGAATCCTTCCGGTATGCCATGGACATCGCATCCGGCCTTGAGCAATCCATTACACCGAGATTCGAGGTCGATTGCCGGATACTCAATGGTGCACCTGTTCTGTTTCAGTATGAAGTGGTGAAAACAGGCATGGCGGTTTTTGTCCGTGACGAGAACATCCGGATTGACTTTGAAGCTGGCGTGATGTCAGGATACCTTGATCAAAAACCCCTCTTTGACAGGATGGACAAAATGCTTCTCGCACCGGTGAGAGAATGAGAGTTCTTCATCATATGCAGGAGTTGCAGGATGCAGCGAATGACTGGAAGCGGTATCAATCCATCCCACGGGAAGACTTTTTTTCCAGTCGCGATACCCGAAATATGGTCTTTCATGCAATGATGGTTGCAATTCAGTCGGCAATTGATGTGGCAACCGACATTATTGCAGAGGAGCGGCTTCAAAAGCCTGCAACATACCGGGAGACGTTTGAGATCCTTGGCAAAAACGGGATTCTCCCCGACCCCCTCGCAAGAGAATTATCAGCTTTGGCCGGGTTTCGCAATGTTCTGGTCCATATATACTGGGATTTGGATTTAGAACAGATTTATGCGATTCTGCAGCGGGATCTGGTTTTCGTTGAAGATTTTGCTGAAGTAATACGGAAGCACCTCTCGTAGTGGCGATTTCATTGCCGCATGCCTGTCGGATTGCATACTATTTCCTCCCAATTGCTCTTCATTTTCCGTTCTTGTGTTGCATCCGTGGAAAAACTGCAAAAACGGGAGACGTATTATCAGGGATTATGGAACAAGAGAATAGATTTCTTCACGGCTTTTCACACGGCAAAAGACAACACTTCCATCAGAACGCAGGGCGCATCCAATCCGGCAGCGACCGATGCGGATACGATACCGGCTCCGTGTTCCTTTGATTTTGCGGATATCTGTGAGACTGAACAGTGATTTACATTCTGGTATTTCCTGAAATACGAGTTCTTCTATTGTTTCCCGGTATGATACCGGAATATGGGACAGGTTTTTAAAAATGTCATTATATAGACACAGGTGACCATGCTCAGGCCTTCTTTTTCCGGGCACAATCGTATTCGAACAGGCCTGAATTGACGATTGTGAATTTCTATATCTGTTCTAAAAACAGGAAGATACCTATTTAAGTCCAAAACGCCACACGGACGTATTTAGGTGATGAATCATGACAAACAGGCATCCGCACAGCAGGGGCGCCCTGCTTACTCTCCCGGGAATTATCCTTATTCTCTGCATCTGTACTCCGGCGATGGCCGCGACGATCACCGTCGGTCCGGACGGTGATTATACGGGCATTCAGGCGGCAATCGACAACGCCACCGCAGGTGACACCATCCTCGTCACTGCCGGTACGTATGCCGAGGCAATCGACGTGAATAAGACCCTCACGATACGGGGGGTGAACGGGACCCCTGCGGTAGGAAAGGCGGATGCATATGCATCGGTCCGGATAACGGCGGATGACATCATTCTTGAGAACTTCCGGATAACCACCGGTAAACGGTGGGATGTGTGGGTCGGCGGGAACAACCTCTCCCTGTACACCCTGAATATGACCGGCCATGACCCGGCGTACACGGGCGACCCGGTCATCCTCGCCGGGGATGTTGCCGGGCTCCTCGTTGACGGGTGCACCCTTGAAACGAGTGGTGCGATGGGGATCCTGACGAACGATGTCCCTGAATGTGTCCTCCGTGACTCAGCTGTCATCGTGCGAAACGATGAAGAAAGAGAAGCCGGAATTGGATTTTGGGCCAAGTATAACGAGACCTCTTCTTTCGGGCCTCAGATTACCAATACCACATTCATTGGCGGGTCGATCAGGATTTTATGTATGGGGTCATATGTTCACGGCATTACGGTTGCGGACAATACGGTCCGGAATAGCGAGTGTGAAGGGATTCTCGTGATCGGTCACGTAAAAGACGAACTGCCCTATCCGACAACGAACGTGACCATTGTGGGGAACCATGTGAGCGGCTCAGAATCTCTCAATGCCAATATCATGATCGAATACTGTGCAGACGGGCGTTTCGAGGATAATCTGGTTGAAGACTCGTATGAGGGTGCCGATGGGATATATCTGCAGTATCTGGACAATTTCCTGATACAGGGGAACACAGTGCAGAACGCCACGGTTGATGCAACGAAAGGGATGTGTGCAGTGAACCTGGAGGTGGTCACAAACTCCGTTATCTCCGGCAACACTGTCACAAATGTGGACCCGTATGGCTTCTGGTATGCGCCGGGACCAAATTTCCTCCCGAACCTGACCTTCGACACCACCAATACCGCTGACGGCCGGCCGGTGCGGTATTATGAAGCAGCGAACGGTGTCTCCCTGAATGGTGAGGAGATTGCGATGCTCCTCGCGCTCAGTTCATCGGATATCCAGGTCACGGACTGCACCATCGCAAATGCCGGACTCGGGGCCGGTATCTATGGGTGCAGTGACCTCACCATCACGGGCAATACCTTCCGGGAGACGAACAACGGCATGATGCTCATCGACTCGTCTGATTCGGTCATCCGGGAGAATACCTTCAACGAGTCGTTCTTTGCGATGGGGGTCGGTGACAACGATAACACGCTCATCACCCAGAACACCTTCTCCGGCTATATGGACAGCGGCATGGTGATTCATTGCGGGGACCCGGATGGGGTCACGATCTCTGAGAACCTCTTTGAAGGCTCCATGATTGGGAGCGATCAGGGTGTGGCGGGAATGGACGCGACCGCGTATGGCATTGATCTCGTGAATAATACCTTTACGGGCAACAGCCGGGGGATTCTTCTCGGCCTCTCCAGCGGACTGACGTTCCGGGACAACTGCATCCTGGATAACAGGGTGGGGGTGAATCTGCTGGGCGCCTGCAATAACGTCTTCCTGAATAATACGATCATCAATACGGAGGATAATTTTGTCGGCATTATCCTGAACAATGCCGAGGCGCCCGGCAGTGGCCCCTGCTCGGACAATCTCTTCTCGAACAACTACATTGAAAGCGATGTGCCCCTGTATGCCTTCTACCTCACGGGATCGCAGGCAGAGGAGCCCTATGAATTCGGGCCGCTCTGGGGGCCGGAGATTGTTCCTCCTGCCCTTGCAGAACCGGAGGCCAAATTCCATAACGACTGGAACGTGACCAAAACGGCCGGGACGAATATCGTCGGCGGCCCGTTCCTGGGCGGCAACTACTGGGCGACACCAAACGGGACCGGCTGGTCACAGGTGACGCCCGACCGGGGCGACGGGTTCTGCACCGAACCGTTTGCGTATAATGAAAACAACACCGATTATCTGCCGCTGCACCTCTATGTTGATCCGACACCGGTGGCGAATTTCACCTTCTCCCCTGCGACGGGAGATCTCCCCCTGACGGTCACGTTTACCGATACCTCGACCGGGAATATCACGAACTGGTCCTGGTCATTCGGGGACGGGGCGACCTCTGAGCTGCAGCACCCGGAGCATATCTATGAAACGGCGGGCCTCTATTCGGTGACGCTGAATGTGACAGGCCCTGCGGGAGAGAGTGAGCTGACGCGTCCGGATGCGATCTCTGTCCATCCGTATGGGGACGGGGACGATGACAGCAGGTCTGCCCCGGCGGTGGCGACCGGTACCGGTTCGCTGTATACGAACAGCCGGGGGCTGGTGTTGCAGGAGCTCATGGTCTTTGCAGGGGACAGTACGGGTGAGCTGACGGTCCCGTCCGGGTCTGTCGCGCTCGATGGTGAGGGAGACCCGCTTACGGGTGTGACGATTGCACCCTCCGAACTTCCGTCTGACGGTGCGGGCGGCCAGTTTGCGTTTGCGGGGTATGCCTATACCTGCAGCCCGGACGGGGCGACCTTCTCGCCTGCAGCTGATCTGGTCTTTACCTTCACGGAGGCCCAGTGGGCGGATCTGATGGCAGACGGCCGGCCCCTCGTGGTGACGTACTATAATGAAGAGACCGGTGTGTATGAGGCGCTCCTGACGACGGTCGATGCGGCGACCCGCACGGTGACGGCAGAGGTGACGCATTTCAGTTCCTTTATCCTGATGTACCGGTCAGCGGTAGTTGAGGATACGCCGGTTGCGACGTCTGCACCGACGGCGGTCTCCCCGACCACAGTTTCCCCGACCGCGACCGTTCAGGAGACACCGGAGACACCGGCAACATCAGAAATGACCCCCACTCCCGGCGAGGCCACGCCCTTCCCGGTGACGGGGGCTCTTGGTGCACTGCTGGTCTTTGCGGTATGTGCCTGTGCCGGCAGACGGCGGTAATTTCCCATTTCGTTCCTCTTTTTTCCAATTGTGTGCTCAGACTGACCGGTTCTCTCACATGACAGGTATATAACATTTTTTTTAAAACAGGGGGCTATACCCGGGCCTTCTTTTTCCGGGCACAATCGTATTCGGAACAGGTCTCTATGGACGGTTTAAAATTTCCATATCTGTTCCAAAATTGCAGTTGAATACTTATATATTGCCTAAATGTTTATTAGAGTATATATAGGCGATAAATCATGACAAACAGATATCTGCACAGCAGGGGAGCCCTGCTCTCCTTCTTGGGAATTATCCTTATTCTCTGTATTTTCACTCCGGCGACGGCCGCGACGATCACGGTCGGTCCGGACGGTGACTATACGGGTATCCAGGAGGCAATCGACAACGCCACCGCAGGTGACACCATCCTGGTCACCGCGGCCACCTACGACGAGGCATTAGACGTCACCAAGTCCCTCACGATCTGCGGGGTGAACGGGACCCCTGCCGTCGGCAGGGCGGATGCAGATGCATCGGTCCTGATATCGGCGAATGACGTCATTCTTGAGAACGTACGGATCACCACCGGTGCACGGTGGGATATCTTTGCGGGGGGAGATAATCTCTCCCTTCGTGATCTGAATATGACCGGCCATGACCCGGCAGACTCGCACGACCCGGTCATCATCGCGTATAGTGTTGCCGGTCTCTCGATTGATGGGTGCATCCTCGATACGAGTGGTGCCTTTGGTATCCAGACGACCAATGTCGGTGACGTTGTTCTGTGTGACTCGCAGATCCGGACACAGAACATTGCAGGAGAGACGGCCGGTGTTGGATGTAATGCAGCGTTTAATCTGGACTACCTCTCCTTTTTTGGGCCTGTGATTACCAATACCACATTCGTTGGCGGGTCGATCGATGTTGCCTGTCAGGCGGAAGTTCACGGCGTCACCATACTGGGGAACACGGTCTCGGACATTGAAGCTGACGGGATCGTGGTTAGCGGTGACATGAAGAATGGCTCTCCCTCTAAGCTGACGAACGTGACCGTCGAGGGGAACTGCGTGAGAAACTCAGAGGCGAACCGCTTCACGAATTTCGTCGTAGAGCACTGCACAAACGGGCGTATCGAGGATAATCTGGTTGAAAACTCGTATGGAGGTAACCCGGGTATTTGTCTAAGCACGCTGGACAATTTCCTGATACAGGGAAATGCGGTGCGCAACGCAACCTTTAATGAAAAGGAGGGGACGACTGCGATGTACCTGGAGGTGGTCACGAATTCCATCGTTTCCGGCAACACCCTCACAAATGTGGACCCGTATGGCTTCCGGTATGCACCAGGACCAAATTTACTCCCGAACCTGACCTTTGATGCCACGAATACCTGTGACGGCAGGCCGGTGCGGTATTATGAAGCAGTGGACGGTATCTCCCTCGATGGCGAGGAGATTGCGATGCTCGTCGCGCTTAGTTCATCAGGTATAGAGGTAACAGACTGCACCATTGCAAACGCCGGACTCGGGGCCGGTATCTATGGGTGCAACGGTCTCTCCTTTTCGGGCAATACCTTCCGGAAGACAAACTACGGGATGATGCTCATCTCCTCGTCTGATACGGTCATCCGGGACAATACCTTCAACGGATCGTTCTGGGGGATGGGGTTCGGTGACAACATGGACACGCTTATCACCGGCAACACCTTCACCGGCTATATGGACACCGGGTTACTCTTCCATTGTCAGTCCTCGGATAGTGTCACGATCTCTGAGAACCGCTTTGAAGGCTCCCTGAGCGGGGAGCAGGCTGTGGCGGGAAGTCAGGCGTCCGGACATGGCCTCGAAATCGTGAACAACACCATAACGGGCAATACCCGGGGTATCTTTCTCTCAGACGTGGAAAAAATGACGTTCCGGAATAACCACATCACGGATTACGGGGTGGGGCTGAATCTGATGGGCGCGAGCGAAAACGTCTTCCTGAATAATACCATCATCAGCGACGAGGAGTATTCTGTTGGTATTATTATCAACAATGCCCTGCAGATCGGCGGGGGTCCCTGTTGGGACAACCTGTTCTCGAATAATTATATCGAAAGCGATGAACCCCTGAATGTCACCTACATCGTTAAGCCAAGTGTGGATTCCTATGAATTCGGGCCGATCTGGGGTGCGGAGATTGTTCCCGACCCTGGGGATTCGGAGGACAGTTGTCACAACGACTGGAACGTGACCAAAACGACCGGCACGAATATCGTCGGCGGCCCATCCCTGGGCGGCAACTACTGGGCCACACCGGACGGAACCGGGTGGTCGCAGGTGACGCCTGATCGTGGCGACGGGTTCTGCACCGAACCGTTTGCGTGTGACGTGAACAACACCGACTA
This sequence comes from Methanogenium organophilum, assembly GCF_026684035.1. NCBI lineage: Archaea > Methanobacteriati > Methanobacteriota > Methanomicrobia > Methanomicrobiales > Methanomicrobiaceae > Methanogenium > Methanogenium organophilum. The sequence goes on from NZ_CP113361.1 coordinate 534,751, forward strand.
TCTGCCACTGCACCTCTATGTCGACCCGACACCGGTGGCGAATTTCACGCTCTCTCCCGCGACGGGCTACGCCCCCCTGAGCGTGGTATTCAATGATACGTCAACCGGGAATATCACGAACTGGTCCTGGTCGTTCGGGGACGGGACGACCTCTGAGCTGCAGCACCCGGTGCATGTCTACCAAACGGCGGGCCTCTATTCGGTGACGCTAAATGTGACAGGCCCTGCGGGACAGAGTGAGCTGACGCGTCCGGATGCGATCTCCGTCCATCCGTACGGGGACGGGGACGATGACAGCAGGTCTGCCCCGGCGGTGGCGACCGGCACCGGTTCGCTGTATACGAACAACCGGGGACTGGTGTTACAGGAGCTCATGGTCTTTGCGGGAGACAGTACGGGTGAACTGACGATCCCGTCCGGGTCTGTGGCGCTGGACGGTGAGGGAGATGCGCTCGCTGATGTGACGATTGAACCCTCAGCTCTGCCATCTGCAGATGGCGGGAGCGGCTTCTCGTTTGCCGGGTATGCTTATACCTGCGGCCCGGACGGGGCGACCTTCTCGCCTGCAGCTGATCTGGTCTTCCGTTTCACCGAGGCGGAGTGGGCAGAACTGATGGCAGACGGACGGCCCCTTGTGGTGACGTACTATAATGAAGAGACCGGTGTGTATGAGCCGCTCCTGACGACGGTCGATGCGGTAACACGCACGGTGACGGCCTCTGTTACGCACTTCAGTTCCTTTGCCCTGATGTACCGGTCAGCGGCGGTTGAGGATACGCCGGTTGCGACGTCTGCACCGGTGCCACCATCTGTGACGCCGACAGCGACTTCAGCGGCGACGGATGTGCAGAGCACTGTCACTCCGGCAGGGGCTGCAACACCTGAGGCCACACCCTTCCCGGTCGCGGGCTGTCTCTGTGCGGTGCTGGTCTTTGCGGTATGTGCCTGTGCCCTCCGGCGGCGGTAGGTCCCGGATTTTATCTCTTTGTTCTCTCTTTTTTTCTCTCTCTTTTTTTCTCTCTCTTTTTTCCGGGCGGAATGGTCCGGGCCGGATGGATTTGATACATTTGATACATCACCTTCCGGGTACGGCATGCATCTGTTACTTACCGGGTGGTATCTGTCGGTCGCATTTCGGTACTGTGGTCTCCCAAAATGGCAAAGCCGCTCTTTTCGGGGATACTGATGAAGACAGGTTCGGAAAAAGAGGAATGAAAATTACCATTAGTAATTTATCAATGGCAAATATATCATTCATAGTAATTCATAAATACTCCTGCACACTATTAGGGGATAATGAGTGCAATGTCCCCGTCCGAAAAAAACGAACCAAAATCTTCACCGTATCGGGTGATACTGCATGGAAGGTTATCCGACCCGACCCAAAAAATCAGGGAATGCTCCGCTATCCTTGATCACTGGGACGTGTTTACCGAAAACCGTGAAGACCGGATTTTAGATGAACACCTGTCAACGGCCATGATTGGGAGTGCCTACACCCAGTCCAGCCCACCGCTGACCGTTCGGCAGCTGTTTGGCCTCTGGCGCAACGGTCATGGAATCCATACCCGTTTCTATGATGAAACTGGCGAACCAGTGCCCGGACCGCTCTATATGGTGGGCATGGGCGGCAGCGTCCTGTCGGGCGCCTTTGTGTTCTGGGGCGTAGTGCCGTCACAGGAGCTGATTGTCGTCTCCAATATCTCTCCCGAACCGGGGAGATGCAAGGTGCCGTCGAACAGTATCCTCTATGCAAAAGCGGCGAAGGGGGAGTAGGCGGGGATATACTGCACTGAACGACTGACCGGTCGGGCATGAATGCCGGCTGAAGCGTCCGGGGATAAATGGGCCGATTCAGTTAGGAAGTCCAGATTTCCCGCACTGGCGAATCCCTTCAATAATCACCGGTTTACGATCCCCACTATCTTTCCATTTGAGGAGAGGGTCGTACATGAGCCGTTTTATAAAATGGCATTTGCCCTTTTACGTATATATTGTGTGCGTCAAGTACACATTTTTACAACTTATTTTTGGGTAAATGTACACATTTCTCTAACTTAAGATTGAAAGGGTGTTTGTTCATGAGAGTTCCTGCCCTCGTGTAGGGTATCATGGACACGAGCCCTTCGGCTGCACCTCATACGTGGAGCAGGGATTGACGAAGGGCCCCGTCGTCCGTTCCCAGGAGCACTACACGGCAAAGGTCCTCTACAAGAACCCTGATGCGGACACAGCGGGCCGGATACGGGCAGGAGATTCTTGCAACACTGTTGCAAACATTGAGCAGGCCACATTTCCGTGAACTCTTTCCTCGCAACGGCAATCGGCGGCACCCGGTCCCGTAGGGGGTTGGACACCACCTCGCGTAATTTCAGCATTTCATCTGAAGAATATTCGCTGAATGTTTCCCGGATACAAACCGCATTATGCGACTTACGGATGCGTCAATGTCATAAAGATATTTCACCGGGTCATGCTGAGGCATATACCAGAACTCCGGTTGTTTCAATGGTCTTCTTCAGGTATGGATTGTCTATGGCCTGTTCTTCCAACAGGTCCACACTCCGGCCGAATATCGTTTCAAGTTCTTCCAGGAGATCGAAATAGGCGTCTGCATGTAGAGCAGGACTCATTTGTTCGAACGAAACCTGAATGTCGATGTCGCTTGTGCGAACATCAAAGTCAGACCGGACAGCAGATCCAAAGATCACCATACGGCGGACATGATATTTTTTGCAGAGGGCTGCAAACGGTATTCCGTGCACGGGCCCGGTGAGGGGGCGGCCATCAGGGTTTTCGAACATTGATATGGTTACTATATTCATCTCTGATAGTATTCTTTTCCGGGATTTACGATTCGTCACCTTCTCCCGCACCAGGGTCCGCATCTCATCCTGTGCGGATGATGTCATCCGGACTGCGGTTGGGGCGTGGGCCGACGGGAAGCCATAACAGGGATGCTGTCATCCTATTTTTGGATGATAGAGCCCATGCCATCCGTTTTAACACAGAAATTGGCTACAGAAAATAGCCCCATTTTGTTCATTATTTGACGTTTTAATCAACTATTTAACTGTAAAATTAAATTTCAATTCTTTTGGAGATTTTGGTGCACCTCGATAAATCCAATCAACAAAATATCATATATTTTACCTACTTTTGTAAAATATACTACAATAATAAAATATATATGATTTTAAAGTACTTTTTTATCATAATGGTAAAAATTTTGAAATCGGGAAAACAATATCGAATAAATATCCCAAAAGACATCCTTTCCATGACAGGATGGAATGAAGATACTGAACTTATTATTACACCACTTTTGAAAGATCCAACAGAACCAATTAATCAAAATACACCAATAATTATTAAAAAAGTTAATTTTATTTCGAGCGATGATTCAGCCACTAAAAATTAAGACGGGGATATTATGTCGGAATGCATAAAGTATAATGAAAAATCCATAGTAAGAGATACAGCTGATCCATCAAATATTCAAATATTCGATAAAACAGGCCCACAATTCCAAATAATCCAAGGAGATGCACTTACATCACTAAAAAATATTCAAAGCAACATATTTCAATGTTGTATTACAAGCCCCCCTTATTGGGGCCTCAGAGACTATGGAATAAATGGCCAAATTGGAGCAGAACCAACCCTAGATGAATACATAACCAATATTGTGGAAATATTCAGGGAAGTCAGAAGAGTATTGACAGATGATGGAACCTTATGGATAAATATTGGGGACACCTACACAAGCGGAAACAGGAAATGGAGAGATTATGATAGAAAAAACTCAAATCGAGGGATGAATTACAGATTCCCAACTCCAGAAGGATTAAAGCAAAAAGATTTGATTGGACTTCCTTGGAGAATTGCTTTTGAATTGCAAAAAGATGGGTGGTTTTTACGCTCAGATATTATTTGGCATAAAACAAATTGTCAACCAGAATCAGTTAAAGATAGGCCAACCAAATCTCATGAATATTTGTTTTTACTTACAAAATCTCCAAATTATTATTATGATTATGAATCCATCAGAGAACCTACAAAAAATGGAAAAGGATTGAGGAATAAAAGAACTGTCTGGTCGATCCCCACAGAATCAAATAAATTTGCTCATGTAGCAATGTTCAACAAGGCATTAGTGGAGCCATGTATAAAGGCAGGTTCCAAAGAAGGCGATCTATTATTAGATCCATTTTTTGGCTCAGGGACAATGGGAATTGTAGCACTAGAATTAAATAGAAATGTTGTTGGTATTGAGTTAAACCCAGATTATGTAAATATTGCAGCCAATAGACTTTGTGATAGTGTAAAAAGAATGATGAAATAGGAAAATATCAAGATAATAATCACAGAATTATGGAAGAGAACAAATCACTTTGGATTCGGAACATTGATTTCGACAACCTCAAGGATCTTCTCCATATTGTAAGTGCAAATGATGGGAAACTCAGAGCCTTAGAATTAGAGAAAATTGCAGTTGAAGAGGGTATTTTAATTAAAAATAATGGCAAACCCCTTGCCCGTTCTCCAAAATACTTTTACCGGAAGGCTCTGGAAAACATCGATATAGCCTATGTTAAAAAATACAGATATTATGTTTCAGATAACATCTGGGCGAAAAAATTGCTTCAAAACTCCATATATAAATCAAGTCTATCATACGAACAAAAAGAACCACTAAGGGAGCTTTTAATTCAAAATAAAGATTGCAGACATCATTTTTTTGATTTATTTATGGGACAAAAAAAATATGATTTGAATTTATTTAGATCTTCAGGGACAGAGGTTGTTGTTATAACAAAAAGTATGAATAATTCCATAAATCACAACAAAAGAAATAAGAATATTATTTATGAAGGAGTTAGTGGAAATTCGATAGAACTTAATAGCCAAGATTTGGTTTTTGCGATTCATGAAGGAATACGCAAATGGGCCTTAAATCTTGATTTAGTTGACGAATACATACTAAAATTTGAAGATGGGAGAATAATCTATCCGATTTGCCCAAATATAGATAACAGTAAAATTTCCGAATTGTTTTTCGATGCTGTAAAAAATGTCAATACTGATTCAGAGTGGTCAATCATCCACATTCCTAAATTAATTAGTGATATTGCTCTACAAACACGGTTTCCAATTGAGGCCATTAAAAATCAAATATCCAATCTTTATAAAAATAATCCCCAGTATATTATGTTCATAAAGTCATCAACTGCATTTATTGACATTTCAACCCCTTTTGAAAAACAGGATAATGCATTTAGAAAGTTATATCTAAATTTACACAAAGAGGGCTATATATCTCACATACGTGTCAACAAACAGATGTTAGCGGAGAAATAACATGTCATCATTCCTTGAAGAAAATTATTATCTGAAAAAAAATCCATTTCCTCCAGCAGCTTCCAGTATTGAAGAAAAAAATGTTTTCATTTTAGATAGTTGGAACGAGAAGGTTTCATCATTTTATACAACTCTTTCAAATGGAGAAGGTGTAAAAGCTTTTCCAATAATTGGAGAGTATGGAACTGGAAAAACTGCATTTCTTAAAGGATACCTTAACAGATATTTCAAGGATCAAAATTTACTTCCATTTTATTTTGAGAACCCGGGAACACAGTTTTATGACCTTGCAAATGAACTATTTCGAAATATTGGAAGATATGAATTTACTAAGGCGATTTGGGAGTTGACAAAAAGTTATCTCCCACAAGAGAGCCAAAGAACTCTCTTTGAAGATGATTATCCTAAATTTTTAGAGAAATTGAAATCAAAATCTGACAGAGAAGCAAAAGCTCATGAAATCCAACAAGCCCTTAGGAACGGCATTGACATCGTAGATGATGAAGAAATCGCCTACAGAATTGCTACAATGATTGTCGAGACCAAAAATAAACCATATTTCGAATATAAAGATTTTATTGCCGGAAAAAAAGATTCAGTTGTTGCAGAAAGAGGGGAGCATAAATTCTTTTCAGCAATAATTCAGCTAATAATGAAAATATACGATGTTGAAGGAATTGTATTTTTAATTGATGAATTCGAAGATGTTGCCCTAACCAAGAGAATGACACGGAGTAAATCATACGAATACTTAGCAACACTAAGAAATCTGGTAGATATTTCTGATGAGTACAATCTTTGGATCGTTATAGCCATGACACCGCAGGCAGCAGAATTAACACAAGAAATGAATCCTGCACTATGGGAACGATTCACTCATGATGAGTCAACAACCATTACATTGGAACCGTTATCGCTTGATGATTCTAAGGGATTATTTGAAAAGTGGTTAGCGAAATATAGAATCCAGAGTTCCAATAACAATATTAACTCGATTTATCCTTTCACTGAGGATTATCTCGATGCACTAAACAATTATGCAGATCTAAGGATTGCAAGGAAATTAGTTAAAATTGGATTTTTCTCACTTTCATTTGCAGAAACTAATGAAATTCCAGCACCATTAGGTCCAGATGTGCTTGAGGCTGTACTTAAAGAATATAATCTCGGATCTTCTGGAATGAATATCTAATATGGGATTTGCATGACAAGCCAATTTGAACTACCCAAGGATGTTATGCTTGATACAAATGCCATGGTGTATTTGTATTTATACGTAGATACTTGCGATGAAATAGGGATTGACTTAGATCAAAATTCATTTGTTGATTTTACAAATATCCTTGATGAACGCCTCAAAAAACCAGCAAATCAAAAGGTACTACAAATTAGAATGTTGAAAAAAGGGTATAATGTTTACAAGAGCCTAAATAAACTAAAAAATTCTGATAGCACGTTTTACTTCTCTAAACTTGCTAAACTAGAATTAAACCACGTATGCCTCGAAAATAAATATCATCAAGAATTGTCTGAATGTAATATCCCTTATAGAATACGACAAAAAGACCCATTTAAATATGATATCCCCCCAGCATATCTCACTGAAATATATACTACCGGAGTAATAAATCACGTAAAAAGGATGGAAGAATTATTGTCAGATAAGGGGGTTGAATTTAATTTAGTTGATGAAGATCCAACTGTAATGGGACAAACAATTGATATAATTACTACAATATTCAATCAGTACATTCACCTACAATCAAATGATTTGTACATCTATTGTTTGGCAGTGCAAACAATGTCCACTTACTTTTTGCTATTTGACGGAGAGCTTAAAAACGTTGCAGAGAAACTCAGAACTGATGATTACTATAGAGAATACCGTGAAAAAATTATTGATGATTTATGCAGGTGTAGGAGGTTAGATAAATTCAATTTTGATGAAGAAGGAAAACATAATGTTATTTTTCCCGAAGCGGTTAACACAATATAATTAATCACATTCAATAGGTCAATTAATTTACCAATTACTTTCAATATTTCACCTAAGTTGTTATTTTGCCTTCGGAAGTACCACGTACCCCTAAACACACAAGATATTCTAAAGAATCACATGCACAACCAATGAAAATTAGACATCATACATGGTTTAATTAGGCATCTCCCCTTTAATCTCACTGGGCAGGAAGGTTGTTTGGATTTTGATGTCAATGGCAACGTAATTTTCCTCAACAGTGGCAAAATAAAATTTTCATGGTTGGGAACGGTTTCACGCCTTTTGGTTGTGAATAAAGGAATTAGTCCACCCATCCCCCACAGCATCCCACCACATCTCCACCTCAGTCCAATTCGGTTTGAAATAGTATAGGGAGCAGAGATCGGGCGGATACCTCCCCGTCCGGTATCCTTCCAGCAGGAAGAGCGCTTCATTTCCCACTGTGGAGGTCTGGTTATACGGCCAGTACGAACTCAAAGGTGATACAACCGGGGCTGCCGGCTCCCCGGAATCGATCTCCTGCATCAGTTGCCCTGCGTCCTCGGGTGTTATCCAGCCCTCCGGCACATCCATCACCACGACCGGTTCATCAGGGTGCGTGCGCAGGTCATCGAGAAATTCAATCGGCGTGTGCGTCTCAAAATAGCACGCATCCCCCGTGGAGAGGTGCGTATCAGTTCTCCCGGTCAGGTGCTCAAAGGAACAGGTATCCGCAGACAGAGACGGCCCCTTGCCTGAAGGGGGTGGAGTCAGAGGGGGTTCAGTACCTGAAGGGAAGTCGGTCGAAGAAGGTGTGGCTGAAGGAAGCGGAGACGGAGTGAGTTCCGTCTCATTACCGACACCGGGTTCGGGGGAAGATGGCCCGCTGCACCCGGCACTCAGGACCATTGCAAGCACTGCAGCCAGTACGAGAACAACCGGAAGGAACTGAATCTTCATTCAATAGGATCCTTGTTTCATTTCGGATATACCTGTTGACACGAAAATGATTCATCTCCGGAGCCACATCAGCCGGATGCCCGCCCTGCCTGAAAGAGCTTCTGGCAGACAATCCCCCTGCAAACCGTTCATGCAGGAGAGATGCCATCTATGACCACGGAGGACGGAAATGAAACCAGGAACCATCCATGGATGTACCAAAAGAGTCCGGCCCGGTTGTGCAGCACAAACGCACCATTAACAGAAATCACACGTAACACAGCACAAACAAACTCCCTCCTCAACCACAACAGCTAAATCTAATCGTACAATATATTAGACATATGTCTAAAAATTTAGACATAAATGAAAACAGTCTCATGGTACTCTCCGTCTTTTCCAACGGATATGACAATGAATACTACATCCGGGAGATGTGTCGCCATCTGCCAATCAGTCACGGGACTGCCCAGACCATTCTTGTCCGGTTAGAAGAGAAACGTGTGCTTACATCGTCCCAACGCGGAAAGATCAGGCTCTTCCGCATAAAACCCGGCGAAATTGCCACCCAGTATTTCACGATTACCGAGATCTATAAAAAAATCCGGTTTATGGAAAACGAACCCTACATATCAGAAATCCTGACCAAAATATCTGCAGTATCAGAAGGAATTGTTCTGCTCTTTGGCAGTTATGCAAACGGCACCGCTACCGAGGATTCCGATATTGATATCTTCATTGCAGGAACCACTGACAAACAGGCGATAAAAAACCTTGAAACACTGTACCATGTTGAGATAAATGTCATTGTATATCCCATACCGGCATTTACGTCACAGGAAGAATTCGATCCACTCATAACCGAAGTGAAAAAAAACCATATCATCTGGAAAAACGCCGAATCGTTTGTCCGGGATGTGCTGAAATGAGAGATCGGGGATTACCATGAAGGATAAACTGGCCTGGTGTGCCGGAATCAAAAACGGCATCATACTCATCGATCCGAACGACAATCTTGCATCTGCATACCAAAGAAAAGCCGAAGAGGCAATGGAAGCCATGCATTCCGTATCATCATTTGACTGGAAGATCTCAACCGGATACTATTCCCTCTATTTTTCCCTGTATTCGGTGCTCATGAAAATCGGGATCAAATCTGAAAACCATAGCTGCACGATTGAAATTATGCAGCATCTTCTCACTGAGTACTTCACTCCGGAAGACTGTGATCTGGTCGAGACAGCACGACGGGCACGTGTGGAAACACAATATTATGTTACAAATACCGTCTCCCGCGAGTTTTCCGGTACGCTTTCAAAACGTGTACCCCGGTTTTTTGTAACATGCAAATCAGTTGTCGATGGCCTTGATGAAAAACAGGTGCATGAATTGCGAAAGAACCTCATGAATCTTATTGATGAAAGCTAAATTCACTAGCCGGAAACAGGAATATACATTCATGACGCGAATTATGCCATGGCATTGCGTCATCCTTCGTCAGGAGACACGTTTTCTTCAGACATACACAATCCCTCATGAACCTATTCCCATCCCGTGACATACCTCTTCCATCTAAAACCTGACACAGAACCCTGATAGGATCGTCTCCAAAGCCGCATCGCCCGGATGCCCGCCCCACTTCGACCAGATAATCCCCCTGCAAAAACGTTAATGCAGTAGAGATGCCACCTATGACCACGGAGGACAGGAATGAAACCAAAAGAGGAGGATATCCGGCATGCACTTCGTGAGCTTAGAACACTTGCGGGATTTGAAAACGTACGGTTTATCATCCTCTTTGGCTCGGTCGCAGAAGGGCGGGCGACGGAAACCTCTGATATTGACCTCTGTATCTATTACGCCGGAACGCCTGAAGAAGGACAGCAGTTCCGGTTTGCGGCCCAGACTCTGTTATGTGACGACCGGTATGACGTCCAGATATTTGCGAACCTTCCGCTCTATGTCCAAAAAGAGGTGCTGCGGGGCCGGGTGCTCTACTGTCCGGATGAGCGGTTTCTCTATGATATTGCGCTCGAAACAATCCGGGAGTATGACGACTTCAGGCACCGACTGGATGACTATCTCGGGGTACGGGCGATCGGATGAAAACCGACGTCCGGACTACGGTCATCCGTGTTAAGCTCAGTGAGATGGCAGAGAGTGTTGCACTCGTTCGTGAGAACCTGCCTGATTCTGTTGATTCCTTCGCCGGAATGGGTCTTCTCAAGGATGGCATCTATAAACGAATGGAGTATGCCATCGAAAACGTCTATGATATCTGTGCAATTCTGAATGCTGACCTTCACCTGGGTGTTCCCGGAGGGGATGCGGAGATTCTGGAGAATCTGATGCAGCACGGTGTGATATCATCTGATATGGGTGATAGTCTCAGGAAGATGAAAGGATTCCGAAACATTGTGGTTCACCGGTACGGTCGAATCGACGATGCCATTGCATTTACTATTCTGCAGGCGCATCTGGATGATTTTGCCGCATTCCGGGAGGAGATTGAGCAATTTTTAGGGTCAGCCGGAGCATAAGAGGGTTGTTGATTCCCATTCTGCCGGGTAGAGGAGTTCACCCGGTTGGATGTCATCTAATTCTCTTTTAGAGAATGAATGGTAACGGTTGGGGATGGAGGGTGAAGGTACAGCGCTCCTGTAGGAATAGTGATTTACACCATACCGGTTTCAAACATTTTTAAAATAACCGGATAAACTATCGTGATTCGTCATAAAATGCGAGCGGCAGGATTCGAACCTGCGGACTCCTACGAGATCGGATCTTAAGTCCGACTCCTTTGGCCAACTCGGAAACGCTCGCACAGAAAACCGGAACCGGGACCAAAGCCGGACACCAGCAAACCGGACCACAGACAAAGCCCCTGTGTTTCCGACGGAAACACTGGTCACCTGCCACAAATCGTCCGGAGAATTAACTTCGATGCGTCCCATGCCGAAGCATTGGGTTAGTATACATTGTTTTACATGGCTAAAAATGTGGTGGAGTGAAGCGGATGAAGAAAGGGAATATGACGATTAAATACCAGTCTGATGACAGTCAATTGAAGGTATGACGAAGCTCGGCGGTCTGAGAACAGAGAGAACGTATGAAGGGGTGATGACAGGAATCTAACAGAAATGCAGGATAATTATGTGAGAGAGACTGGTGGAAACAGGGGATAAAAAGAAGACAGGATGCAAAGAGAGGCGGGTGAGAGCAGACAGGAGAGGTGAATCAATTAAAAAATGCCTCTCTCACGCACACGCTCACGCATCCCATCAGGACATATCAAAGCGTTCATTCAGTGGTCATTCAAACTGTTTTCAACTGTTCTTCATTCATTCGTCGTTCAGGCGGTTGGTTCGTGCGTTGTGTTCCGTATCATCACACAGAAAATCGCCACCACATTCGATCATAATCTCATTCAATCGCAACCAACGCACGCACAGTCTCACTCAATCGCAATCCGCCGCTGCGTCTCAAGGGCACTCACCGGCAGCCGGACTTCAAGGATGCCATTCCTGAAGGACGCCTTCGCCCCTTCGGGATTCACCGACTTCGGCAGCGGGATCACACGGGACATCGAGCCATACTTCCGCTCGTGGAGATAATATCTCCCCGTTTCACCTTCCTCACCCTTCCGCTCTTCGCGTTCCTCCCTGCGCTCACAGGTGATCTCAAGCGCCTTCGGGGAGACCAGCTCCATCGAGATGTTCTCCTTTTCGATCCCCGGCATCATATCTGCTGTTACGATCACCTCATTCTCATCCTCCGTCACATCCACCTGGAATCCCCCGGACCACCCTTCCCGGAAGATGGGCACAACCTCTGCCCGCTCGCCCCCCTCGGGCAGGGCGAGAGCGGGGGACGTGGACGACGCCCATTTCATGAGCTGATCCATCTGCCGCCGCATATCCTCAAATTCGTCATAGACTGACCATCGGTACGGTCTTCTTATCATGGTTCATTCACCCCCTGCAGATCCGGCACATTCCCGGAACAGACAGCACACTCTCGTATACTGTCCCCCGGTCACTGCCGGATAACTGCACGGATACCCCGATCATACGTCACAAGATATATAAAGACTGTGATCAATCCACCGAACGAACGACATAACACCCGTATTTTCTGCAAATATCGAATATACGCTCTATTTACCCATCAGAAAAAAACATGCGCAATCATTCACGCCCACAGAAAAATGACCCGAAAATTGCTGCTCTTCGCCCGCAGGCCAGCCAGACAGGAACCCTCCCTACCTGACCAATACCATTATCCTGCGTCATGAAAGAGAACACTGAAGGTGCAAACAGAGACCCGGAGCGGATGACATGAACAAAACCAGACACTCAATCCCCGGATACCAGAAAGTGATCATACTCTGTCTGGCAATTGCCCTCTCCGGAACCGTCTCCGGATACCAGATGAGCGAGCGGTCCTATCAGGCAGTCTCAGCCTGCTACACCGACTATTTCATACAAGGATACGGGAATGTGCCGGTATACAGTCCGGACGGGACCGTCACACAGGCAGGCGTCATCGAAAGCCTTCCCGATGAAAAGGCCTTGTGGGACTGGCGGTACGAGATGGAGCAGATCACAAACAGTACCCGGACCGGGATGCAGGAGTATTATTTCCCGAACGGCCCGGTCATTTCCTATGGATATGACCTGTTGGGAACGATATGCGTCGGCATATGGGAAGAGGCCGACATCACCAGAAGAACACGCGACGACATCTATGCAGTCATTGACGCGGAAGCCAAAACCAGAGGCATTGAGGGTGTCCCCGTTATTTTCATATCCGAATCCATAATCGACACCAGACCGCTCCGCATCCCTGATCCAAACGAAACCGCATTTCTGAGACCACTGTATGAGGTCGCAAACGGATACCCACCTGTACATATATACAACCAGGAGAAGCAGTTCCCGTCCGGCTTCCCCCACTCCTCCGTCTCCTTCCTCATTGAGACGATCACACCGGGGTACTGGTACGGGTAAAAAAGAACGATCAGGTAATTTCAGGGATATCCGGACCCACAAAAAAGTTATTCAATCAACCCAAACAACGCGTCCCGCAGCCCCACATTAAACTGGGCAATAAACATCGCATCACCGATATCGATGACCCCATTCTGGTGCACATCCGTCTGTGCAAATACAGCCGTATTCGTTGCCGGAAGCGGCGTCATCCCGACCACCTCTTTTAAAACACGCAGGGTATCCGCCTGGTTCACCGCCCCGTCCCCATTCGCATCACCGGGGAGAAGCGAGGCAACCGTGATGTAATCGACTTTTATGCAGGCTTCCTCACATCCATTCACCGCGAGGGTTACCGTATACGTCCCGTCTTCCGTATAGACATGCCTCGGATTTTGCTCAGAAGAAGACGTGCCGTCACCAAAGGTCCAGCTCCAGAACGTTGAACTGCCCGTGGACATATCCGTAAAATTCACCGCCAATGGCGCTTTCCCATGGGTCATATCAGCAGTGAAATTCGCAACGGGCACCGTTGGCCGCAGGACAACTGAGAGCATACTCATCCCGCTGACAACAGTATCGCCCCCGCTGTCCGATAGCACCCCGGTTATTGTATACGTGCCGACCGGTTCATCCGCGGGAACACCCAGCCGGTATGTCACCGCATCCGGCGATGTCACGTTCCATATCCACTGTCCTGAAGCGCCGGATACCGACATATCATCTGCGGTGGAAGACACAGGCGTTATCGTCCACCCGGCCGGGACCTCCTCGGTCAGGACAACAGGTGAGGCAAACTCCCCGGAGAACGTCACCGTAACCTCGGTTTCACCGCCGGGAGGAACCGATACCGCTGATATGCTGCGTTCGGCGCTCAGGACACGTGGCGGATCGTCACTCATCCCCTGCATGCAGAAACGCTCCCATCCATCCACCAGCGGATACAGGTCCTGCTCACTTGCGGCAACCACATACGATGTATCCCCGATGCCATTTCCATCTGCATCAACACCGCCGTAGTCACTCCAGTAGTTTCCGAGACGGCTGGTGCGATTGATCCCCCCGAACGGGTAGCAGAATAATTCAGTGGTGTTCCAGTGATTCTGGTCTGCATTGGTGATTTCTGCATTCCGGCCGTTGCCAATGAAATTGTTCAGATAAATCTGGTTACCGACAGAACCATCGATTTTCAGCCCGCAATTCACATTCCGGGATATGTTGTTGCAGGAAATGGTGTTGTGATTCTGACCGGCATCGAAGAGGAGACGGACACCACAGTAGCCATTCTCACAGAGAGAGTTTCCCGATAGATTGAGATAATCGGCCCGCTCGCCATAAATTCCATAATAATTTGAATCCTGGATGGTATTTTCTGAGATTTCGACATTGTCACTGAAATAAAATTCAATCCCGTTTGTTTGTGACTGGCCAATGTAATTATCACGGATGCATACATTACTGCACCCGATAAACCTGATACCCTGCTTGTTCTGGATGATTTCATTTTCGGATATTTCTGATCCGGAACTCGCCTGGATTCCCACCTGCATCGCGTTCTTTACCGTGAAATGGGTGAAGACAATCCCATAACTCCTGAGATCCACACCGATATCGCGGCAAAGCGCATCGATCACCGGATACCCCTCACCTGTATCCTGCCCCTGCAGTACCAGCTGCTTGGTCACCACGAGATTTTCGTTATAGGTTCCGCTCTCCACGAGGATCACATGGCCGCTGCGGGTGTCGATGTCATCGATTGCCCCCTGGATATTGATGAAATTCTCGCCGGTGTCGATATTGTGAACCGGATACATGCCATACGGGGAGCTGAGTTTTACAATCCAGGCATCCCAGCGTCCATGGTTGCCGCATACATCACCGTCATTTGATCCAAACGTCTCAGCAGCGACAATATATCCGCCATCAGCGGTCGGCTGAACAAAATATCCGATATCGGAGTATGTTCCCCCAAGACATCTCTGCCATTCAGGGGAACCGGTGTTATCCAGTTTTATCACCCAGACGTCCCAGTCTCCATGCCAGCCGGTCACATCACCATCCCAGCTTGCAGTGGAACCGGCCATGATATATCCCCCATCCGGCGTCTCGCGAACAGAATCTGCCAAATCCAGACCGGAACCCCCGAAACATCGCTGCCATTCAAGTGTGCCCGCACCGTCCAGTTTCACGATCCACGCATCATCATTGCCATGGTTTCCCGTAACATCGCCATCGGTCGAAAAGGTCGAGCCGGAAACGATATACCCGCCATCAGCAGTCTGCATGACAACCGGATTCCAGTCCCGGTCTGTTCCCCCAAGACATTTCTGCCATACCACATCGCCGGTATCATCCAGTTTTGCCACCCAGATATCCTCCGCGTGGCCACCATGATTTCCGGAAACGTCACCATCGTCGGACTCGGTTTCGCCGGCGATGATGTACCCGCCATCTGTCGTCTGCCGGATGGACGTCCCCCGGTCATACCCGGCACCGCCAAGACATCGCTGCCACACAAGGCTGCCTGCACCATCCAGCCTGAGCACCAGAATATCCTGATCTCCGTGGTTCCCGGACACGTCACCGTCATCAGAAGTTGTGGAACCGGCAACGATATACCCGCCATCGGGAGTCTGCTGGACATAGCACCCACGATCTGAAGCTTTACCTCCAAAGCAGCGCTGCCATGTGATGGCGCCGGCGTCATTCAGTTTCACCACCCAGATATCAGTGCCGCCATGATTCCCGCTTACGTCACCGTCGATGGAAGTGGTCCAGCCAACAACAATATATCCACCATCTCCCGTTTGTTCAATGAAACCGCTCCAGTCAGCAGATGATCCACCAAGACAGGTCTGCCATGCCACGGTGCCGGCAGCGTCCAGTTTCACCACCCAGACATCAGTATCGCCATGGTTCCCGCTCACATCCCCATCATTCGAACCGGTGAACCCGGTAACAATGTACCCGCCATCTGCAGTTTGCCGGACGATTCGTTCCCATTCTCCTTCATCCCCCGTTCCCCCCAAACACCGTGCCCATTCGATCCCCGGAGCCTCTCCCGCCACCACACTTCCATCCACAGGCACCGGCTCGGTTTGCACCCCATACGGCAGAGCCTCCGCAACCGGTTCTCCCGCAGATACGGACGACACCAGCCCAATGAATACTATCCCTACAGCAATCCCAAAAAGAACCATTCCTTTATCGATCATCATCGCATCGCCTCCGGTTCCGGCTCCTGACATGCGTGCTGCAGCGTGTGGAGGGATGATAAATCGAAAATTCGGCAGAGAGAAATCCGGTGCAGCACCCGGTGTACCCGGAATATCCCCCCATGAACGCGAACCCCCCCGGAACGTGTTGATTTGACTGAATGATGAAATGTCAATTCCGAAACATATCCTGTGCAATCTGTTTGCAGATGAACCCAATGGATGCCTGAATCATTAAATATTTTGCCGCTCTCCGGGTTCAGAGGCATGCAGGAAACGGTTGCCAATCAGGCATAAAACACAGGGTGATGAGAAGAGATGACAGACCGGTATCAAAACAGAACATCCGGGCCGGGAAAAACCCTACAACAGCACCAGGTACGCCACCACCGAGAGCAGGAACGCAAAACAGGAGAATCGCCAGGCCCAGCGGAGCGATGAAGGTGAGCATCGCATTCACCGTGCTTGCCAGCCGGGAGATGCAGTTTGACCCGAAGACGGTCACCCCCTCCACCCAGCCGGTGCCGCCCGCCGCTTCTACAGGGGCCGAACCGATATGAAACCCCTCATCCGGACAGATCCAAACGAGACACCCACACTACCACCGCTTCACGAGATCGCAAACGGCTATCCGGGTGATGCACCGGAAACCGGACACCGTATAAATGAGATTGGTCAGGCACTGTTCTGCGTCTTCCCCCTCTCGTTCATCACGCCATAGAGCGGCTCTTTTCTGACCATCACATATATTCACGTTAATACCACGAATCACTCACCGAATACGTAACCGCTGCCTCTGCAAATCCCACATTCCCGCCGGGCAGCGATGCACGGACGGATGATTCCCAGACCGGAGCCTGAAACGCCAGTTTCTTCCCCCCACCGCCGATATAGCGGAGATCAAAGTCTGCCGACGTATCGGCGGAGAGCCGCAGGCCGTCGGCATACACAACACTCTGATACTTCCCGTAATTATTCCGGGCGAACGTTTCCACACTGACATTCCCCGGTATACTCACAACAGGCATCAGCAGACGGGGCCCGGATTCCCGGTCAAATGCCGCAAGAATCATATCGATATCAGATACCTCACCTGACACAGACCGAAAGACCAGCATATCCCCGTACGGTGTCGTCTCAACAGAGAGATTCCAGTCGGGATTCAACCGGTATACCCCGGGTTCAGCCCGGACCCGGGCCAGGTTCGCTTCAGAAAATACCGGCTCTCCGCTGAGATAGACAGGAATAGGCACCATCAGCGTGGCCGCACCGTCGGTAACCGTATTATCCATGCCGGTGATCCGGATCACATAATTATTGTTGCCTTCCGCACCTTCGACAAGATACGGGCCGCACAATAGTGCAGCCAGCCCGACAACCGCTATCGATACGATAACTGCAACCGCAATACCATCGCTCTTCTTCATTCGGCTCAAAGATCACACCTTTCCCACAATCATCCAGGATTCGGCGATGAGTCCGGAATCATTAGCAGAGTATGTGTAATACCGGACGAAAAGAGTGTTGCCGGTAAAGACGGGTATCACCCCGGCAGGATACGTATCAGAGGAATTCCCTACAACAGCACCAGGTACGCCACAACGGAGAGCAGGAACGCAAACAGGAGAATCGCCAGGCCCAGCGGAGCGATGAAGGTGAGCATCGCATTCACCGTGCTTGCCAGCTGGGAGATCCGGTTCGACCCGAAGACCGTCACCCCTTCCACCCAGCCGGTGCCGCCTGCCGCCTCCGCCGGGGCAAGGTCCGCTATTGCCGTACGCACCGCATCTTCCACATAGGGGATGATCTCCTCTGCCGGGATGCGATAGCCCACCGGATTCCTGCCGGAGAGCGTATTCACCACATGCGAATCGGTGGTCATGATCTCGCACTCATCGACCACAGTCAGCAAATGATCCCGCAGCACCTCACGGACCCCGTGCTCCACATTGTTGCCGTCAAAGAGCACATAGGCCGTCACCTGCCCCTCCACCCGGACTACAAGCGCCATGATCCCGAGATCCCCGAATCCCTCCTCACGGGAGAACGGTACCGCCCGGTGAGCAGCCCCCACCTCAAAAGACGCACAGGGCAACGTAAGACATCCGTCCGCTGCCACCTGCGCCGCCTTCCAGTATTCATAGGCAGAGAGCGACCCCGCTACCACCGGTTCGGTCACATCGACCATGCAGTTGTGCCCGTCCACAAACGCCACATGCCGGTAGCGTCTCTGGCACTCCGCCATCACCGCAAGACCGATGGCATACTCCAGGTCCTCAGTCTTCTCCGGGGAACGGGTGGCAATAAGGAGCAGCGTATCGCCAAATCCCTGTGCACAAATATCCACCGACCCATAGGAATACCTGCGGGACGGCGTTGCCTTCGGGAAGAAGACCGCATCCCGCCGGGACGCACGCACCGCATCCGCCATCCCCGTCACCTCACTCTCCGAGACAAGGTTGAAGTCATGCGTCGCACACCCGTGGGCGACAAACGTGTCCATCCCGATCATATCGTGGAGCAGTTTCGGCAGGTTCGCCCCGCCGATCTCCCCCATTGGGCCGGGATGCAGGTTCGGCACGGTGAAGGTAATATCCCCCCGCCCTGCACGGGAAAAGAAGAGCGACGCCTGCTGGACATAGACGTCCTCGCCGATCTCCATGAAGAACTCATCCAGTGCCTTATCGCCGTCCGTATTGTGGGCGATGAACGCATTGATGAAATGCAGGGCGCTGATACGGAAGTTCTTCCGCAGGGGTCGCTCCACAAGCCAGAGGAAGAGCAGTACCCCACAGCCGAAGAGCAGGTGCAGCACAATCACGAAATACAGGAAATCCATCCCGAAATAGTATGTTCCCGCAATCGCTGCTGCGATACTCTGCAGTGACGCCGCAGGCACCATCCGGGCCATCCGGTAATCGGCAATCCCCGCGAGCACAATCAGCCGGACGGAAAAGACCACACCCAGTGCCACCGCAAAGAGCACCGAATAGAAGTTCGGGTATGGCAGAAATGTCAGGAGGAGACTTACAATGACCTGAAAGACCATGCACGCCATTGCGAGGAGTGCCGAGCGGTTCCAGGTAATCTTGCCCCCCACACTCTCAACAGAGGGTTTTGTAAGGACAAAAGCGAAAAGTGCGGGAATCACATACCCGGAAAATCCGAATACCAGCAGGTAATTGCGCCCGCCGATGTACCCCGCTCCGTCGATCACAATCCCCATGAGGAGCATAATTGCAACCGAACGCGGCCATGCAGGAGCTGCAAAAATGTACCGGGAGAGGTCTTCAAGTGCAGAATTTCCGCCTTTATCCGTCAGATTGACACACCTGCTTCACTCAACCTAGGTTTGTTCAGTCTCTATTTATGCGATATGATTCAGGGCAGGGAAACCGGTGCAAGGTCGCCGAAATGCTCCCGGTACCGCACTGCCATCCGGTCCCAGTCGGCGAGATTCGTCTGGCACCCGGCCTTCTCCACCACGAATGATGCCGTTGTCGTGCCAATCTCCAGTGCCGTCACCGGATCATAGCCCCGCATCTCCGCCGTCAGGAACCCGGCACGAAACGCGTCACCGGCGCCGGTCGGGTCGGCAAGCGTCACCGGCACTGCCGGGACATGCACCTCTTCGCCGTCCTGGTACAGGAGACTCCCGTCCCCCGACATCGTGATAATGACACGGGGCACCATCGCAATGAGGGCCTCGCGGGAGAACCCGCCGATCGCACAGATCCGTTCTGCCTCATGGCGGTTTACAAAGAGCAGGTCGGTACGCTTCAGGATCTCACAGATCTGGTCACGGGAGAACCGCACCAGGTCCTGCCCCGGATCAAACGAGACCCAGGAGGCCTTCTCTGCCACCCGGACACAGAAATCCGGTTCGGATGGCGCAAGGTGCACGCGGTCCAGAACCGGCGCCTCGGCGTCAGAGAGCGCTGCAGACGCACCCCATTCAAAGTAAGTGATCTGGTCATCCGTCCCGTCATTGAAGAGATAACAGGTCGAGGAATGCATCTCCGGTTTCACAATAAACCGGCGCAGAACACCGAGTTTTGTGAGCCAGTGATCGTACTCGCTCCCGGCAAAATCGCCCCCTACTGCGGTCACCAGTTCCGATGCACCGCCTAAGACCGCGATGCCAGCCGCAATATTTGCCGCACCGCCCCCGTAGAAGATCTCGTGCGCGGTGATAAACGTGGAATGGTTCTTTGCAATCAGTTCGGGAACCGTAAAAAGATGGTCGGTGGTGGTATGACCCACAACCGAGATCATATCAGTTCGACCCCGACAGCTCTTCGACCTCAAGAACCTTCAGCGGAATGTCACGCAGCGACTGTCCGATGACAGACTTTGCGATCCGTTCGGCGTGTGCCTCAGATTCCGCCTTGAAGACCTTCATCTCAAGCGTCAGCCCGACAAGGGCGATGTTTGACACAATCAGGGCATTATTCAGTTCCTGTTCACAGAACGGGCATATTGCCTGTCCGATCTCGATCTCTACAAACTTGGCTTTCGGGTTCAGCCGTTTTCCTGCTTCAGATATGGCGATGCCAATCGCATCGTCAAGGGTATCCACATCGCGGACAACCCATCCGGACTCCAGTATAACGCGGTAGTCACTCATTTTCTCATGCCTCTTACCAGATATTTTCGTGTACGTGTTCACCGATGGGCATCCTTCCGGCATAGGACGGGGGCAGATGCCCCTTTCCTGCCGCAAGGAGGACCAGCGGACGGATATGCTCCGGGAGCGCGAGGATCTCACTCACGGTCTCCTCGTCAAAAGCGCCTGTCCAGCAGGTCTGCAGACCCGCTGCATGCGCTCCGAGCATCATATAAGTCGCGGCAATCGTTGCGTCCTGCACCGCATAGAGAATGCCCCGTTCCCCGTACTGCGACATCGACCGCACGTAATTCGCGCAGACCACAAAGACACAGGGTGCCTCCATCAGGTGCTGCTGCTGGAACGCCGCATCGGAGAGATCTTCACGGATGCCCTCATCTGTTGCGATCACCACATCCCACGCCTCACGGTTGCCCGCTGACGGGGCACGCTCCGCGGCGCGAATGACTGCTTCAATCTCTGCAGACGTTAGTTCAACATCGCTAAATTCACGGACAGACGAGCGTGTCCGTAAAAATCCCAGGAATTCAGAGGAATCCATGTTCAGACAGAAACTCCCATGCTTCCTGTGCAGGAGTCGTAGCAAGGCTCACTGCATCTCCGATCTTCTGGGTTGCTTCCGCAAACTCGTCAGACTCAAGACGCGAGATGGCTTCACTCACGCGGTCTGCGGCCTGCTGGAAATTCCGGTTCTTCGTCGCATTGAATCCAAGCATCAGATTGGACCGGAACAGCTCCAGGAAGTTCGTCGTTACGCGCTTTGCAGCGGTACGCTCCGCGCCTTTGTAATCGTATAATGTTGCAAGAATCTGGGAGGCGGCGATAAGTTCAGACTTTGACCGCTCAGAAAACTGATATGCTGCAACTGCTTCTTTTGCATTCATCACAAAACCTACCGATTGTCTCATATAAAAACGGGATGGGTGATAATCTCACCCGGGTATCAATATTGTGTCTATTTGGATCCTTTGATGGAAGCAGGTGAACGGCGGATTCTCCTGCGGAACCGTGGATCATTCTCAGGACCTCTGCCGCGTCCGCGTGCTCCGCCGCGTCCGCCTCTGCCGCCCCTCCGGCCATCATCCTGTGATGCCTTCAGTGCCTTTTTCAGCTGATTACCGGTTTTAAACCGCTGGTTTGGACCGGGTTTCTTATATGTTCCTTCCTTTGCCGGGACAAGTCTGACCTGACCCTTTACGCTTTTAATCTGCGTCCATGTTGTGGTACCAGTTTTTCCCATAGAACAACTCCTTACTAATTAACACAGGAAAACGGATAAATGTAACCGAGAGGAAGACCCTCTCAGACAATCTTACCCAGTTCCTCCTTCAGCAGTTCGGATATGACCTTACCGTCCGCCCGACCGCGAAGTTCTTTCATCACGACCCCCATCAGGGGCCCCATCGCCCGCATGCCCTGTTCGCGGACAAACGCGTCCCGCTCGGCAATCGTCGCACAGATGACTGCGCGTACTTCTTCACGGCTTACCGACGGTGCTACCGTGTTGATTGCGACATCAATATCCTGACCCTCTGCAAGGGCACGGATGACCGGCGGAATCGCCTCCTTTGCAACCGCACCCGTCTCCACGCGCACGAGGAGGTCGATAAGCGCCTCGCCCGGCACAGCCGCGACGTTCGCACCGTCACGGGAGAGCTCCTTGAGGGTCCCGAGAAGCGTGTTTGCCGCAAGGGCGGACTTCACACCCCGGCTGACCGCCTCTTCAAAGAGCCCGCACCGCCGCGAGTAGACCATCTGCCGGGCGAGGGAGGCGGCGAGCCCCATCTCGCGTTCATAGCGCTCTGCCTTCGCGGAGAGCAGTTCCGGCAGGACAAGCGCGTCATAATACGCGCCCGTCACCGGCACCGGCAGGACATCCGTCTCCGGGTACATCCGTGCCGCTCCGGGCAGGGGGCGCATATATGCCGAGCTGCCTTCCTCAAGCATCTTGCGCGTCTCTTCCGGCACACCCTCAAGTGCCATCTCCGCACGCCGCCGGATCTGTCCGATGGCACAGGTGACCTTCTTTTTGGTGTCCGCGACGAGCACCACACAATCATTTTCCCCGGCGCCCACGGCTTCCTTCAGGGCGGTGACCTCTTCCGCCGTCACCCCGTAGGCAGGCAGTTCATCGGTGTGGAAGAGTCCGCCCACACCGCATTTCTTGGCGTAGTCGGACATCTCGCTCCCGAGACGCCTGCCGGGCTGGATCTCGCGACCGACAAGACCGTCATAGCCACGGAGACAGACCGCGTGAATCGCTTTCGCCCGTTTCAGAATGGCAGACCCGGTATCGCTGAAGAGCGCGGTCACATCATGGGACTCCTCGTCCACCGAGGCGCCCCTTGAGAGGAGTTCGTCACGAATTTCAACGAGACTCACCTGTCGCTGCACCTCGCGACGGACCACTTCCTCGATGAGCCGGAGTTCCTGCACACCCTTGATCTCGACACGGGCGCCCGCGGCGATGGAGATGTTCACGTCCTGCCGGATGGTCCCGATACCCCGTTTCACCTTCATCGTGGAACGAAGCAGCATCCCGATGTAGGCAGCGACATCGTGCACCGCTTTTGGCGTGTGCATGTCGGGGGCGGTCGTGATCTCAGCGAGGGGGATTCCCAGACGGTCGAGGGAGAAGGTATCCCCTTCTACCCGCTGGGCAGCCTCCTCTTCGAGACAGATGGACTCGATCCGCTCCCCAGTGGGGAGGGAGCCGTTCAGGGAGACGAGGGCAGTCCGCTGGAACCCGCTCGTGTTGGAACCGTCGATGACCAGTTTGCGCATCACATGCACCTGTTCGACCGGTGTCATACCCATCATCTTTGCGATGGTGAGCGCGAGTTCCAGTGCCTCCGGGTTCAGGGGTGCAGGCGGTTCTTCATCGTTTTCGACGAGGCAGGTGGTGTCATACGCATAGTAGGAGAACGGGCGCATGACCATCATCTCCTCGCGGGCCGCCCGGTCGATCTCACCCATCTCCGAGACTGTCGCCCGGAGATAACGGAAGAACTCGCCGGTATGCTCCTCCACGTCCCGCAGGACGGTCGGGCAGTGGCAGAAGAGTTTCTCTGCCGTGTCGAGCTGCTGGTGAATCTCGATACCGGCCTTCAGGCCCAGTTTCGCATACTCAAAATCCATTGTATGAACACCTCCCGAACTCGCCCCGCAAGGGCGTCGCCATCAGGCGGGCCGCCTCTTCGGTGTCGGTTGTCTGCCCGAGCACCCACATCAGTTTGACGTAGGCCACCTCAGGCAGCATCTCCTCACCTTCGACCACGCCTGCGGCGAGGAGGTCACGGCCGGTGTCGTAGACACGGTCACAGACACGGCCGTTGAGGCACTGGGAGGTCATGACCACGACCGTCCCTGCATCGATGAGCGCCTTTAAGGACGCGATCACGGGTGCCGAGGTGTGGCCCAGACCGGTACCGCAGACCACCAGCCCGCGGTATCCCGCAAACGCATCAACAACGTCCGGGCTCATGCCGGGATAGAAGGTGGTCATCCCGACCTTCTCCTCAAGGGTTGCGGCGAGCACCGGTTCGGTGTCCGGCCGCCTGCGCACCGCATCCCCGGACAGTGTCACGTCCAGTGACGGGTAGGCAACCGTTCCGATGGGCTCCATCCCGAAGCTTTGGAAGGCGTCCCGCCGGGAGGTGTGCATCTTGCGCACCCGTGTGCCCCGGTGGATGGCACAGGCGTCGTCATTCGTGCTCCCGTGCATCACAACCGCCACCTCGCCAAGGTCTGATATGGCCGCCGCCGCACTCGCAAGGCCATTCATCACATTGTCACTGGACGGACGGTCCGCGGACCGCTGTGAACCGACAAAGATGACCGGCGCCGGGGTGTCGAGCATAAACGAGACTGCCGCCGCCGAGTATGCGAGCGTGTCGGTGCCGTGCGTCACCATGACGCCCTCGGCACCGTTTTTGATCTCTGCACAGATGCTTTCGGCAAGGGTCTGCCAGATGGCAGGGGTCATATTCTCCGAGAGAATCGTTGCGAGCACCTCTGCACGGAACTGTGCTATATCGGCAAGCCCCGGAATGGCACGGAGGATATCGTCAGCGGTAAACTGGCTGGTGACGGCCCCCGTCCGGTAGTCCACGCGGCTTGCGATCGTGCCGCCGGTGGAGATGATTGAAAGCTGCGGAAGGGAGGCGTTTTGTTCGACCGCCATCTCTCCCGCCTCCGTCGCCTCCGGCGGGGCAACCACCGAGAGGCATGACGGGTCGACACCGATATTGTATCCGCTGTTCAGTTTGATGACCGCTTTCCCGTCGCGGTCGGTAATATATGTCCCTTCAAGGTCTGTTCCCGCATAGCGGCAGGTGACCTGTGTGCCTGATTCCATCATGATTCGTCTACCAGTGTCTTTCCTTCCCGGATCATTTTGTCTTCTGCATCCTGCAGGCGTTTCTGTTCGGACAGGACCCAGATGCGATCCTCTTCGCGTGCCACATTCCGCATCGCAATTGCCTTTTGCACCGTCTCCGGGGCCGGGCCGCCGGGTGCACGGCGCATCCGCACACTCACATCGACATCAAGGGCCTCTGTGATCCGCTCCGCCGTGAGGCCCCGCTCCACCAGCGAGATACCGGAGAGGTCCTGTGCCGCCGCCTCGAGGACAGCGAGCGTGATCGTCTCGCTCCGGACCGCACGGCCGATGATATTGTGGGCCGCCCGGAAGGGCAGACCATACTCCCGGACCAGCACATCCGCGAGTTCGGTCGCGGTGGAAAAGCCCCGTCCCGCCTCTTCGCGCATCCGGTCCGGATGGAAGGTGGCGGTCTCAATGATGCCCGTTGCGATGCCAATACAGGCGCCGGACTCCGCAACCGCCCGCCAGAGGGAGGGGGTCACGTCCTGCAGGTCACGGTTATAGCTCATCGGAAGGCCCTTGACGGCAGTAAAGGCCGCCGTGAAGGCACCTGCGACCGCACCCGTTTTGCCCCGCATGATCTCCGCCGTGTCCGGGTTCTTCTTCTGCGGCATAATGGACGAGGTCGAGCAGTATGCGTCGTCCAGTGTCACAAACCGGACGAAGGCAGAGCTCCAGAGAACGATCTCTTCCGCCAGACGGGAGAGTGTTGACATAAGAATCGTGCAGGCGGAAGCGGTCTCAATCACAAAGTCACGGGCGGAGACCGCATCCATCGTATTGAGCATGAGGTCCGGGAACCCGAGGAGTTCCGCCGTCATCTCCCGGTCGATCGGATAGCCGGTGGAGGCGAACGCCGCGGCGCCGAGAGGGGAGCGGTTCACCCGGATATAGGCATCCGTGAGACGCTCAAAGTCACGGGAGAGTGCCTGCTCGTAGGCAAGAAGATAGTGCCCGAGGGTAGTGGGCTGGGCGTGCTGGAGATGAGTAAATCCCGGCATCACCGTCTCCGTGTGGTTTGCTGCCTGCTCTAAGAGTGCGCCGCGCAGGGTGATGAGCCCCTCCAGATGGGTGAGCAGCTCTTCACGCAGACGGACACGAATACAGGTCGCCACCTCATCATTGCGTGACCGCCCCATATGCAGGCGGCCGCCCTTGTCCATGCCTGACGCGGCGATCAGCGTCGCTTCAATGCCGGCGTGCACATCCTCATACTCGTCATCAAATACCGTATCCGGCACACCGTTCTCATACATTTCCAGCAGTGCGGCCATGACCGCCTGCGACGCATCCCGTTCGATGATCCCCTGACGGTCCAGCATCAGGAGATGGGCAATATCCACCCTGACATCAGCATCAGCAATCCACCGGTCTGCATCCATTGACGAGAGGAAGGCAGCCACTTCAGCGGGCCGTCCGCCTGTAAGCCGCCCCCTCCTCACCGGATCGCTCGACATTTTTCAATAAACTCCTGCCTAATCTATACGAAACGAAAACTGTTAAAGCAATGCATTCTTCAGGTAAACACCCCCCGAATACCACCCCCCACGACCAATAATTTGTCCAAATTTGTTTACAATTGGACATATTCGGACAATTATTTGTCAGAAATGGAATGTATTTTATAATACACAGGAAACACCTATATGATTCACCACATCATCTGGAGAACATATCATGAAATCAAAAGGACTCTTTATCCTTGCAGTCTGTGCCATTGCAGCAGTACTGCTCGTCGCCGGCTGCACGGACACCGGCAGTACAGAAACCGAGAAAGACACCCTCTCCTTCGGTTACCAGCCGTCAACCCATCAGGTTGCATACATGGTCGCAAAGGAGAAGGGATGGTGGACAGAGGACCTCGCACCCTACGGCATCACCGACATTGAAGACCACAAGTTCCCCACCGGCGCACCGGAGATGCAGTCCATGATTGCAGGGGACATCGATGTCGCCTATGTCGGTGCAGCTCCTGTCATCTCCGCTCTTGCAACCGGCCTTGATGCAAAGATCGTCGCTGCCGTGCAGGTGCAGGGATCTGATCTTGTTGTCCGCCCTGAAGTCACCTACACCAGCCCTGACGACCTGAAAGGTCTCATCATCGCCACCTTCCCGCCGGGCACCATCCAGGACACCCTCCTGCGTGACTGGCTCCAGTCAAACGGCATTGACCCCGACACCGATGTAGACATCCGCCCGATGGGCCCCGGTGACGCTACGGTCGCCATCTCCGAAGGCGCTGTTGACGCGGTATTCCTGCCGCACCCTGCACCCGCCACCATCGCCGCTGAAGGAAACGGCTATACCGCGGTGCAGTCCGGTGAGATGGAGAAAGACCACGCCTGCTGTGTCCTCGTCGTCTCCGGCGACCTCATCCGCAACCACCCCGACATGGTGGAGCAGATTGTAAAGACCCACATCAAAGCGACCGAGTATGCCATTGCCAACCAGAACGAGACTGCACAGATCTACCACGACATGAACAAGGTCGACATGGCAGTCATTGAGGATTCGTTTACAACCTGGGACGGACGCTGGATCAACAACCCGTCAGTCATCACCGGATCCGTTGTTGACTACACCACAGTTCAGGCAGACCTCGGCTACATCAGTCAGCCACTTACCGAAGATGATATCTTCGATATGTCCTTCTATGAGAAGGCAACAGAAGCCTAACCTTTTTTTCCCCTGCCTGCGCAGATCTGAAGAACCGACCGGGAATACCCGGTACGCTACCTGTGGAGAACGCACGAATGCGTACAAAAAATAAGAATACCTATCGAAATATCCTGATACCGCTCGCCTCGGTTGGGGTGGTCATCCTCGTCTGGCAGATCGTTGCCGTCTACGTCGTCGGAAACACATTCAAACTGCCCAGTTTCACCGAGGTAGTCACCGCATTCATCGCGGACATGTTCGGTACGCGGGGCACCCTCCCGACAGACATCGTCGTGAGTCTGTACCACTTTGCAATTGGCATGGCAGCAGCACTCATCGTCGGCATCCCGACCGGCATCTGCATGGGCTGGTTCCGTGATATCGACATCGCACTGAACCCGATTGTGGAGATCATCCGCCCCATCCCGCCTCTCGCGTGGATCCCCTTTGCCATCATCTGGTTCGGGCTCACGCACGCGGCGGCAGGGTTTATCATCTTCATCGGCGCCGTCTTCCCTGTCATCATCAACACCTACACCGGCTTTCGCAATGTGCCGAAGGTGTTCATTGAAGCGGCACGGGTGCTCGGGTGTACAAAGGACTCCGCTCTGATCAGAAAGATCGGATTCCCGTCGGCAATCCCCGAGATCACCGCAGGGATACGGGTCTCGATGGGCATCGGGTGGATGTGCCTTGTAGGAGCGGAGATCTTCGGTGCAGGCACCGGGAAATACGGTCTGGGGAAGAATCTCTGGACCTATTACAATCTGCACCAGATGGACAGCGTGGTCGTCTATATGCTGGTTCTCGGTGTCATCGGCATTATCATTGACATGCTCTTCCGGCATTATGTGAACAAACAGACCATGCGGTGGCAGAACACCATGGAGTGATTTTGGGATGGCAATAGTTTCTGTAGAACAGGTAACCAAGGTCTTTGCACGCGACGAAGGGGAACCGACGGTCGCCCTTAAAGATATCAATCTGGATATCGAGGAGAAGGAGTTCATCTGTATCGTCGGCGCCTCAGGGTGCGGGAAGACCACCCTCCTGCGGATCATCGCAGGGCTGGAGACCGCAACGGAGGGCACCATCCGCCTCAACGGGACACCTATCGAAGGGACGGATACTGACCGGGGCATGGTCTTTCAGGAATACTCCCTCTTCCCGTGGAAGAGTGTCATCGACAACATCGCATTCGGTCTTGAGATGCGGGGCATCCCAAAGACAGAGCGCAGGGAGAAAGCAGAAAAATACCTGAAGATCATCCGGATGGAGCAGTTCCGGGACGCATACCCACATGAACTCTCCGGCGGCATGCGCCAGCGTGTCGCCATCGCACGGGCCCTTGCAAACGAACCGAAAGTCCTTCTCATGGACGAACCCTTCGGCGCACTGGATGCCCAGACGCGCAATGTGATGCAGCGCGAGCTTCTGGAGATCTGGGAAGAGACCCAGAAGACCGTCATCTTTGTCACGCACAGCGTTGATGAAGCAGTCTTCCTCGCCGATCGCATCGTTATCCTGAGCCCCCGACCGGGGAAAATTGAAGAGGTCATCACAGTGGATCTGCCACGTATGCGTGACCGTACCGCACAACAATTTGCCGAAATGCGCAAACACATCCTGAAATCAATGGAGGATAGCGCATCCATTCGGTAAGCTTTATATGGATATATTTCCATTTTTTAAAGCACATTTATACATAGAGGAGTCACAGTCAATGGTCCGAAAACCCGCCAAAATGTACAGATCTGTCACAAAAAGGGCATACACACGCCGGAAATATATGGGCGGTGTCCCAGGAAGCAAAATTGTGCAGTTCGATATGGGCAACCTGAAAACCGATTTCCCGGTTGCCGTCTCAATACAGGTCGATGAAAGATGCCAGATTCGCCACACTGCGATGGAAGCGGCCCGTGTTAACATGAACAGGAAGCTGATCAAGGATATCGGCAGAATGAACTTCCACCTAAAGCTGCGCACCTACCCGCACCACGTTCTCCGTGAGAACAAGCAGGCAACCGGCGCCGGTGCTGACCGTGTCTCAGAAGGAATGAGATCAGCATTCGGTAAGGCAGTAAGCACAGCGGCACGTGTCGAGGCAAACCAGAAGGTCTTTACCTGTTATACCACAGAGGCAAACGCTGAGAAGGTAAAGAACATTATGAAGCACGGCATCTACAAACTGCCGTCTCCTGGCAGAATTGTCATCGAAAAGAAGAACTAATTCTTCCGTATTCCCCCAACGGGGGCATATACTTTTTTACCATTCGATTACCCATCTCCATTGAAGAGATGGGAAGGGAAACATGCCTGAATTACAAGAACAGGAGAGAATACGCGCCGCCGTTGCACAGGCAACTGCTGACGCACTGAGAGAGGCGGAAATCCACCTCCCACCCGATGTCAAAGCGGCACTGAAGAGCGCATACGCAGCAGAAGAGAGTCCTGTTGCCCGCAGCGAACTCGAAGCCATATTTGAAAACATCGAAACTGCAGAGAGACGAAATGTCCCTATCTGCCAGGACAC
Source organism: Methanogenium organophilum (assembly GCF_026684035.1). Classification (NCBI taxonomy): domain Archaea; kingdom Methanobacteriati; phylum Methanobacteriota; class Methanomicrobia; order Methanomicrobiales; family Methanomicrobiaceae; genus Methanogenium; species Methanogenium organophilum. The sequence continues at coordinate 565,434 of NZ_CP113361.1, forward strand.
CGGCGTCCCGGTGGTCTATATCACGATACCACCCGCGGTCCCGTACACGGATGCCATCACCGAAGGCGTGCGTGACGGCGTGCGGCAGGCGACCAAAGAGGTGCCGCTGCGCCCCAATGTCGTCTCCCCGTGCACACGGGAAAATTCAGGCGACAACTGCGGTGCAGGGATGCCCGCCGTGCATATCTCGCCGGGCGATACGTTCACCCTCACGGTGCTCCCCAAAGGGGCCGGGTCGGAGAATGTCTCCGCACTGCGGATGTTCCTGCCGTCCGAGACCGGAAAGATTGCGCAGTTCATCACGGAGTGCATGCTCCGTGCCGGGGGAAAACCCTGCCCGCCGGTGATCTTAGGCATCGGCATCGGCTCCACTGCTGACGGGGCGGCAGCGCTCGCAAAGGAAGCGCTCCTCGAACCACTTGGAGAGATGACGGCCTTCGAACAGGAGATCTATAACGCGGTAAACGCCCTCGGGATCGGCCCGATGGGCCTCGGCGGGAAGACGACCTGTCTCGGCGTGCGGATACGAAAAGGAGGGTGCCACACAGCATCACTCCCTGTTGCCCTAAATGTCCAGTGCTGGGCGGCCCGGCGGGCGACGGTGGAGGTGCAGTATCCATGACCACCCTCACAACCCCGCTGGGCGACGAGGTGCTCGCCCTCAAAGCAGGGGACAGAGTCACCCTCTCCGGAATGATCTATACCGCCCGCGACGAGGCGCACCTCCGTATGCAGGAGGCAGGCATCCCCTTTGACCCGAAGGGGGCGGCCGTCTACCACTGCGGACCGGTGGTGAAGGAGGGCAAAATCATCGCCGCGGGCCCCACCACCAGTGCACGGATGAACGAACTCTCTGGATTCCTCCTCGATGCCGGTGTGCGGGCACTCATCGGCAAGGGCGGTATGGGCGACACCGTGCGGGAAGAACTCCGGGGCAGGGGTGTCTATCTCGCCTTCACCGGCGGGTGTGCGGCCCTTGCAGCCTCACGGATGACCCTGAAAGGCGTGTTCTTCGAAGATTTGGGGATGCCTGAGGCCGTCTGGGCCATCGAGTGCAGAGAGCTCCCCCTGACCGTTGCAATCGACGCGGAGGGAAATGATCTCTTCCGTGACGTCCGCCTCCGTGCCCAGAGAGCATTTGACGAAATGTTCTGATTTCCCTCTCTATTTTGGGAAGGCAACCGGAACTGTCGATACCTTTAGTAAATACCCGAAACAACATATACGCAGGACGTGCCTGATGAAACTGATAATCGATGAACGGAGGTGCAAAGGGTGCAACCTCTGCACCACCGTCTGCCCATACAATATATTTCAGGAAGGCAGAAAACTCAACGAACGGGGAATTATTGTTCCCATCCTTGACCGCCCGGAACGGTGCACCAACTGCCGCCTCAGAAAACTCTATGGGAGGCAGTTATGCGGCGCATGCCAGATGATCTGCCCGGATCAGGCAATTTACTGGGTTGAAGAAGACCCTTATTCTGAAGAAAGCGTGGTGATTGAGTTTTGAGCAAAATTGAGTTCATGCAGGGAAACCGAGCCTGCTGTGAGGGTGCTCTTGCCGCAGGATGCAATTTCTTCGGGGGATACCCGATTACCCCATCAACCGAAGTTGCAGAGCTGATGGCACTGAAGCTCCCGAAGGCGGGAGGGACCTTCATCCAGATGGAAGACGAGATCGCAAGCATGGGGGCCATCATCGGCGCCTCGTGGACCGGTGCACGCTCCATGACCGCCACGTCCGGGCCGGGATTCTCCCTTATGATGGAGAACATCGGCTATGCGGTGATGACGGAGACACCGTGTGTCATCGTCAACATCCAGCGGGGCGGCCCCTCCACCGGACAGCCGACGATGTCCGCACAGGGAGACATGATGCAGTGCCGGTTCGGTTCACACGGTGATATGGCAACGATTGCCGTTGTCCCCTCGACGGTGCAGGAGATGTATGAACTGACAGCAAAGGCGTTCAATCTCGCCGACCGGTTCCGTGTCCCCACCTTTGTGATGTCGGATGAGACCATCGGCCACATGCGTGAGCGGATCATCATCCCCGACAAGGTCGACATCGTGCCCCGAAAACCGCTTCAGGAGGGGAAACTCCCCTTTGAAGCAGATGAGAACGGGGTCCCCGGATTTGCGAAGTTCGGCAGCGGCCACCGGGTGCATGTCACCGGCCTGACACACGATGAACGCGGGTACCCGGATACAACCGACCCCGACGTCCACGCGAAACTGGTGAAGCGCCTCTACAACAAGGTGGAGTCCAAACGCCACGAGATTGCCGACTATGACGCGGTCAACACCGATGCGGAGACCGTCTTTGTCACCTACGGACCCGGTGCCAGGACGGTCCGGCAGGTCCTGCACGACCACCCCAACGAGGAGATCGGCCATCTCAACCTGAGAATTGTCTGGCCGTTCCCCGAGGACACCCTGAAGCTCTTCCCCAATGCAAAGACCTTCATCGTGCCGGAACTGAACCTCGGCCAGATGGTACGCGAGGTCGCCCGCCACACAACGGGTGAAAAGGTCGTCTCCATGCCGAAGATCGGCGGCTACATTCACACGCCGGATGAACTCTACGCAGCCGTGGAGGCAGAGAAATGACCACCAGAGTCTTTGAGAAGTGGTACCGCGAAGACCGCCTCCCCCATATCTTCTGCACCGGGTGCGGCAACGGCACCGTGATGAACTGTGCCATCAAGGCGGTGGACATGATGCAGTGGGAGATCGACGACACGGTATTTATCTCCGGTATCGGCTGTTCATCCCGTGCACCGGGATACATATCGACAGACTCCCTGCACACCACCCACGGGAGAGCACTTGCCTTTGCGACCGGTGTGAAGATGGCGAATCCCGATCTCAATGTCGTGGTCTTCACCGGAGACGGTGACCTCTCTGCAATCGGCGGCAATCACTTCATTCATGCATGCAGACGGAATATCGACATGACCGTCATCTGCATGAACAATATGATCTACGGCATGACCGGCGGACAGGGAAGCCCCTGCACTCCCGTCGGGAAGATCTCCACGACCACCCCCTACGGAGCAACAGAACCCGTCTTTGACCTCGCAGACCTTGCGGTTGCGGCCGGGGCAAGCCATGTGGCACGGTGGACGTCCTACCACACAAAGGAACTGACCAAAGCGATCGAGACCGGCCTTGCGACCGAAGGACTCTCGTTTATCGAGGCAATGGTCCAGTGCCCGACGGCATACGGCAGGAGAAACAAACTCCGGCAGGTGACAGACCAGGTGGAGTGGATGCGTACGCATGCCATCCTCCTCCAGAAGGCACGCCGGATGGAGCAGGAAGGAAAACCAATCCCCGAGGAACACTTCACGGTCGGTGAATTTATCCACCGGCAGCGCCCGGCAATGGGGGTGCGCAGATGAGGCACGAAGTCCTCTTCTCCGGATTCGGAGGGCAGGGAGTGATCCTCTCGGCGGTCATTCTCGGGCGGGCGGCGGCCCTCTACAGCAATAAATACGCGGTGCAGACTCAGGTCTACGGGCCGGAGGCACGGGGCGGTGCGTCGATGAGTGCAGACGTCATTGACGACGAACCCATCCTCTACCCGAAGGTCACCACACCGGACATCTATGTGATCATGTCCCAGCAGGGCTTTGAGAAGTACGGGGCAACCGCCCCGGAGGACGCCCTCATGCTGGTGGACTCAGAACTGGTGCTCTCCCGCCCGGCGTGCACCTGTATCGAAATCCCCGCCACCACCGAGGCCAAAGAGAACCTGGGCCGGGTCATCGTCGCAAATATTGTAATGCTCGGCGCCCTCGTGACCGCCACCGGTGTGGTATCAGAGGACGCCATTGAACAGGCGGTCCTTGACAGTGTCCCGAAAGGAACCGAGGACCTGAACCTCGCAGCCCTTCACCGCGGATTTGAACTGGGAAGACAATAAACAGAGGAAATAACGGATGAAACTCCTTGAATTTGAAGCAAAAGAGATATTCAGCAAGAACGGGATCCCGATCCCGGACGGTGTGGTAATCAGAAGCCCGGATGAACTCCGGCGTCTCCTGGACGGATTCACGGACGAAGTCGTGGTCAAATCGCAGGTAGACGTCGGGGGACGGGGAAAAGCAGGCGGCATCATCATCACCCGGAAGGCAGATGCGGTCGAAGCGGCCACCCATCTCTTTTCCTTCCCGATCAAGGGCCTTATCCCGAAGGCCATCCTTGTGGAAGAGAAACTCCCGATTGAACACGAATACTATGTAAGCATCACGATTGACCGGACGACCCGCCAGCCCATGATTCTCTTTGCGGAGACCGGCGGCGTGGACATCGAAGAGACGGCACGGACCAGACCGGACGCTCTCCGGCGTGCCGGGTTCTCACCCCTGCTCTCTGACGTGCCGGGATTTCTGATGCGGCAGATACTGGGAGACGCCCCGAAAGAACTCGGGCCGGTCATCAACAATCTCTACAAGGCGTTCTGCGCCTCAGACGCGCTCCTCGCAGAGATCAACCCCCTCGTGACAACCTCACGGGGAGTCTTTGCCGCAGACGCAAAACTCATCGTCGACGACAATGCCCTCGCACGACAGGGTATCACTGCAAACCGCGACCTGACGCCACGGGAGCGGGAGGCCGAGGAGAACGGATTCTCCTACGTCGAGCTGGACGGCTCGATTGGCGTCATCGGAAACGGTGCGGGCCTCACGATGTCCACGCTTGACCTTATCGCACACTACAACGGCAAGGCGGCAAACTTCCTCGATGTCGGTGGCGGTGCCGGACGGGAGCGGGTCATGAAGGCCGTCCGTCTGGTGGCGGGCATGCCGGATGTGAAAGTCATCGTGGTCAACCTCCTCGGCGGCATCACCCGGTGCGATGAAGTGGCACGCGGCATCATCGACGCAGGCATCGACCAGCTCGTCATCACCCGCCTTGCGGGAACGAACGAAGAGGAGGGACGCGCCCTCCTTGCGAAGAACGGATACCAGATGCTCGACACCATGGAAGATGTGGTCAAAGAGGCAGTAAAGGAGGCAGCAGCATGATATACGGAGACCATACGACCGGCGTCATCGTCCAGGGTGCCACCGGCAACCAGGGTGCATTCCACATCAATCTGATGAACCAGTACGCACGGGAGACCGGCGGACGCGGGGTAGTCGCAGGCGTCACCCCCGGAAAGGGCGGCCAGACGGTTCACGGTGTCCCGGTGTATAACAGCGTGCGCGAGGCAATGGCAGAGCACGATGCGACCACCTCGGTTCTCTTTGTGCCCGGTTTTGCGGCAGGCGACTCCATCATGGAGGGAGCCAGCGCCGGTCTTGAACTCGTGGTCGCCATCACCGAGGGTATCCCGGTGCATGACACCATGCGGTCCCTTGCGTTTGCCCGGATGGAGGGGTGCACGGTCATCGGGCCCAACTGCCCCGGCACGCTCTCCCCGGGTGAGCTGAAACTCGGCATCATGCCACCCCACCTTGCCATGCCCGGCAACGTGGGTATCATCTCCCGGAGCGGAACACTCACCTACGAGGTCATCAACGAACTGACACGGGCAGGCATCGGCCAGTCCACTGTCGTCGGTATCGGCGGCGACCCGGTCATCGGCCAGACCTTCACCGAGGTTTTGGAACGGTTTGAATCCGATCCGCAGACAAAGGCCGTTGTGCTGATCGGTGAAGTCGGCGGAAACCTCGAAGAGGAGGGAGCGAGATCAACGAACCTCCCGCTGGTATCCTATATCGCAGGCATATCCGCCCCGCCGGAGAAACGGATGGGCCACGCAGGCGCCATCATCGAAGGCGGCGAAGGCGATGCCGTCTCAAAGATTGCACGGCTCAGTCGGTTGGGCATCCCGGTCGCGGGAAAACCCTCTGATATTCCGGAGCTGGTGCGGGAGCTGTTATGACCACGACGATGCTGAACGCAGCGGCGGCACTTGCAGAAGAGGTCGGCGCAAAGGCAATTGTCTCCTTTATCGAACCGGTGGAGTTCACCTGTGACATCCCCGTCATATGGGTGCAGGATATGCAGCTTGATGTCCTGCGTGACCTCACGATGCACGACATCCTTGAGATCTCCGAGCGGCACCTGCATGATGCCGCCGTCCAGATCTATATCACCCAGAAGTATGAATCGGGCAAAGTGGTCGGCGTCTTCCCGTATGCGATCCTTGTCTATGACATCAACCAGGAGAAGGAGTTCATCAGCGTCAAGGAGTTCGATGATATTGTCCCGCGGGACGTGATGACCGCGGTCCTGCAGCTGGCCCTTGAGATAGCGGTCGAAGGCCGGGAAGGCAGATCAATTGGTACCGCGTTTATCATCGGCAACACGGAGGAGATCTACACTCACTCCCACTCCGCCATCATCAACCCCTACCAGGGACACCGGAAGGAAGTCCGGGATATCACCAACCGCAACAACTGGGAAAGCGTCAAGGAGTTCGCCCAGTTGGACGGGGTCTTTGTCGTGGACACGACAGGCTCCATCCAGTCCGCCGGCCGGTATATCGATGTCAAAGGAGACGACCTGAGCCTCCCCCCTGGCATGGGCGGGAGGCACCGGGCAACCGCATCCCTCACCCGCATCATCCCCGCCGTGGGAGTCACCATATCAGAGAGCGGCGGCATGGTCCGGGTATTCCGGAACGGCGAATGCTGGCTGACCGTCCGCTCAGACGTCAGAATTAAAAACTAAGGTTCTTATCCATATTATTGAACCCACGTGATCATCATATTTCATAGCGTTCAATACTGCAACCGGGCAATGGAGGACCAGTCCACCCCCTATTGCAACCGGTCACCTGAGGGGGAGAGGCAGGGAGGCGGGCACCCCCTCCCCTGCATGTTGATTTCGTATGATTCGTTACCCGGACAAAACTGCGAAGGAGACCATAATTTTCCTGGTATTCCCAAAGTATTCTCCAGAGTAATATTTTACCATAATGGAAATTCTTATGTTACACTGAACCCACTTTTTAATTATCTATTAGGAGTTCGTGAAGATCAATGGTACGTAATATTGCAGTTGAGACACTCAGCGAAACACCGCTTAACAGACAGAAGCTGGAACTTGCAGAACGCAAATGTATCGGCCACCCGGACAGCCTTGCAGACGGGATCGCAGAAGCGGTCTCACAGGCACTCTCACGGGCATATCTGGATGAATGCGGTGCTGTCCTCCACCACAACACCGACCAGGGCGAGATTGTGGCAGGGGAGTCGCTCCCACGGTTCGGTGGCGGTGTTGTCACCCGACCGATGTATGTACTGCTCACCGGGCGTGCCACAAAGACCTTTGACGGCGTGACCGTACCCACCGACGCCATTGCACTTGAGGCCGCACGAAATTACCTCTCAGAAACTTTGGAATACCTCAACATGAACAAGGATGTCATCGTTGACTGCCGTATGGGAGCAGGATCCTCTGATCTCCGGGATGTATTCCGTGCCTGCGAGGAGAAACATCTCCCGCACGCAAACGACACCTCCTTTGGTGTGGGACATGCACCGTTCTCCGATCTGGAAACGGTCATTCTTGCCGTGAGCGAACACCTCGACGGCGTATACCGCCCCAAAAACCCGATCATCGGAACCGACATCAAGATCATGGGCCTGCGGCAGGAAGAGGAGATGAACCTCACCCTCTGTGTACCCATGATCGACCGGTTCTGTGCCGACATGAACGACTACATTGAGGCAGTCACCAAAGTCGGTGAAGAAGTGCATCGTGTCGCATCCGGTATTACCGACCGAAAGGTCACCGTGGACATCAACACCGGCGACAACTACGAAAAGGAGGATGCCATCTTCCTGACCGTGACCGGCACCTCTGCTGAAATGGGTGACGACGGATCGGTGGGCCGTGGCAACCGTGCAAACGGTCTTATCACCCCGCACCGCCCCATGAGCATGGAAGCGACCAGCGGAAAGAACCCGATAAACCATATCGGAAAGATCTACAACCTCCTTTCGACCGAAATGGCACAGCAGTGTGCGCAGGAGATTGACGGCATCGAGGACCTCTACATCAGACTCCTCTCCCAGATCGGCCGGCCGATTGACCAGCCGCTCATCGCAGGCGCACAGTTTGTGGCGGCAAAGGGGGCCGACGAGGCAGCCATCAGCCGCGGTATCGAAGAGATCATCGATGCAGGTCTTGAGAATATCACTTCAATCACCGAACGTGTCATCCGCGGTGAGATGAAGACCTTCTAATCCCAACACAGACGGAATTACCCATATGACAGACGAGACACGAGAGCACCTACGGCTGGCCATCCCGAACAAAGGACGCATATCTGACCCCATTATCGAACTCCTGGAAAAGGGCGGACTCCATCTCCATAGTTCATCCAGCCGCAAGCTCATCGCACCGACATGTGACCCGGCTGTCGAAGTGCTCTTTGCCCGGCCGATAGACATTCCCGAATACGTGGCGAATGGTGCGGCAGATCTGGGGATCACCGGGCGTGACATGGTCGGGGAACGCGGATCACCGGTGACAGAGATTCTGGACCTGAAGATGGGCGGTGCAACCCTTGTTCTCGCGGTCCCGGAGGAGTCCGGTATCCGGACAGCTGCTGACCTTGAAGGCAAGCGGATTGCAACGGAGTTCCCCCACATCACAGAGGGATTCTTCCGGGAACGGGGAGTAAATGTGGATTTCTTCCCGGTCGGCGGTGCCTGTGAGGCAACACCCTATCTCGGGGTGGCGGACGCCATTGTCGATCTGACGAGTTCCGGGACGACCCTGAAGACCAACCACCTGATCATCATTGAAGAGATCCTCCGGTCAACGACCATTCTCATCGGGAACAATACCGCCATGGAACAACGGCGGGACAAGATTGATGAGATCACCCTTGCCCTCGACAGTGTCATCTCCGCCCGCGGCAAGTGTTACCTGATGATGAACGTACACCGCGACTCCCTGGATGAAGTGAGTGAAGTGCTGCCGGGTCTCGGCGGACCGACGGTCATGGACGTCGCATCAGACGGCAGTCTCGTTGCGGTTCATGCCGTGGTGGATGAGGAACGGGTATACCAGCTCATCACCCGTCTCAGGAACGCCGGTGCAAAAGATATCCTTGTCATGCCGATCGACCGGCTGATCCGGTGAGAGCCATGAAGGTATTTCCCGCTGTGGACATCCTGAACGGCACCTGTGTCCAGCTGGTGCAGGGCAACCGGGAAAACGCCGTCACATATGGCGACCCGGTTTCCCGTGCAAAGGACTGGCTGCAGGAAGGAGCAGACGCCCTCCATGTCATCAACCTGGACGGCGCATTCGGGGCGGCGGAGAAGAATGTCGGTCTGATCAAAGAGATCATCCGCTCCACCGGTGCCGAGATCCAGCTGGGCGGTGGCATCCGGAGCACCCGCGATGCAGCAGGCTGGCTGGATGCCGGTGTGACCCGCGTCATCATCGGCACGCTTGCGGCAGACAATCCGGACGCGATCACGGAGATTGCAGACATTTACGGCAAAGAAGCGGTGATGGCCGGTGTCGATGCACGGGGCGGCAACGTGGTCGTACATGGCTGGGAGAAGACAGCAGGTGACCTCATCACGATGGCCCGGCTCTTTGAAGAGAAGGGGGCAGGCTCTCTCCTCTTCACCAACGTGGATGTGGAAGGACTCTGTAACGGTATCGCAGAAGAACCGGTCAGGCGTCTGAGAGAGGCCGTGCGTATCCCGGTAATCGCGTCAGGAGGCATCACAACGCCGCAGGACGTCCGGATCATGCGTGAGATAGGTGTGGAGGGCATTGTACTCGGTTCAGCCCTGTACAGGGGCACTATCACCCTGAAAGAAGCAATAGAAGAGGCAGAGAGATGAGACAGGCGGAAATAACACGAAAAACGAATGAGACGGATATCACCATCACCGTGGACCTGGATACCGAAGGTACGATAGCAATCGATACCGGGATCCCGTTCTTCGACCACATGCTGGAATCCTGTGCACGCCACGGGAGGTTTGGCCTGACGGTGAAAGCGATGGGGGACCTTGAAATCGACTGCCACCACACCATCGAGGACACGGCAATTGTCCTTGGCGAGGCGCTCCGTGAGGCACTGGGGGAGAAACGGGGCATTCAGCGGTTCGCACACATGGCAGTGCCCATGGACGAAGCAATCGCGGTGGTCACGCTGGACCTTGGGGGACGGGGATATCTCGTGTATGACGCGGCGTTCTCACCGAACGGGTTCGGAAAAATCCCTGCGGACATCTTTGAACATTTCTTCTACTCACTCTGTATCAAAGCAGGTATCACCGCCCATATGAAGGCCACCGGCAGAAACGATCACCATATCTGTGAGGCACTCTTCAAAACCTTCGGTGTCGCTTTCAGAATGGCATCAGAGGAACTGCCCGGACGGACTGATATCCCGAGCACAAAAGGAATAATCTGAACTTTTTTTTATTCTCCAAAAACGTGCATGAAACAGATGTTTCAGGCCCCGTTTTTATGAGACATAATTTTTGAAAAAAGATGTTTAAAGGTTCAGTTCATTGACTGCAAGGTCAACATCTTCTTTCTTGATCGTCTTTCGGCCAGCGTGCTTTGCGTACTTGCTTGCTTCTTTGGTCAGCTCTGCAATGTACTCCTGAGCAGCATCTGCGATTGCCTGTGCGGCATCGCTGCCAACTCTCTCAGCACCGTTGTTTTTTGCAATCCTCACGACTGCAGCGATAGGTAGATCATTCGCCATTTCAATTCCACCTCAAGAAGAAAATTGGCAAGTTAATATAAAAACTTTCTGGAAATCCGGGATAAAATACCCTGTAAAATCAACAATAGAGAGAATATGAACAGTATTTCAATCACCCTTTGCAAATCGGACATGTATTAAATAAAACGATTTTAAACGGATTATTCGTAGATTTGATTGTGTAAAAATCCGTATTTATTTTTTTAACAACGAATTGGCAATGAATACCGAATTGGAATAATCTGAAGAGGCGCGCGAAGTATCGACAAAAATTCTATCGATATTTGCCACCGGTGCTCCATGCGCAAAGCCCTCTCCGAGGAGGCATAATGTACGGAAAATGAGGTTCCCGGATATCCCGTCCGGGGCGATGATAATCCCGTGGGAACAGACCGCCGACTCGATCAGAATCTCTGCATGGAAAGCACCGGTGCGGGCGGCCACCGCCTCTGCATCGGCAATCGTTTTGTCCACCGCCGGATGACGTCCCACGTCTCCGAGGCGGCCCCCGGAAAGGACGGCGACACGGTCGCTCACCCCGAAGGCAGGCGCCATCTTCCGTGCCCGTACAATGAAGGAGACCTTCTCGTCAACGGTCCATCCTTCATCCACCCCGACCGGTGCCAGGAGAAACCGTACCCCGCCTGCCGTTTCAAGAAAGGCGATCCGCTCCAGTCGGGGGACGCCTGCCACCCGTTTCAGTGCAGAGAGTGTACTGTTGGACGGCAGACTCCCCCGTATGGCCGCAGCAATATCGCCTGAGTAGAGGGCCTGCACCAACGCCTCTTCCGGCGTATCGGAAAAGACGGCATCAAAACCGGCAAAGGCATCCCGATTGCGGGAATGCGTAAAACAGCGAAGTGGAATTGTTTCCGAAAGCCTCTCCATGGTCGCCCGGACAGATTCCGGGTCTGTCCCGGCACCAATCCCGATGACCACCGAATGCACCCCCTCAGTTATCAGTGGGAATCCCCATGATTCCCTGCTTTTTCAGGTCAAAGACGGTTGTTTCCGCATCGCCATGACGGATAATGAGTTTCTGCGAATCCGTTACGACCCCGATATCCGCTGCGGCCATGCCGACACCGGAAAAGAGCTCCAGAACACGGTCAACCGATTCGGCAGGGACGGTTACGACAAATCCCATTCCCGGATACATACGCACCCAGTGGTCAAAGGTGATCCCGATGGCATCCAGGTCGGGCCGCGGAATATCATCGAGACAGACAGAGGCACCCTTCCTGCTGGTCTCAAGCAGCATTCCCAGCGTACCGATAACACCGGGATTGCTGATATCCTTCCCGGCACTCACCAGCTTATCGGTACCGAGAGTGTGCATCACACGAATCTGTGCCCGCACCTCCTCTGCCGTTCTGAGCGTGGCGGAATCCCAGTTCAGCGCACATGACGGATGTATCCGCCCTTCAAGGTCAATCGCTGCGACAATCCGGTCACCCTCCCCTGCGGTGTGAGAAAATATTGCATATTCAGGGTTGACTGAGCCGAGGATCGCCACGTCGATGACATTCATCTCCGCATCCGGATGGAGGTGTCCTCCCACCACCGGTACACAGAACTTGGCAGAGGCCTCATACATGCCTCTCAGCACTTCATGACAGACATCGGAATCTTTTACTGACAAAATATCCACAATAGCAAGAGGAGTGCCCCCCATCGCAGCAATATCATGTACGTTTACCAGCACTGCACAGAACCCTGCCCAGTATGGATCCGCATCCAGAAGACGGCTCCAGATGCCGTCAGCTGCAAGGAGCAGGCCGGAATCTCCGTTCTGTATAAGCGCCGCGTCATCCCCGAATGAGACCGGGACGTTTGGTGTCACCAGACGGAGTGATTCAATTATTTCTCCGATTGCACGTTTGCGGGTAACGCCATCATAGGCGCGTATGGCATCAGCAATCTCGTCTGTGGAACATTCTACCACATTAACACCATCTTTGATCAAATCATCAGCGTCAGTTCAGTTAATAATATGCATATTATCCCCGGTTACCGTCGCAATGGCGAACACTGCCACCCCCTCCGGGCAGATACATTTCACTCCGGAAAACGGGTAGACAGGGAGTCTCAGGACGGTGGAAAATCTCCGGGACATTCAACCGGTATCACTGCATTTTTCACCCTTTGCGACAGAGAATATACCATGGACTGGGCTGCACAGTACAGACCTCAGCACCTGCAGGATATTGTTGGCAACGGCTCGGCAATCCGGCAGATCGCGGAGTGGGGACGTTCCTGGCATACCGGCGTGAGGCCACTCATCCTCTACGGAAAACCCGGAATCGGAAAGACAACCGCAGCCCATGCTCTCGCCCGTGACATGGGATGGGACGTCATTGAACTCAACGCAAGCGATCAGCGCACAAAAGGTGTCATTGAGAAGATTGCCGGCGCGGGCAGCACCACCGCAAGTCTCACCGGCACCGGACGGCGGCTCATCATCTTTGACGAGGCGGACAATATTCACGGCAATGCCGACCGGGGCGGCGCCCGTGCAATAGCAGAGGTCATCCGGTCGTCCCTTCAGCCCATCATTCTGATCGCAAACGATCTCTACGGCCTTGACCAGTCAATCCGCCGTCTCTGTGACACGGTGCAGTTTCGGGCGCTAACAACAAAGACCATCGCTGCCCACCTGCACTACATCTGTTCGCGGGAAGGGGTGGACTGTGACGCTGCCGCATTACAGCAAATCGCAGATAATTCCGGCGGGGACATGCGCTCGGCCGTAAACAGTCTGTCTGCTGCGGCAATCGGTACCGACCATGTGAGCACAGCCGAAGTGCAGACTTCACAGAAAGACGAACGCACATCCATATTCGAACTCATCAAAGCGATCCATGCCGGTGCGGACGATGACATCCTGCTGCGCTATGCACGTGAGGTGAACGATACACCCGACACCATTGAACAATGGATAGAGGAATCGATTGGCTCGGTGAAAGACACTGAGGATAAAGCGTATGCCTATGAAACCCTGGCCAGAGCGGACCGGTTTATCGGCCGCACCTACCGCCGTCAGTATTACACACTCTGGAAATATGCATCTGCCCTGATGGTCATGGGCCCTGCCGAGGCCGCCGGAGGACGGGGCATACACGCCCGCATCATGCCGCCGGAACGCTGGCGCAAAATGGGCACCGGACGCAAACAGAAATCGCTGAGAAGCAATATCATGGGAAAGCTCGGGGAGACATACCATATTCCCGGAAATGCACTCCGCGAGGACTTCTTCACCCCCATAACCAAACTCATCGAGGCGGATCCCGAAGTGTACGCACGCGCCCTGTACCTTGATCGCGACGAACTGGAATTCTTTATCGGAGATAAGACGCAGGCAGCCTCTATCGCCAAAACTCTTGCAAAAGAGCGGCGCGAGGAAGAGCGGGGCTACACAAAGAAGAAGGTGAAAAAGGGGCAGAAGGCAGAAAAAGAGACGCCGAAAAAAGCGCCGGACGTGCAGCCGACCCTCACCGCAGAGGATGACCCGCCGGAAGCACCCCCGGCACAGGAGACCGTGAATGAGGTCGCAGACCCGAAACCGGCAGCAGCACCCGAACCCGTGCCGGACACATCACAGAAGACACTCTTTGACGGGTTCTAGATCAGGGAAACACTCCACCCCATGCATCTTTCCAATTTTGACTATTCTTCCCATTTCTGACCACAGACATCACAGAATTTTGTCCAAATTATGTCCATAATATAACAAAAAATGGAGCAAGGGGGAATGCTTGCCCATTCCCCCTGCGACCATCCCCTGAAGGGGTGGGTCTGGCAGGGAGGGGAACCCTCCCTTGCCTCAGGGAATAGGACACTTCAATGTCACACAAGCCTGATTTAATAAAAAGGATTCAATAAAAGAATTGAAAGGCAAGGGAGGGGGTGCCCCCCTTGCTCCTGTATTCATTCAGAGAATCATTAGGATACATTCACCCGCACCAATTCGTAAAGATCCGTTTCATCTACGCGAATAATACTGGTGGAGCACGACTCCGCAGTCAATGATGCGTCCGCCGCGTTCGTAGATCTCATTGCCCAGATGATAGATGACACAGTCCGCATTCACCGACCGGGCGAGCGCGATGATACAGGGCATCATCTCGATCCCCGGACGAACCGCATAGATGAGTTCACTGCCGCGATACCACGCCGTATCGGGTGCACAGACATCATCGCGGAGGAAGGCAATACCCTCCGGCGGCTCCTGTGGGAATATATCCGTTGTCCGAACAGCGACTCCGGCCTTCGCAAGCGACTCGGCCACCGTGAAATTTCTTCCCACCCCTACTTCGGTCGCTGACCGGTAATGTTCGATGATAAACCGGGAAAAATGCTCTTCAATATGCTTATAGTTCCCCATTGACAATGTTATTTCGGATGAGTTTCCTTATCTTTTGGGATAGAACAGCACCAAATGGCCTTCAGGTCCCGGTAGCACAGGCCATCGGGGCAGTTCTGGGAGTCCCCGTCTTACTGGAGGAAAATCCGGTTATGCTCCGTGGCTTCGACCGTGGACGGAACCAGTATAACGCATCAAAAATCCTTACCGACATGCAGGACATCTATACCCGCCAGCACGGCATCGGGGACTACATCCTCATCGTAACCGGGAAAGACCTCTATATTCCGGGCCACGATTTTGTCTTTGGCCTCGCCCGTCCTTCAGTGCGTGCAGGTATCATCTCCACAACCCGGCTGGAAAACAGCTACTATCAGCGGAAAGGTGACATATATGATACGATTGACCGGGCTGTGAAGGAAGGCACCCATGAATTCTGCCACATGCTGGGTCTTGACCACTGCGCGAACAGCGAATGCATCATGTTCTGTCCGACGACACTGGACGAACTGGACCGAAAACGAAAGACCCTCTGTCCGGCATGCCAGAGGAAACTGGAAGCCGCAAAGAAATATTTCTGATTTTCCGTGTTGTTGCTATGGTAACAACACACTTATCTGCTCCGGGGAGAGAATTACCAATATATCCTTTCAGTTAGTCATAGTGTACTAATCTGAGGAGAAAATGCATGGCATACTATCAGGGACTCATTAAGCGTAAATTCAAGGATGTGGTCGGCTCAAAATACGAGACGATCCAGAAGGAATACAGCGAATATATTCTCACAGAAGAGGAGATGCGGCCGCACGAAATTAAAACAGTGCTGCTTCCGCTGGACTATTCTGTCACTGACGTATCGGAATCAATCTGTGAACTGCTTTCAACATACGAAAACGCGACGGTTACCCTGATATATGTCACCGATGCACATATCGCAGAGATCATAAGATCCTCTCTGGATGACGCCGCAGCCGACGAATTTGTCAGGAAAAAGGAGGAATATGGCGCCCGCCTTCTGGATGACTATGAACACTGCCTCACCTCTCGCAGCATTCGCTGCAAAAGGCGCATACTCCACGGAGACAAACAGCAGGACATCCTGAAACTGGCACCTGAGTTCGACATGGTCACCCTTCCGAAATGCTATGCGAGCAACCATCCCGACTCCTGTTCGGTGAGCGCAAACGCCATCCTTCTGGCCCAGTCCCTTACCCAGCCGGCAATTGTATTCTGACGTGATCTACAATGTTAACAACTGTACAGCTCCTTGCACTTGTCGTGTTCATTGCGACATATATCCTCATCATCGATGAGCGCATCCACCGGGCCGTTGCCGCGATGGCAGGCGCCGCGGTGGTCGTATTTCTGGGTATCGTCCCCTGGGAATCGATGCTTGAGCACATCGATTTTGGCACGATATTCCTGCTGATGGGCATGATGATCATCATCAATGTGGCCCGGCACAGCGGCCTCTTCGAGTATATTGCCATCCGCACCGCAAAGATGGCCAAAGGCAGTCCGATCATGGTGCTGATCCTGTTCTCGGTGGTGACAGCCATTGTCAGTGCCTTCCTCGACAATGTTACAACGGTGCTGCTCCTGACACCGATGCTGCTCTACATCACCAAACTGATGGACTTAAATCCCGTGCCCTTCCTCCTTGCAGAGATCATCTCATCCAACGTGGGTGGGGCGGCAACGCTCATCGGTGACCCCCCGAATATCATGATCGCCTCCTCAGCAGGCCTGACCTTCAACGAGTTCATCACCACGATGGGCCCGATTGCCGCAGTCGACATGGTGCTGGTCCTGATCCTCTTCCTCGCCGTCTACGGCAGGTCGATGAAAGTGACACCCGAGGAGAAGGGAATCATCACAAAGACCATCAACAGTCTTGATGAAGAAGGTGCGATCACCGACAGAAAGCTCTTCAAAAAGTCAGTGACAGTCATTCTCCTCGTGGTCTTCCTCTTCTTCATCCACAGTTCCATCGGCGTGTATCTGCACGTGATCTTCCCGTTTGTCGACCCCTCGCTTGCCCTTGAACCCGCGGAAGTCGCCCTCATCGGTGCGGCCATCATCCTGATATGGAGCAGGGTGCAGCCGGACGAGATATTTGAGAAGATTGAGTGGACGGCGCTCTTCTTCTTCGCCGGCCTTTTTGTCATCGTCGGTGCACTCGTGAATACGGGAATCATTGAGATGGTCTCTCAGTTCATGATCAGCATGGTCTCAACCCAGTTTGAGGCGATGTTTGTTATCGCCTGGTTCTCGGCCTTTGCCTCTGCGATTGTTGACAATATCCCGCTCACCGCAGCACTGATACCCCTCATTCACGATATGAGCGGCACGATGGACGTTTACCCCCTCTGGTGGGCGCTCTCCCTGGGTGCCTGCATGGGCGGAAACGGAACGGCCATTGCCGCCTCGGCAAACGTGGTCGTGCTCGGTGTCGCAGAACGGGAAGGAGTGGCAATTACCTTTATGCAGTTCCTGAAGATAGGAATGGCAACGCTGGTGATCACGGTCGCCGTTGGTCTTGTGATGCTCTATGCCATGTTCGGAATGCTCTAGGAGATGGAAAGAATGAAGATACTGGTATTACTGGACGGCTCCATGTGGAGCCACAAGGGAGCGCTCTATGCACTCCGGATTGCACGGGAGAAGAAGGCGGAGATCGTTCTGTTCTCCGTACTTGACAAACGGGACTCAAAGTCCATGGCATTTAATTTCTGCAACCAGTCAAATATGTGCAACAGAATCACAAACTATGAATCCCAGATCTGGCGGGATATGCACAAAAACATCAACGATGAAATGATGCAGCTTCTGCTCTTCTTTAACCGGGAAGGCATCGAGACTGAAACAAAGGTGGTCGAAGGAACAGCAGCGGATGAGATCATCAAAGAGGCGGAAGGCGACGGATACGGCCTCATCGTCATGGGTGCATACGGGAGAAATCCACGATATGGCGGAAACAGCCTCTTCACACAACTGGTATCCGAACTACAGGTGCCCATCTTCCTGGCGCGCTGACCTTTTTTTGCGCAGACAGTTTTTCTTCCTCCTAACCAGGCCCCTTTCAGACGGAAGAGGTATCCCGGCGATGGCATTCTCCCTTCCCGTATTCCCGTCCTTGCCGCTGCACCCTTCTGCACCACAATGGTTCAAGGCATACAAGAGATTGCGCCATCACCCGGATGAAGAGAGATGTTCCGGACGCCACCCCCCAACACATATTTATGCACAAATGTACAAACATATACATTAATGATTACTACACATCCGCACAGACCAACCAATGATACCCCAGGGGCATCATACGGAGGGGATTATCATCAAATCACGTGATATCGCCATTGTCGGAATTCTTCTGGCAATTGGCGCCATTCTCCGGTATTTATTGAATATTCTCCCCACCGCGATTGTATCGAATCCCATCATCGCACTCTACTGCCTTGCAATCATCCTGATCCGTCCAAATGTCAGGGACACCATCGGCATCGGCATCGTGGCAGGGATTGTATCCGCATTGATCAGCCATTCGATATTCCCGCCGGCAAACCTCATCTCGGAACCACTGGGTGCACTCGTCTGTATGGCCCTGTATTCAGCGACACGAAAACACATACCGGTTGCACCCACAGTGGCCACCTTCGGCGCCACTCTCGTGAGCGGATTCACGTTCCTTGCCGTTAGCATCGTGGTCATCACTGCAGGCTTCATATCCGCACCCGGAGACGGGTTTACCGTGAGTGCCTTCATCGTCGCGGTGTCACCCATCGTCATCCTCACCGCCGTTGCAAACGCCATCATTACGCAGGTGCTCTACATCCCGTCCGCAAAGATCCTGATGCGGGGGGCGAAAGGAGAGGACAAACAGGTGCATATGGCGATGGCAGAGGAAGAATCGGATGACCCGGAGACACCGGCATTCCGGTTCGCGGACTTCTCCTATACCTATCCGCAGGGGAACGCCCCCGCACTCAGTGACATAACCCTCACCATACCAAAGGGCGAGTGTGTCCTTGTGAACGGGACCACCGGAGCGGGAAAGACCACTTTCTGTCTTGCAGCAGCGGGTGTGCTCTGCCACGAATACGAAGGAACGATGGAGGGTACACTTTCCCTCTCCGGGCGGGATGTACGCAGCTACGAGGACATGGGAGACATCGGACGCAGGGTCGGCGTTGTCTTTGACGATGCCGATGCGCAGCTGATATTCACCACCGTCGAAGAAGAGATCCTCTCCGGCCTTGAGAACCGTGGACTCCGGCCGGAAGATGTCCGGACACGCCTGGAAGAGATGCTCACCTTCACCAACCTCACCGACCTCCGTTACCGTGCCCCCCATTCACTCTCCGGAGGGCAAAAGCAACGGGTAGCCCTTGCCTCCACTCTTGCATCCGGCACAGAATGCCTGATTCTGGACGAGGCAACCGCAGAACTCGATACCTCCGCAACAGAGAGCATTATCGGTATTCTTGCAAAGCTCAAAGAGGCGGGCAAGACCATCATCGTTGTCGAACAAAAACCCCGCGAACTCGCTTCCATCGCGGACCGGGTCGTAACAATTGTTGGCGGCCGCATGACAAAAGACGAAACAGCAGCGGAATTCTTTGCTACCTATCCCGATGAACAGGAGCGTGAAGAGGAACTGGTGGACACCGCATCGGTTGCCCGCACGGGCGAACCACAGGTTACGGTGCGGGATCTGGTTCACCGCTACGGGAAGGCGGCACCCGCCCTCTCCGGGGTCAGCCTGGACATATACGCCGGTGAACTCACCGCCATCATCGGTGAGAACGGGTCGGGGAAGACAACCCTTGTCAAACACTTCAACGGCCTGTTGCGCCCGACATCCGGAACCGTAACCGTCTGCGGACTCAATGCAGCGGATGAGACAGTCACCCGTCTCGCACAGCAGGCGGGCCTCGTCTTCCAGAACCCCGACACCATGCTCTTTGAAGATACAGTCGTCCGGGAGATGCAGTTCGGGATGAAGAATATCGGGATTGACCCGGCAGCATCCGAGAAACGGATCCGGGAGGTCCTTGCCATGGTCGGTCTCGAAGGACGTGAATCACAGTTCCCCCGCGCCATGAGCAGGGGGGAACGCCAGCGCCTCGCAATCGCCTGTGTTGTTGCAATGAAACCTGACGTCATCATCCTCGACGAACCGACCACCGGGCTTGACACCGAAGAGGCCGAACGGATTATGGGCATCCTGCAGTCCCTTGCGGGTGCCGGACATTCGGTGATCATGGTCAGCCACGACATGTCGATTGTAAAACAGCACGCACAGCGCATCATCCGGATGGATGGCGGGCAGATCATGTCAGACAGCACACGCATGCACGGAGGTGCAGCATAATGGCAGAGATTCTTCAGTATAAACGAATTGACGGTGTCTTTCACCGGATGAACGCACTCACCAAGATCTGCTTCCTTCTGGTGGTCATTGCGATTGCCATCATCTCAACAGAACCACTGGTCGTTGCCGGACTCATCCTGCTCGTCTTCGCCATGGCTGCCATCGGACGCTTCGCACGCGAACTCCTCGCCCAGGTGCCGATGCTCATATTCCTGAGTGCGGGACTGATGCTTCTCACCATCCTCACGATGCAGAGTGGCGATGTCGTCGGATACCTCATCCCCGCAGGCGTCCCGGTCATCGGAGGCCACATCCCCATCACCACCGGAGCACTGCACTTCGCCGCCATACTCTCCCTGCGGTTCTTTGTGATGCTCTTTGCATTCCAGCTGATGATCATCTCCACCCAGCCCCGTGATCTTGTGACCGCCCTGCAGAAGATGCACCTCCCGGTGGACTACTCCCTGATGCTCCTGATTGCCATCCGGTTTATCCCCAGCCTTCAGCTGGAAGGGAAACGCATATCAGAAGCACAGCGTGCCCGGGCATACAACCCCGGCACCGGCCTGAAAGGTAAAGTCCGTGAACTGACACCCATCATCATCCCGCTTGTCGCAAACGCCCTCGGGAAGGCCAATGTGCTTGGACTCACCATTGACCTCCGGGGATTACGGACGATGGCCCGCACCCCCGGACTGGACCGGCCGTTCGGGACACCGGACTACCTGATGGGTGTCGCCATCATCCTGCTGGCCATTGCAGGTGCTGTGGTGACACTGGCCTGAATCTCTTTTTATACATTTTTAATCCTCCGGACTTCCACAGAACACCCACAGCGGGCGTATTACTCATCCGGTTCATGAGAACATCACAACCTCGTGCGAAGATCCCTGCCCAATCTTATATAAAGAGCAGAGGGAGTGTACAAAAAACTCTCCATAGTATTAGCAAAATCGAGATGGGATGAATTCTGCTTCCTTTTATAATTACATACCAAAAAACCCGTGCCCCCCATCAGACGCGCATTTTGGTTCCGGAGGACCACACAGGGACGCAGACAGTGCGAAAAACACGGAAACAAAACCATCAATTTGAGCCCTGCCCGCCTGAGGAATATTCTGAGATGAACAAGGAAGCAATTACGAAAAGAACATCCAGAAGCGAATGAATAAAAATAGTATTATTATTCTCCGACGCCGGAATTGAGACGGAAAAATCGTCCATCACGACAGAAAATATCTTCACCTGGCAGAATGCAAACGGCGAAAATACCTGATGGATCTTTATAAATAGGGAGACCAAAATTTCGTACAGCCCCTCTGCACCATTGTAAATATATATATACTACACCCATATCGTCCATGAATCTGCAATAAAGAGGATATTCCCACCCTAATTTGAAAATGAATAAATAATATAGCTTACAACCTGTATTATCGCATGAATTAGCCCCCATTCATACCACCCAATTATAGTAATATTTATTAATACAATGTTTAAATATCGTATTAAATAGTATACATCATAATTTTAAAAAAAATTCATTCGTATGGAAATATTGATTTTTTAAATAATCCCAATATTTCCATTATTTCACTATAGATCCAATTATTGAGATTATATACACTCCAACACCGATCCGGCAAATAATATTATTCTAGATAAATATTCACACAAATTAAGAAAACTTATATTCTCAATTATGGAAATCATATAGTCTCGCTGCGGGGACCTGCAGTAGAGATCTTCTAAGATACCGGCAGGAGAGTGCCGGTTGATTTCTATTAACCCAATTGCACTAACTGAAAAGGACGGAATAATATGGCAAAATATTCAGAAACAATCGACCTCTACTCAGACGACGGGAAGTTGCTGAAGAGTGATGTATCACTCGACAAGGTTAGCCCACTGGTCAACCCGGCAACCAGCAAGATCGTCGATCTGACAAAGAGAACGATTAACGTCAACCTTGCGGGCATTGAAGCTGCCCTCAAGACAGGAAAGCTTGGCAAAGGAAAGATCAAGGGTCGTGAACTTGACCTTCCAATCATGGAGAACAAGGACGCACTCGTTGCACAGATCAAGGAAATGGTCCAGGTCGAAGAAGGCGACGACACCGAGATCCTCGAGTTCAACAATGGAAAGCTGCTCCTCGTGCAGGTACCAAAGAAGCGTCTCGACAATGCAGCAACCTACGATGCGGCAATCACCGCTGTTGCATCCGCAGCAACCTACGCAATTGTTGACCAGTTTGACATCAATGCATTCAACGCATCAACTGTCAAGGCAGCATGCTGGGGTGGATACCCACACACTCAGGACATGAACGGCGCACTGGTATCCTCGATTCTGAACATCCCACAGAACAACGAAGGTATCGGCTACGCACTCCGTAACATCTCCGTTAACCACTACGTCATGATGACGAACCGCAATGCACTCCAGGGTGCAGCACTTGCAGCTACCCTCGAGACAGCAGGCGAGTTCGAGATGGGAATGGGTATCGGACCATTCGAGCGCAACCAGCTCCTCTGCTACGCATACCAGGGCCTCAACGCAAACAACATGGTCTACGACCTTGTGAAAGCAAACGGTGAGAACGGTACCGTCGGTACTGTTGTTCAGTCACTCGTCGAGCGGGCACTTGAAGACAAGGTCATCATGCCCGGAAAGAAGGGCGACTACTTCCAGTTCTACGACACCAAGGACCCAATGATGTGGAATGCATATGCAGCAGCAGGTTCAATGGCAGCATCCATTGTCAACTGTGGTGCAGGACGTTTCGCACAGGCAGTCTCCTCGACCCTTCTGTACTTCAACGACCTTCTCGAACACGAGACCGGTCTTCCAAGCGCAGACTTCGGTCGTATGATGGGAACCGCAGTCGGATTCTCCTTCTTCAGCCACTCCATCTACGGTGGCGGTGGTCCAGGTATCTTCAACGGAAACCACGTTGTTACCCGTCACGCAAACGGTATCGCAATCCCATGTGTGGTTGCAGCCGCAGCACTTGACGCAGGTACACAGATGTTCTCACCGGAGAGCACTTCCAAGATCATGGGAGAGACCTACGGTCAGATTGACGTGTTCAACAAACCAATGCACCAGATTGCAAAGGGAGTCTGAAATACTAACCGTTGATTCGAATGACAGAAGCCACATATCCACAGTGCAGAATCGTACCTCTTCGCATGCTAAGTCCTGAAACCGCCGAACGTCTTCTCAATGCAGTCGTCGGCATTCCCGGGATCCGGCGATTGATGGTGAACGGACCCAGTCTGCCTACAATAGTCCCATACGGCCCCGCAAGAGGGAAACCGAACCCGAACACCAACCGGAAAACAATCACCGTTGGTGGATCAGACGTGCAACTCCGTGTGCAGGTCGGCATGGTCACCGTAGAGGTCACAGATGAATCCGTTATTGATACGATCAAAGCGGCTTGCGATGGTATCTTCACACAATTCCCGTGCCAGGTACAGGTCGGGAAGTTCATGAAGACCCAGGCCACACTCGTGGACTACGCAAAATACGGACCGGATGCGGATGAGATAATGATCGGGCTCACCGATCCAAAACGAACCGAACCTCCTGTCATCATACAGGGGCTGCACAAATAATCGGAAAACGGCTGAAATCATTCAAACTGAAATCAGGTTTAACAATCAAAACAGGTGAAAAAATAATGGCATACACACCACAGTATGGCCCCGGTACATCCGTTGTCGCTGAGAACAGGCGTAACCAGATGAACCCGGACTATAAACTGGAAAAAGTTCGCGATATCACTGATGAAGATATTGTAATGGTACTTGGTCACCGTGCACCGGGTTCCGCATACCCAACCGCACACCCACCTCTTGCTGAACAGCAGGAGCCTGACTGCCCAATGCGCAAACTCGTCAAACCAACAGACGGCGCAAAGGCAGGAGACCGTGTCCGCTACGTACAGTTCGCAGATTCAATGTTCAACGCACCATCACAGCCGTACCAGCGTACCTACGCAGAGATGTACCGCTTCCGTGCAATCGACCCCGGTACACTTTCCGGTCGTCAGATTGTCGAGTGCCGTGAGCGTGACCTCGAACAGTACGCAAAACTCTTAATCGAGACTGAGATGTTCGACCCGGCCCTTGTCAGCATGCGTGGCGCAACCGTCCACGGACACTCACTGCGTCTCTCAGAAAACGGTATGCAGTTCGATGCACTCCAGCGCTGTATTCTTTCCGACGACGGTGTCGTCAAATACGTGAAAGACCAGATTGGTGTCCCACTCGACCGTGAGGTTGCAGTCGGTAAGCCAATGGATGACGAATGGCTCAAGGCACACTCCACAATATTCCACTCACTCGTTGGAACCGCATTCCGCGATGACAAGGAATATGTCGAATACATTCAGCGCATCCACACGCTGAGAACAAAATACGGCTTCATGCCAAAAGAGGAGTGATTTAAATGGCAAAAATCGAGAGAGCACAGAAACTTTTCCTTGATTCACTGAACCAGAAGTTCAAAGGTCAGGATATTGAAGCAGAGAAAACCACATTCTACAACTTCAACGGTGTCCGTCAGTCTCCGCGTAAGCGCGAATTCATGAAGGCAACCGAGGCAATCGAGAAGGAACGTGGCATTTCAATGTACGACCCGGAACGCTGCCACCTTGGCGGTATCCCAATGGGTCAGAGACAGCTTATGACCTACCAGGTCTCCCAGTCAGGCGTTTACTGTGAGGGTGACGATCTTCACTTCGTAAACAACGCTGCAATGCAGCAGTTCTGGGATGACATCCGCCGTACCGTTATCGTCGGTATGGACATGGCACACGCAACACTCCAGAAGCGTCTCGGTAAGGAAGTTACCCCTGAGACCATCAACGAGTACCTCCACATCCTCAACCACGCAATGCCCGGTGCAGCAGTGGTTCAGGAACACATGGTCGAGACCCACCCGGGCCTTGTCGATGACTGTTACGTGAAGGTCTTCACTGGTGACGACGAGATGGCTGACGACATTGAACCACAGTTCTTAATTGACGTCAACAAACTCTTCGGCGAGGAGCAGGCAGAGGCACTTAAGGCTGAAGTCGGCAAGTCGATGTACCAGGCAATCCACATCCCAACAATCGTCTCCCGTACCTGTGACGGTGGAACAACCTCCAGATGGTCTGCTATGCAGATCGGTATGTCCTTCATCGCAGCATACAGAATGTGCGCCGGTGAAGCAGCAGTCGCTGACCTGTCCTACGCAGCAAAGCACGCTGGCGTCGTCCAGATGGGTTCACTCCTTCCTGCACGTCGTGCACGTGGTCCTAACGAGCCCGGTGGTATCAAGTTCGGTCTCTTTGGAGATATCATTCAGGCAGACCGCAAGCACCCCAATGACCCTGCACGTGCATCCCTCGAGGTTGTCGGTGCTGGTGTTATGCTCTTCGACCAGATCTGGCTTGGTTCATACATGTCCGGTGGTGTCGGGTTCACCCAGTATGCTACTGCAGCATACACCGATGACATCCTCGATGAATTCACCTACTACGGTATGGACTACCTGAAAGACAAGTACGACTTCGACTACACTACTCCATCTGCAACAGCAACCCTCGAGCCTACCCAGGACCTCGTCAACGACCTTACAACCGAGGTCAACCTCAATGCAATGGAGCAGTACGAGCAGTTCCCAACACTCATGGAAGACCACTTCGGTGGTTCACAGCGTGCTGGTGTCATGGCTGCAGCCTGTGGTCTTACCTGTTCCATCGGTACCGGAAACTCCAATGCCGGTCTGAACGGATGGTACCTTTCCATGCTTATGCACAAGGAAGGATGGTCACGTCTTGGTTTCTTCGGATACGATCTTCAGGACCAGTGTGGTTCAGCAAACTCACTCGCTATGGACGCAGACCGCGGTCTCATGGGCGAACTGCGTGGACCTAACTATCCGAACTACGCCATGAATGTCGGTCACCAGGGAGAATACGCAGCTATTGTCTCCGGTGCTCACTACGGACGTGGTGACGAGTTCTGTTACAGTCCTCTTGTGAAGATCTGTTTCGCAGACCCGTCACTCAAGTTCGACTTCTCCGACCCGCGTCGTGAGTTCGCACGTGGTGCAATCCGCGAGTTCATGCCCGCCGGAGAGCGCTCACTCGTCATACCAGCACGGTAAGACGCACAATTTCTCCAATTTTTTTTGCACGTTCCCGCATAAACAATACAAAAAAAATTGAGCTTTCTTACATGAATAGAGATCGGGGTAATCCATTTTACACCCCGATATTGTGAAGAACGGCCTATTTTGTGTTATATTATATTAAGCATTGTTACGGTGTCTGATCAGTGTGGTAAAGCACATATTCCCGGTTCACCGATGATTCAACACCAGAAAACGAGACCGGTATTCTAACCATATATCCATCCCATATCTATCTCCATGCGATCAGTGGTCTGGACAACAAACACTCTGGCGCCTTTTTAACAGAAGATATATCCTGCCGGAAAAATCACCGATATCGTTACACGGAAGAGAACGACAACACGGTTCGGGTATGACATTCTCACGTGACGAGTCCCTTTCGCAGTCTCTTATTCTATTTATTTCCACTCCGGGATACAGTTAGAAGATGGAGGGAATCGATGCGCAGTTTGGGGGAAAAACAAAAGAGAAAGAAGAGAAGAGAAGAGGGAACTCAGTCTTTTCTGCGCCCACAGACAAGAACCGCTCCAACAATGGCAAAGGCTGCTACCACGGGAAGAACAGGTGCAGGACCCTGTGTTGTCGGGGGAACAGCATCAAGACCTACTACCACCGGCGTGCTCTCGCCTCCGGTTACCGTTACCGTCTTTGAGGCATCGGTATATCCGGTCTGCTTCACGGTCACAGTATGTGAGCCTGCGGGGATGTCCGAGAGAGTCACCGGAGTGATACCGCGGAACACATTGTCAAGGTACACTTCCGCTCCGGCCGGTGTTGAGGAGACGATGAGCTGCCCGGTGGTGTCCGGCGTGGGTGACGGTCCATTCGGCGTAAGCTGCGCATTTACGGTCATGACACCCCCGCCTTTCACGTACACAGCCTGGCTGTAGTCCTGGTAATCCGGATGGGTAATGCGGATCGTGTGCGAGCCCTGCAGCACACTTGTCAGATCGAAATAGCTGTTGACCGGGGTCTGCCCCATATACTTCCCGTCAAGGAAGACGGATGAACCGCCCGGCGTTGAACCCACTTCAATAGACCCGAGAGATGAGTGCTGTTGGGTAAATGTGACCGTGATAGGTGTCTGCTGCCCTGCATTCACGGTGACCGTCCGGAGGTACTCATCATACCCTGCCTTGTGCAGGCGCACGGTGTGCGAACCGGGGGCAAGATTGGTAACGACAAACGGACTTTCCGCGAGGAAGTGCCCGTCCACATAGATGTCCGCTCCGCTGGGCACAGTATTGATATTGAGTGACCCGGTCTGCTGAGGATTGCGGGTCAGGTCGGCATTCACGGGGGCAGTCTGGCCTGCATTCACATATACCGATGTATCATACACCTGGTACCCGCTCATCGTAATACGAACATCATGACTGGTTCCCGCACGGACAGATGAGAAGGTTGCTGGAGTTTTCTGCGGGCTCCCGCCGTCAATCGTTACGATTGCACCGGTCGGGCGGGAGGTTACGGTGACTGTTCCATATGTTGGGGTGGGATTCCGGTTCAGGGTTGCATACAGGTTCACGGTCTCGCCATTCCCCGGCCATGATGTTACCGGCCCGGTGACGGTCTGATAACCGGATTTTCGGACGGTAAACGTCTTGTATGGCGTGCTCGTAGTCCCGACTTCAGCATAGCAGTATCCGTCCACAACGGTGTATTCGGTGGAGGATGCGTCAAAGGTAACCACGGCCCCATTCACGTTGCAGTTCACTCGTATCCACCCCTTCTCAGAACCAACTGGTGGCGCAGTAGGTGTCGGAACTGCTGTCGCCTGGGTGGTTGGAACAGGTGTTGGTACCGCTGTCGCCTGGGTCGTCGGAACGGCGGTTGGTTCTGCCGTGACAGGTATCAATTTCAGTGTTGCATCGAGAGAAGCCTGCTCGCCGACACGGAGATCCTTTTCTGCAGTATACCGCTCATATCCCGTCATCGTGATCTCGATGGTATGCGAGCCGGATCCCAGTTCCCTGCTGTTGATTGGAGTGACCCCTGCTGCCTTCCCGTCAATAGAGACCTCAGCTCCGGAAGGCGAGGACAGTATGGTCAGCCATCCCACCTGTGGTCCCGGCTTCTCTGTGGTAGGTACTGTAGTGGCAACCGTAGTCGGTGCTGCTGTGGCCACTGTGGTTGGTACTGTGGTAGGTACTGTGGTGGCTACCGTGGTTGGTACTGTGGTAGGTACTGTGGTGGCTACCGTGGTTGGTACTGTTGTGGCCACTGTAGTTGGTACTGTGGTAGGTACTGTGGTGGCTACCGTGGTTGGTACTGTTGTGGGTACTGTAGTGGCTACCGTGGTTGGTACTGAGGTGCCCGTGTCATTGCCCACAACCGATTCGGCCCCGACTGCCGGGGGAATTATCAGCATGGCAACAACGAGAATTGTAAGAAACACTGTGCGAATATGCATATATCGTCTGATTATTTTTTCGGGTAATGACGTTTAATCATATCTAAATAATGATCACACAGGATTATTGGCGGGTGGACAACCGATCGGCCGAATATTTCCCGAATGAGAATACAAATCGAGGAGAGTAAAGCCCCGGACAGAATAAAAACTCGTGCTCCGACAACCCGGTCCGGGAAACAAGAGAGACAGAAAAGAAATTGAATTATTCCTTCAGACCGGCAATTGCCGCATCTACGATGGCACCAATCTCATCAACCCCCCAGACCTCAGAATTGATGACGAGGTCATAGGGCGTGAGATCATTGATATCAATATTGTAATATTTATGGTATCTGCCAGCCTCACAGTCCTCACGCTCGATCGTGAGTTCAACTGCTGTCTGTGGGTCGATCTCTTCTCTATCAGAGATGCGCACAGAACGGCATTCAACAGACGCCGCCACCCAGATCCGGATATCCGCGTTATCAATCATATGCCCCGCAAGGCGTCCCTCTATGATGATATTATCGCGTGCCTCGCCAATCTCTTTTTGGCGGGCATCAATCATCCGGTCAACGGATTCATCAACTTCCGCAAGCCGACCAAAGTCAGCAAGCTCCATATTGCGCTCAGCAGCAAGCCCCCGAAAGACTTCCCCTGCTGATATCAGACTGAAATTATGTTTTTTTACCAGATATTTGGCAAGTGATGTCGTTCCGCTGCCCGGCGGACCGCTCACGGTAATCCGCATTAGAGCCCTCCGATATTGAGGGCCTTACGGATTACCTGCGAGAGACAGATGGAGCAGATCATATACCAGAGAATCCATGACGGGAGGAAGAATGCAACCGCATTAATCGCAACCTCTCCAATATATGGAAACGTGATGGTCGGCAATGCTGCAATCGTGCCGGCATCAAATGCTGCCTGGAGATCCGACATGGACCAGAGCAGCCAGATAAAGATCGGAACCGTTACAATCAGGATCCATCCCATCGGCTTAAACTGCTCCTGGGACATCTGCATCTGTTCTTCCATCATTCGTGCACGCTTGTCATTGAGTTTTTTAAGTTTCTTTTCATCGCCTGCAAGCTGTGCTTCACGGTAGATCTTCTGGAATTCTTTCATCTTCGCCTGAACTGCCTGCATCTTCTCATAGTCGATGGTATACTTCTGGAGAAGGGATGAATAACAGCCGGTAATCGATGCAAGAATCAGAATCATAATTACCCAGAGCTGGGGATTATTCGTAACACCGATGATACTTGCCATCGGTCCGAAGATATAATTTGCACCTACCCCTATTGCATCACGAACGGGGGGTATGGAATATGCCCCCATCGCAATCAGCATGACGATGAAAAATGAGGTCATGCCACCCATGGCCTTCTTTCCTGCCGATTTGCCGGTTGTTGCGATACGCCTCACCTCAGAATCTCTTTGAGTTCTTCAACTGATTTATCAAGAAGATTATCAGCATTGACAACGATTTTGACCGTGCATCCGGTCAGCATCGCATACGATGCCGCCATTGCACGGTTGAACTGCTGGTGTTCACAGAGGGCACGGTATCCTTCTGCATCACGGACCCGTGTCTCGTCACTCATGCGCCGCATCAGGATCTGGTCCTCATCGGTCTCAACAAGGATGAAGGTATCAGGCATCAGTTCTTTGAGCACCCACTCGGGAAGACCCGCAAGATATCCCTTTGGGGTCTTCACCGTGCAGTGTGTGTCAATGATGACATTTCCTTCTGTCTTTGCGATGAACTGGGCAGCATTACGCTGCAGTTCACGCTGCTTTGCCTGTTCAAGTTTGCGCATCTCGTCACGGTCCTTTACAAGACCCTGACCGGATGCCACCTCGAACATGCATGATCCAAAGTTAATGTCCTGATACTCCACACCCTCTGCTGAAAGTTCCGAGATTGCCTGGTTGATAACCGTCGTCTTGCCGACGCCAGGCACCCCGGTAATTACTACCTTTTTACCCATTCTCCACTTCACTCCTTTCCGAAGAACCCGCGCATGAACGGGTACATCTCCATGATCTGTTCGCTTGCAATCTCCTCATACAGACGGTAGACAATACTGACTGTCAGCAGAAGACCGGTTCCTCCGACCATCCCGATGACACCAAAGTAGTTTGCGATCACACTGAGGAGACCCACAAAGACACCACCAATGACGGTGACACGCGGGATGTAGCGGTCCAGGTACTTGACAAGAACCTGTTCAGATCTCCGGTATCCGGGGATCGACATCCCGCTCATCTGGATCTGCCGTGCCACATGAGACGAGTCAAGGCCAGCCGTCTTCACCCAGAAGAGTGCGAAGATTGCACCACCGACCACCATCACAAAGAGGTCAAGACCCATCCTGATAACAATCTCCCATATTGGGTGACCAACATCATAGGCCCACCACATCCAGTCCGACGGACCGTTGATGGGTGCGAGGTAATACATGATCCCATTCAGCGGGGTATTGCCCTGATACTCACCGAGGATCGTAATCCCAAGATTGTTCAGGAACAGACCAAGCATCTGGATGTTTGCCTGCAGCACACGGACAAGAATCATCGGCAGCACACTGGCATAGATGAGTTTCACCGGGAAACGCCCGCGGGCACCACGCACAGACGCATGGGCAAGCGGGATCTCAATCCGTGTCGACTCCACGTAAACGATCACAAGGAAGATTGCGACAGTCGTAATCAAAGCGAGCAAATCTGTGCCGAAATATTCCAGGAACGGAGCGCCGTCCATAACGACTGAAAACAGTCGTGGGAAGAACCCGACAGGGTATGCGTCCTGCACCGCGTTCCAGTTCAGGAACCCGTTAACAAGACCCTGGGAAACACCAGCGATAATAAAGAGACCGACGCCAGAGCCGACCCCCCATTTTGTCACCACTTCATCCATAAAGAAGATCAGTACCCCTCCGATACAGATCTGCAGGAAGATGAGGAACGTGACAGCACCGAGGCTTCCGCCAAATAATGCATTTGCAACGACCGGGTCTGGTGAAAGGAATCCACCGATAACATTCGGTAGTGCTTCAAGCACGATCATGACAAAGATCAGGAGCTTCTGTAAGCCCATGTACATGACCTGTCCGCGTGCATCGCTGGTATCCAGATCCAGCAGATCAGCACCCTTGAGGAGCTGAAGCACAATGGATGCGGTGACGATCGGCCCGATACCCAGATGGGCAATGGAACCACTCGCACCCGCAAGGAGGGCACGGTAGAACGAGAAAATATCCTGAGAATTCGGATCAAGCCCAAATACCGGAATGTTGGTCAGTACAAAATACAATATCAGAATAGCAGCAGTCCAAATTAATTTGTTTTTAAAATGGACGTGCCCTTCCGGACTTCTCACTGCAGGCATCGCTGCAAGCAGTGGTTCTAATCGATCCAGCATCGCTCCCATAGTACAATTCCCTGAAAAAAAAGAGAATCAGGCGTCCAGTGCCTGGCCGCCATTCTCTTCAATCTTTTGTCGGGCTCTGTCAGTAAATGACACAGCAGAGATGTTCATCTTCTTGGTAACTTGTCCGCCTCCAAGTATTTTATCAATACCGATTTGGCCTGCGTCAATGACGATGGTATCTCCATCCATCTCTGCGTTCCCGGATGCCACAAGAGCATCAGCCATCTGGTCGATATCCCCAATGTCCAAGGCATCAACAGCAGACGGATTTTTGTTCACAAACCCGTGCTTTCCGTTGTGGACCTTGTTGTTGATGAGGAAATGGGAGAACCGGTGGTCACGGTGACCTGCCCGGCCTCTTCCACCACGGTTTCCTGCACCACGACGGTTCTTGTGTGTACCGCCGCCGCATGTCCGTGATCCACGATATTTTGAGCGTTTGTTTACTGGCATCTGATTCACCGCATCCTATAGAGAAGTGAATTGATCTCACTTCCGTAGTTTCCGAGTGCACCGCCCTGCTGGTAGGTCCGCTTAATGGACTTGAATCCCTTTCGCGGTGGGTGAAGCCGAAGAACCGGTTTGAGTTCCGGCACATCTTTCATGGATGCCTCACCTGCACAGAGTGCGGTTGCAAACGCATTGATATCCTCGAATTCTGAGTTCTCCTTCACATACTCATCGGTCAGACGTTCATTTCCGGTCAGTCTGCCACGGGTAGAGAGGACAGTTCCCAGTATTTCAGGGTCAGCTTCGCCGTATGCCACGTAATCCTTAACCTTCCGGATCATCCCGAGGTATTCGGGGGTGTCCGGAATAAGGACACAGTGATTGATATGATGAAGACGGAGCATCTTCAGGGTGTCTTTAATCTCCTTGCGGCAATTAACGACACCACGAACCTGCACTACCACATACATTACTCCATCACTCCTGTCCGGATGAGGTTCGAGTTCTTCAGTGCATCGAAGGTTGCCTTTGCAAAGTTGATCGTCGTCCGGGTCTGGCCGGATGATGACGTCCAGATATCGGTGATACCTGCAAGTTCAAGGACCTTCTTTCCAATGTCACCGGTAACAAGACCGATGCCCTGGGGTGCCGGAATCAGCGTGATGGTCACACTGCCGGACTTCCCTTCGACACGCATTGGAATAGAGTGTCCTTCACCGCAGCCACATTCCCAGCTGCCACATCCGCGCTTTACACAGATGATGTTGATCTTTGCGTGTGCAATTGCCTTCTTGATAGCATTGCCAACCTGTGCGTCCTTTGCCTGTCCGTATCCGATGAAGCCGTCACGGTTTCCCACAACGACAACAGCACGGAACTTGACACGACGACCACTGTCAGTCATTCTCTGAACCATATTGATGTCGAGAACTTCATCTTCGAGGTCGGGAAGGAAATAATCGACAATACCAGGTTCTTTAATAGGTCTGCCGATGTCAAGCACTTCTTTGAGGCTTGTAAACTCGCCGGCAGCAACCCGTCTTCCAAGGCCTGTTATAGGAACCCATTCTTCCTGTTCATAGGCCATTTTACTTCAGCTCCTTCATGATTGCTTCTGCTGCCTGTTCCACATTGGCAACAAGGTCTGCTGCACGCTCAGGTGCATATGCCGCAATGTGTGCGCCCTTTACCCTGTCCTCGTCCGGAAGAATCGACTCACCGTGCGGGACGTCAAGGCCTGCATCCACAGCGCCCTTCAGTGCACCAAACACCTTCCCTCCGGGGGTTGCACGGGTCAGACCGATGTCGAGGTTTGCCTCTCCATAGCCTGCATTCTGTGCACGCACCGCAAAGAGCATGCCAGTGAGATATGCTGCGGGAGTGTTCCCGGCAGCGCCGGTGAAACCGAATTTTTCCAGTTCATTTGAGTATGCCGCAACCAGTGTCCGGTCACCCTCAAGTTCAGCCGCGACCAGCTGAATAATGATCTGCCGGTTGGTCTTGCGTACGACCATACGCGGTTTCTCGGAGAGGAGAAGCCGCATCCGGGCGTAATAATCTGTTTTGCCCTCGTGTCTCCTTCTGAACGGGACAAAATACCGTGGTCCGGTTGCCATTAGTTCATCCTCCCCTGAATCTGCTCAAGCTGTGCTTTCATATGTGCCACACTGCGGAACTGTCCGCCCGCTGCTTTCCGGTACATTTTCCGATACATGGTGACATCGATATTGCCGGTGTCACGCATATCACGGAGTTCGCGACGGATTGCACGGATTTTCTTAATCCATACCCGCTTGGACGGTGTTCTCGCGTTGGAAGCTCCTTTCCTGCGTCCGTGACCCTTACAGTGACCGTAAGAGCGTTTTGCAGTGAGAGCCCGTGCACGACCGCGGCTTACGCCTTTTACCGGCTTTGCACGGATTGCGCCATCCTCAATGAGGCCGCGGATATCCTCACGTGAGATAGCATTTTCAATATCATCCTCGCGTTCGCTGTCCATCCAGACACGGTGTACACCGCACTTCAGAACAGCTGCTGCGATACGACGCTGGTTTTTGAGGTCACTCATCTGAATCCACCTCTTCTTCAACGTCTTCAACGTCTTCTTCAACGTCTTCCACTTCTTCAGGCTCCTCTTCAGCAGCCTTTTTGGATGCATCCTTCAGGTTGAATACCTTAAGACCAAGCCCAAGAGCTTTCTCCTGAATGACTTCGCGTTTCCGGTTTCCAACGGTACCTGCAACACGGACAGCCTGAGTCTCAGGGTTCAGTCCTTCAAGGTCTGCGGGTGCGAATACGAGCACTTCCTCATATCCGCTGGGGTGGAATCCACGTACAGCGGCCGGACCTCCGTACCCGGGTCTCGGGAGACGACCCTTTGCACGGATGTTTTTGCGCAGTTTGCTCTGAAGACCGCGTGGGCGTCTCCATACGTCATCCAGTTTCTTCTTCTGGTGAATACACTGGCGCTTAAAGGTTGCCCGCTTTCCATTGCGTGCACGGATAAGTCTCATCTTTTCGTCAGCCATCTTGGATCACGCCTTCTCAATGATGTATATTCCATCCTGGAACACACGGGGATCACGGTTGCGCACATGCGTAGCCCGCTCAATACGGGCGGCTGTGGTGCCCACGAGTTCTTTGTCGATGCCTGATACGGTGACCTCATCACTACCGGTTGTAACGGTGACTCCCTCTGAAATCCGTGCAACCCGTGGCTGCTTCTCGCCAAGGAAATTGACGATCTCAAGAGCTGTGTCAGTCTTCTTGAGCTGGATCGGGAAGTGACTGTAGACCACTTTCATCTTGTATACGTACCCTTCTGAAACCCCGCCGCACATGTTGCGTGCAAGAGCTGCATAGGTTCCGACCATTGCAGATATTTTCTTCCGTGTTGACGCAGTTTTCGCGGTGAATACCGTGCCATCACAGGAGATGTCAATACCCGGGTAGCGCATATCACGAGTGAGCTTTCCCTTTGGCCCCTCAACAACGAAGGTAGTACCCTCCATTCTTGCGGTAACGCCTTCAGGAATCTCAACAGTACGTTCACTCAGCATTTGAACACACCTCAGTATACATACCCGAGCAGTTCTCCACCGACGCCTGCCTGTCTTGCCTGCTCATGTGACACCACGCCCTTGGACGTGGAGATGAGCAGAAGACCAAAGTTCTTCGCCGGAAGGTACTGTGTCTCCCATTCTTCAAGCTCTGCAACCTTCACGGAAAATCGTGGTGAAATTACACCGCATTTGTTGATGTTCCCGTTCAGTTTCACATTGAACTGGCCACCGCGGCCATCGTCAATGAGTTCAAATTCTGCAATATAGCCCTTCTCTTTCATGATGCCGAGCATTGCACCGAGAAGCCTGCTTGCCGGTTCAACGATACAGTTCGTCTTACCGACATCGGAGGCGTTCTTGATTGTGCTCATTGCATCTGCAATCGGATTTAATCGTGCCATAACCCTGTGCCTCCTAGTTCATCTTTTTAAAGCCGATTTTTGCGGCATTTTCCCGGAAGCACTGACGGCAGAGCATAATATTGTACCGGCGGACAAGCCCCTGCTTTCTTCCGCACATCTGGCACACATTTGCACCACGGCCGAATTTCTTCGGGGATGCACCGGATTTCTTTCCTTCTTCTGCCATTAGTATACCTCCACATTGAATGCTTCACTCATGTACGCCACAGCGTCTGCTTTTGTGACACGCTGCTTTGTCGGGAGTTTCCTCTTCTGAATTGATCTGCGCGCAATGCGGATACCCTTGCGCTCAAGAACAACCGTGACATCCATACCATAGATACCGATCATTGGATCGTAGCTCTGGCCGGGGAAGTCGGTGTGTTCCTCAATACCGAATGAGAAGTTGCCTGTCGCATCGAACTGGGATGCGGCAAGAGAATTCTCCACAATGCCAAGTGCAGTACGGACGAATTCCTCTGCACGGGCACCACGGAGAGTGACACGACATCCGATTGGCTGTCCTTTCCGGACACCAAAAGCGGGCTGGGTCCTCTTCGCATAGGCACGGATCGGGGACTGACCGGTGATTGCCGAGACAATGTTTTCTGCCTTAACAAGTTTTTCACCGGCCTCGCCGACTGCCATGTGAACGACGACCTTATCTACATAGAGTCCCTGCATTGGGTTCACTGTTCAATCCCCCAATCGCTGATAACGGGCTCCTCACGTCCGATCATAAAGACATAGCCTTCAATCGTCTCGAAGACCTCACCAGTGCCTTCCTCTTCCAGGGTGACACGGTTTGGAATACTTCCGGCGATGACATCGATCTTCGTGATCTTGCCGGTCTTTCCGGAGTGGCGTCCGCCGATGACCATCGCGGTGTTGCCCTCTGCAAATGCAAAGTGGTCAATCACTTCGAACTTGTTCTCCGGCTTCAGGGACAGAA
Organism: Methanogenium organophilum; assembly: GCF_026684035.1. NCBI lineage: Archaea > Methanobacteriati > Methanobacteriota > Methanomicrobia > Methanomicrobiales > Methanomicrobiaceae > Methanogenium > Methanogenium organophilum. The sequence goes on from NZ_CP113361.1 coordinate 602,767, forward strand.
CCACAGAGTCCTTGGGTGTATAGTCCTGTGTGTCGACGATGATGTTTGCGCCGTAGCGGAGGTTCAGCTGAATCTTTCCGCCTTTAACGATGGTCTTGTCTGCAATCTTGCACAGACGGCTCTCTGCAGCCTCTGCGGAGATCGGAATTGAGACAATATCACCGCGCTTTGCACGGAGAAGACGGAAATACTTGTCCACAGACGGGAGAGCAACGATGTCAAACACACCGAGACCCATCTTCGGGTCAGTGCAGACAGCACCGTTCACAATCACTGCACGGCTCTTGAGGACACGCTTGACCTCTTTCATCGTGAGTGCAATTCCCATATGGTCACGCAGCCACACTGCCATAGGCATTGCGCTTGCATTGTGGGGACCTGCTGCGGTCTTGGTCACAAATGTATTCGTCTTCTTGGCAATACGCCATGAACCCGGACTGTTGAGCCTCTTTAAGTGGTTCGACATTATTTCTTCGCCTCCAGCTTTTCCTCACGGCGTTTGTCTTTCAGATTCAGTTTCACAATGCAGACATTGGATGCTGCAACCGGGCGCGGAACTTCGGTTCCGTCTGCACGGGTTGATGCAACACCGTGGACAATGATCCGTGAATTCTCAAGATCAACGATGTCAACAACGCCCTCGTCACCGGCGAAATCGCCCCGGGTGACACGGACGGTGTCACCGGTGACAACACGCACGTTGCGGCGGCTGTACTGCTCCCGGAGTTCTGTTGAAAGCGGAGCATTCAGGAAACGACCCCTCGCGTGAAGGGGTGCATTGTAGCGGAATTTGCGCTGTTTGCGCGGCTGTTTGCTTGCAATACGTACCATATTTCCTTCACCTCAGACGATAATCGTCGCCATAGAACCGATCTTGGGGAAACGCTCTGCCACTTCACGTGCGACAGGGCCCTTAATCTCTGTTCCCTTGGGTTCTCCGCGTTCGTTCACTACTACCATTGCGTTGTCCTCAAATGACAGACGAAGACCGGAAACTCTCCGGATCTCTTTCTTCTGTCTGATGACGACTGCCTTCACGAGCTTCTTACGCATGTCGGGAGTGCCTTTCTTGACCGTGACCGTTCCCATATCGCCAAGACCCAGTTTGGGCTGGCGGCGGCGTACGCCATGGTAGCGGTCGACAGAAACAATTTCCACCTGCCGTGCACCGGTGTTGTCGGCGCAGGTAAGGCGGCTGCCGGTTGAGATTGCACGGGGTGTACGCGATTGTTTCGCTTTCATTCCGTCATCACCTCAACGACAACAAATTTCTTGGTCTTTGAGAGTGGGCGGCATTCGGCAATCTTTACCATGTCGCCTACTCTGATATCGATGCAGGGGGGATGATGTGCATGAATATTTGAACTGCGTTTTTCGTAACGCTTGTATTTCTTCACATAATGCAGATAGTCACGGGTGACTACTACTGATCCCTGCATCCGGTCACTCACGACCTTACCGGTAATCACCTGGCCGCGCACCGGTAAAGTGCCGTGAAATGGACAGTTCACGTCATCACATTCCTTTTCCGGAATGGGGACGTTCAATCCTGTGTTTTTAGCCATTATTTACCTCAGTTTCTGATTCGCATGCTGATTCTTCTTTCAGGCTTCATAACCAGCACCGACCCATCAACCCTTACCTGGGTATCATCGGGAAGGTGCATGTCAAAGGTTGCATATTTCTTTGCAACCCGGAGGGTACGATCACCGGCACGGATCTCTAACATCTGCCTCGTCTCCCCGCAGACAATACCGGTGATACCGGTCTGTGCGGGGTTCGTGGAGGCATACACCGTCACCGGTAACCCGATGAGTTCATGCCGGCAGATGTTTTGTGCGGTGATCATATCTGTTCCCTTATGTATGCCTGAAGAGAGAATCAGGCGTTGCGGCGCTTGTTCTGCTCAGTGCTGATCCGGGCAATTGTTCTCCGGATTTCACGGATGCGTCCCGCATTCTCGGGCGCGCCTCCAGCACTCACTTTTCCGTTATTCTCAACCAGTTCAAGCCTGAGCTTTGCAAGCTGCTCCTGGAGTTCCACATCACTGAAGTCAGCGACTTCTGCTGCACGAAAGATTGCCATAATCAGATCTCCTCCTGAACGGGGACATCCTCAGCTTCCTCGAGTTCAGCGTCAATCTCTGCACCAATGATATCCTCATCGATATCCTCGCCTTCGTATACCGGCTCTGCAGGAACCTCGGGTTGAGGTTCGAGCACTTCAAAGGTATCGGGGAGACGTGCTCCCGGCGGGATGATCTTGACCTGGACACCAATGGTTCCGAGCTTCTTTACTGCGAGAGCAAATCCATGCTCGACAATTGTCTCGGACGGTTCACCACAGTGCTTGACGTAGCCTTCGGTGAACTTCTGGACACGGGACCGTGCACCAGTTAGTTTCCCGGAGAGGACAACCTCACAGCCGAGTGCGCCGGATTCCATCACACGACGGAGAACACTGTTCCCTGCCTTGCGGAAATACCAGCCGCGCTCAAGTGAGTTGGCAAGTCTCTCTGCCATAATCTGTGCATTGAAACTTGGCTCGTCCACCTGCTGGACTTCAATCTGCGGAGACTCGATACCATAGTCATTCTGAAGGTCAGCGGTCAGCTGGCGTACAACCTTTCCGCCCTTACCGATGACAATACCGGGTTTTTCCGCATAGATGGTGATCTGGGTACCGAGTGGGGTCCTGATAATCTCCATGCCGCCGTAGCCTGCACGTTTCAGCTCTTTTACGAGGAAGTTCTCCACACGTGCTGCGCGGATTCCATCCTCTACAAATCTCTTCTCGATTCCCATATTCAGGCCTCCTTCACTGCAATCTCGATGTTGACGGATTCTGCGTATTTTGGTGTGGCACGCCCCATTGCACGGGGGAAAATGCCCTTCATTCTGCGGCCACGGGCGGCAGAGATGTGTGTAATTACGAGATTCTCGGTGTCAAGACCGATGTATTCTGCATTCTTCTCAACTGATTTGATCAGTTTGATGAAGTAGGAAGATGCCTTGACAGGATACCGACCGGCATCCCAGCCATTCAGACCGCGCTTGTGTGCAACATCTCTGTTGAACCGGCGGAAGGGCACTGCACGCTTCAGTGCGACAACATCCTCAAGGTATGCAATTGCATCCCCTGTCTTCATTCCTCTGACCTCACGGGCAATCTCAATGGAGTGCTTGGGGGAAATCGGAAGCTCGTTCGCTTTTGCACGGGCCGAGTCTGCCTCTGGTTTAATAGAATATGCTGTTCTTGCCATTTCCATCACTTCAGGGGTACGAATTTACTCGACCGGGTTGCACCGATACCGGCACTGCCGTGGCTCACGCGATGACGGGTGAGTGCAAACTCTCCCAGGTAGTGGAAGACCGCCTCAGGCTGAATCTCTACCGGGACAAAGTCCTTACCATCGTGAATCTCGATTGTCTTTCCAACCATCTCAGGGAGAATGATCATATCGCGGAGGTGAGTCCGGATACGCTCCTTGTCTTCCCGGATTTCCCGGAGCAGTTTATCATGTCCGGGGGAGAAGCCGCGGTTGACCCGGCGGCGAATCCGTGCAGGCATAAGAGGCAGGAGTTCGCTCATGCCCATCTGCTGCAGGTCCTCAATTTTGTAGCCGTGGTAGGTGAATTCCTCTTTCCGCCGCGGCAACCTTCTCTGTGTCTTTTTTGCCATATCTGATCACTCCCGCCTATTTCCTTCCGGTCCTCTTCGGGGCGATATGTCCTACTTTCCGTCCTGGTGATGTGCCACGGGAAACACTCTTTGGTCTGCCCACGTGCTGGTGTCCACCGCCACCGAACGGGTGGTCGATAACATTCATACAGACAGCCTTTGAGCGCGGCCACTTCTGTGCCTGTGACTTCATCTTGTGGTATTTCTTTCCTGCCTTGACAAACGGTTTTTCACCGCGTCCGCCACCGGCAACGATACCGACCGTTGCACGGCAGTCCGCATTGAACCACTTGTGCTTGCCGGAGGGCATCTTGATACCGACGCGGCCTTCGTCTTTGCCAATGACCTGTGCCTGAACACCGGATGCACGGATGAACTTGCCACCGTCATTTGGCCGTGCCTCGACATTACATACGTAGGCACCGACAGGGATTGAACCCAGAGGCAGGGTGTTTCCGTTCTTCACCGGAGCTTCAGGGCCCCATGCGACGCGGTCACCAATGCCCACACCTTCGGTGACGAGCATGTACATCTTCTTTTTGCCGTCATCAAGCTCGACCTTAGCAATCGGTGTGTGCCGTGCGGGGTCGTGCTCGATATCGATCACAACACCGCCGACAGTCTCACGGATACTGCCGGGATGCTTGAGTTCAGCCTTATACTTGTGTGACGGTGCACGGTATGTTGGGCCTCCACGGCCACGGTTCTGGGATATAATGCGTTTACCCATTCAAACCACCTCAGAGGATTCCCAGCCGTGAAAGAATCTCTTCACCGGCCTTACTGTCAGCAAATGTAACAGTGGCTTTCTTCTGACCCTTCATTGTCATCATGGTTGTAACAGATGTCACTTCGTGAGCAAACATCTCCTCAACTGCACGGGCAATCTTGGTCTTGTCTGCGTCGCGGCGGACAAGGAACTGAAGTTTGCCGTCAGTGTCGAGCATCATGGATGCCTTTTCTGAGACATACGGAGTTTTAATTGTCATCTCACATCATCTCCAGTTTCTTCAGTGCACCGGCAGTCCAGACGGTCAGGCGACCTGCGTGTGTACCGGGTGCGAGAAGCTCAGCGTTCAGTGCATCGACAGTGACAGTGTCCACACCGGCGAGGTTGGCTGCTGCACGCAGCGGTGCTTCACTGGTGACAATCAGCAGGCTCTTGCGCTGCTTGTACCGGCGGCCACGGGTCTTGCCACGGCCTGCACGCACTTTTTTGCTTGCTGCAGAGCGCTCCACATCGGAGTATACGCCGGCAACGGAGAGTGCGGCGACAACGTCCTTTGCGGTGGTGAGTCCCTCAAATGCGTCATCAAAGACAACGGGAACCGTGCCTTCATAGAGATGACCACGTGCAGAGATCAGTTCCTCGTTCATGGTTGCTGCAATTGCAGACCGGATGGCGAGGCGCTTTTCCTGTTTGTTCATCTTACGGACCAGCTTCTTCTCCACTTTAGGAGGATGAGCTGCGCGTCCACCGACTGACTGCGGGATACGTGCTGCACGTGATCCGTTCTTCAGACGCGGGAGCTGTGCAACACCACGGCCACTTCCCCAGGAGACTGCGGAGGTGTTCAGTCCTGCACGTGGACTGGTACCGTGTGGCTGGTAGCGCTCGCTCTGGAGTGCAAGAACAGCGTTTTTAATAAGATCCGGGCGGTAGCTTTCTTCAAAGACTGCAGGAAGCTCGATTTCTCCTGCTGAACCACCATCAATTGTTGTAATCTGTGCCTTCATTCAGTTCACCCCTGTTTGCTGGCAACGCTCACATACTGGATTGCCGGTACGCGCTCGACGTGTACGCTCTGCCTGATTGCAGGTCGCATTCTGATAAGACGCTTGCATGGACCAGGGACTGAGCCCTTGATTGCAACATATCTGCCCCTGACAAGACCATAGTTGGTAAATCCACCTGCGGGGTTAATTTCCTCACCGGATTCGCCGATCTTTAAGAGGCGCTTGTTGAACTCAGTACGCTGCTGGTATCCCATCTGACCCATCTGCGGGACCTGCCACCTGACGTGGTGCGGGAACCACGGACCAAGGTTACCGATATGACGCTTCTTACCGCCGCGGGAGTGTTTTCCACTACGGGTCTGAATGCCCCAGCGTTTCACAGGACCATTTGTCCCCTTACCGGTGGTAATTGCAGTAACATCGAGGTACTGGCCGGTCTTGAGAACCGAGTCGATCTCGACTTCGGCGCCAAAGAGGGAAATTGCATACTCAACACGTTCTTCAACGCTGCCGCCTGCGACACGCATCTCCATGATGTCGCCGGACTTCTTGGGCACACCGGTAAGGACAGCAGGCTGCGTCCGTGTGATCGCGAATACTTCCGTCACTTTCCCGGATGCTGCTGCATCACGAACTCTTTCGATGCCTTCTTCGGACCAGGCTTCTGCGTATGCACGCTTGCCGTAGGTGTCCTTTGTGTACAGGCGGATGCCGGTCACAACCATCGCCGGAATTTCAACGATAGTAACAGGAACCATGATGTCCTTGCCCTCTGTAGGGCTCTTGTTGTGGTCATCGACCATGACCATGTGAGTCATGCCCACCTTGTAACCGGCAAAACCCTGCAACACCGGTTCCCCGTCATGCTGGGGCCAGGAATGGTATTTTGGTACCTGGCTTTTCGCACGCTTGCGGGGACTGTATGCAAGTGAACCTCTGCGAGGTCTGTTTATCTCGGACATTGCTTAATCAATCCTTATTCTTGGTTTTCAGTTGATGCTTCATTCTGAGAGCGGACAGAAGCCGCCATCGAGAATGTCTCCGAGGAATGAATTGGTTTTCAACTCAGGTATGAGCTGACGCCGAGGTCTGATGGGCCGATGTCGACATGCCTGAACCTGCGGTACGGAGTAAGTTTACCTTCATCCGCCGCCATCTTCAGGCACCGGGGCCCTTCACATATCTGAAAGATTCTTCCGGTGTGAACCAGAAAGACTCATTCTCTCAAATTGATCCTGACAGTTCCCGTTTCTGCGCGCACATCAGTGCGCCAGATTTGGGCTCGTTCCACAAAACGTCCACCCATACGGATCCATCAGATCCTACGTCTTTCACCTGGTGTGTGTAAACACAACCATATCCCGGTACCCCTCCCTGTAGCATGCCACAGGGAAAGTCACCATATAGTGATGTTCCGACGGAAACGGTGATGACAGCACCACCTTCCGTTTATCGGACCACCATATATGTTTCCTAAATATTTCTGTAAAAAGGTAATAAAGGTATTGAAAAAAAGAACTGATTCAGTAGAGAAAATCACCCGAAACAAAGCTCTCCATCTTCGTTGATATAAACCTCAACATCTTCGCGCACAAACCGGCCCTTAAACCTGCCAGGATTTGCCTCTTTCAGGCGATTGATAAGATTGATGGAATCATAGCGGACTTTTATCCTCAGTTTCTCTGCCTCTCCATAAATTTCACCGACCGCGTCAAAGAGATCCGTTCCGGTTTTAATCGTGCACAGATGAGTGGCATCAAGCGTATACAGAAATTCAAGGGTTTCTTTCGCTTTCTCAATATTCTCATATGCCGCCTTTTCAATGGTGCACACATTTGCCTTTGATGTGTGAATAATATCTGCAATCTGCTGTTGAGTCAGGCCCTGTTTCCGGTACCTGAGCACTTCTTTCTGCCGACCAGTAAGAAGACCCTGTTTCATTAACATCAGTATCTATTTCCATAATTTAAACATTTTTCCTTAACTGCCGGAGAAAGATCCCACCCACGAAGGAATTCACAATATTTATTACCGAACATTCTGATAGTAGAATGTTCTCAAATTTGAGAGGTTTAGTTATGGTAGTTAAAGTTGGAGTTGCAAAACTGGGCAACATCGCAAGCGGTGTTATGGTCGAGCTTCTGCTCGACGAGCGTGCAGACCGTGAAGACATGCAGACCTTCATGGCAACAAGCGGAACAAAACTTGAAGTCGAGGATGTCGACCGTGTGGTCAGCAACCTTATCGCATACAAGCCGGACTTCGCAATCGTTGTTTCACCAAACGGTGTCCTCCCTGGGCCCACCGGCGCACGTGAAGCACTGAAAGCAGCAGGCATCCCTGTTGTCGTCATCACTGACGATGTCACCACCAAGAAAGAATGGGCAGACCTCAAGGAGAGCGACTTCGGATACATCATCCAGAAGGCTGACTCCATGATTGGTGCACGCCGTGAATTCCTCGACCCGACAGAGATGTCCGACTACAACGGCAATCTGGTAAAGGTCCTCACCGTCACCGGTGCATTCCGCAAGATGCAGATCGCGCTCGATGCAGTCATCGACCAGGTCAAGGCAGGTAAAGCAGGCGCAGACCTCGAGCTCCCAAAGATCGTCATGACCGCAGACAAGGCAGTCAAGGACGAATTCACCAACCCGTATGCATACGCAAAGGCACGTGCAGCATTTGAGATTGCAGCAGCAGTCGCAATGGTCAACGTCAAGGGTTGCTTCATGACCAAGGGATTCGAGAACTACGTTCCAATCGTTGCATCCGCACACGAAATGATGCGCTCTGCAATGATTCTCTGCGAAGAGGCACGTGAGATCGAGAAGGGCTGTGACGGCGTCGTTCGTATGCCACACAAGAAAGACGGCACCATCGTCTCCAAGACCACCCTCATCTCCAAGCCGGAGTAAAACCCTAATACTTTTTTTTCCCGGTTTCTTTCACACCACAGAAAGAAGAGCCGTAGCCATCAGAATTCAGAGAGACCATGCAGGAGCAAATAATTGAGCCTTTGCCATTCTGGGGGTATTTCGGAAAACGGGGATCCCATACCATACTGAATTCAGCACGAAACCCGAAGTGATTCATAGTGCCGTTTTCAGCACCTACCGGAGCAATGGGGGTGCCGGTCCACCCCCATTGCGACCCATCCTCTGACGGGGAGGGTCGGGCAGGGAGGGGGCACCCCCCTCCCTTGCCTTTCAATTCATTATACGAAATTCCCACAGAAAACAGCAGGGAACCAAAGAGTGGATGCTGAATGTGTCACAGAGGGCGGTTCCCACCCGCACCAACACCCGATTTCACTGCAGAAAATTCCCGACATCTTCCGGGAGGGTCAGCACCACCGGTTCAAGATGCATGCGCTCCATAAACGCGGAGTCGCTCATTGCCGCAGGCCCCGGATTTATCCGTGCAATAAGGGAACAAAATGCGCGGAAGCCCCCGTCCGGCCGGTTTGCCGCATCACAGAAAAGTGCCATATTAAAGGCATAGTGCCCCGCACGCCTGTAGAGGGAGAGCACCCGCCCGATCCCTTCCGCAAGAAGGCCGCACCAGGGTTCCAGTTCATCAACGGTCCTCACCGGAAGGTATGCCCGCACCTCCTTTTCACCCAGCGGAACCGCGTGCGCGAAGAATGGCAGTTCCTCCCCAAAGAGGTGACGAGGGCCGCCCATCTCCTGTTCCACAAGGCAATCCCGGCACATTCTCCCGGTTTTGCTGAAGAAGTTCTCTGAGCGTTCAATCGCAATGCCCGCATGAACGGTCGGCAGAGCATCGGCGATCCCCTGCATATGCGGGTGAAGCATGCTGGCGCCTGCCGACGGAAGAGAATTCCAGTTGCAGGAAGCATATCCCCCATCACCTGAAAGAGCAGCAATCTGTCCGTACAGGGCATCCTCGATCTGCCCTGCCAGAACCTCCGGAGGATTATGTGACGCGGTTATGACGGTCACCACATGGCTCCGGCCAAAAGGATAAAGATTCGGGAATGTGACACTCTCCCCTATTGTGATGCGCGTACCGTCAGAGAAGACCGGCGTCTCAGTAAAAATCCGTTCCGGGCAGAAGACACAGGGAAGATCACCGTCCGATACAGAAGCCCGCGGAGGATCAATACCCCGGTGGGTTCTGCCGGGTGCGATACGGCACTGCAGACCGGTTAAGAGGTCCCTGCGGTACTGAAATACGCCATTATCGGTCTGATATTCCTCAATCTGAAATAATTCATCCATATCATTCACGATTGTCCTTTTGCATCCATGGAGAACCTTTCAGACCCATAAACACACGGGAGAGCACCGGAGAAAGGCACCCCTGCCTGCAAATGTCGCGTAATCGTTAGAACGATAAAAGAAAAGAAAATGGTTTGGATATTGATCCGCAGTTCTCAGATAATGTACTTTCCGAGAAGACGGATAGAGTTTGTCATGTCAGGACCAAGTGGAGAACCGAAGATAATCTGGGTAACACCAGATGCAGTCAGGTCTTCACACTTCTCCTTAACCATCTCAGGGGTACCTGCAATGGTGAATGCGTCAATCTCTGCGTCGCCAACAAGGCCGCCGACTGCACCGAAGTCAAAGCGTGAAAGTGCGTCTTTGATCTTGCCGACATTGTCAAGGTCAAGTCCGTGGCGCTCCAGCAGGGGTGGAGGCGAACCAGCTGCGATGAATGCTGCAACAATCTTTGCTGCATTGCGTGCCTTCTTTTCGCTCTGGTCGATGGACATTGCGGTGTATGCACCAACATCGAACTTCTTGAACTTCTTCTCATCGACTGCATCACATGCTTCTTTGATCAGTGGGATTGCAATTGCAAAGTCCTTCGGGTTGGATGCATTGATAAGTGCTCCCTGACCGATTTCACCGGCAAGTGCGAGCATCTTAGGGCCCTGTGCACCGATGTAGACAGGGATCTGCTTCTTCTTTGCTGGCAGGGTCACACCGGTGAGCTTTGCACCATCGTAGTCGAAGAATTCCATGTCGCCGGTCTTCTTGACTTCCTCTCCGGCACAGAGAGCCTTAATCTGCTGGACACCTTCTTTCAACCGTGCAACAGGCTTTGATGCCTCAATTGCAAGTTTTGGGAGGGTTGACAGGTCACCAGGTCCGATACCAAGGACCGCACGGCCGTCAGAGATCTCGTTTAAGGTGCACATGAAGGAAGCAATTGCTGCCGGTGTGTCAGTAAACGTGTTCATGATACCCGGGCCCATCTTAATTGAGTCGGTTGCCTCAGCAATAGCGGCAAGGGTCGGGTAGCAGTGACGGTTGTTGTAGTGATTAGTAATCCAGGCAAAGTCAATATCTTTCTGCTCTGCAAGTTTGCAGTAGTTAACTACCTGCTTTACAGTGATATTTCCTGGCACAAATTCGATACCATAACTCATAGGTCTTTCACCTCAACTTCATATTAACACACCGAGATTAATATACGTTACCATTTAATGAGAATATCTGAGACAGATTCATAGCTCTTGCATCAAAACCCGAAATATCTATTTTAATTTTTCCTGTGTCTCCATATTTTGGGCAATTTGAAACGAGCATCAACAGATTTTATTATTTACATGAACTTATCATAAACAAAGAGAGTACACCGGTACCAATGGGTCTGCATAATGACATCCAGCACCGGACCGGTGTAACATATACGGAGTAATAATGAGAATACTTGCAATCGGGCTCGGCGGGGCGGGCACACGGATTGTTGATCTTCTGTATAACCACGACATTAAAAGCAGAGTAGGATGCGTTTCTGCAATTGCTGTCGATATAGACGGAAACAGCCTGCGGCAGCTTTCACATATACCGGATAATGCGCGAATGCATTTCCCGGCAATTGACCCTGAGATCCATTTTGATGTAACATCCACCATCAATGTGGAAGAGGTGATGACCCTCATCCAGAAGATGGACACCTTTGAAATAGACTCAATTATGATCTTTGCCGGCCTGGGAGGAAGTGTAATCGATGCCATCCCACAGCTTACCGAAGAGCTGCGTAAATCCTATATCGAACCGATATTTGGAGTCTGTGTTCTTCCGATGCGTAATGAGGGGAAGCGTCGCTCTTCAAAGGCCGCGGACGATATCAAACGGATAAACAGTGTGCTTGATGCGGTAATTGTCTTTGATAACGAGACCTGGTTCGAACGCCTGAAAGCCGAGTATGACGAGTATAGCATGGCAAAGGACGGTCCGTCCATCAGTGCATACAAGCGCAAAGTATTCCCGGAGAATCCACGGGACATCTATGCCATTCTGAATGAGAAGATAGCACGCCAGATCGGCCTTCTTCTCCGCGCGGGCGAATTCAGTGAGACCGGGGTAGAAGCAGCAGAGATTGTCCTTGACGCCGGAGAAGTCTTAAACACCCTTAAGGGGAACGGGCTTGTGGCAATCGGATATGCCACCGAACCCCTGCAGAGCTCATTTCGCGACCGGTTTAATCAGTGGCGATCAGATGCATACTTCTCAGAGACCTCCCATAAGCGGGCAACACGTATTGTAACGCTTGCCAAACGCGCTGTCTATGAGGAAATCTCTGTCCCCTGTGATATTACCAGCTCAGACAAGGCACTTGTCCTCATCGCAGGGCCTTCACAGGAACTGTCCATGAAAGGGTTTCAGACGGTGCGCAAATGGATTGACCGAAGCATCTCCGGCCTTGAGATGCGCTCAGGTGACTATCCGGTGATGAACACACGATTTGTGGGTATTATCATCGTCCTGTCCGGCATTGGAAATATTCCCCGCATTACTGAACTCGGTGAGATCCGTCGCGAATATGAATACGAACAGGAACATGCGCCAGAACCCGTCGTCGATATTCCGCAGGAGGACGAGGAGGACAGGGAGGACATGTACCCGGAGGAAGATGAGGCGGCATGGGCTCCTTCTCCTGTTCAGCCAGAGGACGAACAAAAAGAGGTCCACGATTTTGAGATCAGCGATCTCTTTGAAGATGAGTCGGCCGAAACCGAATTCATGCAGGAGCGGGAATCTGAAAATTCACCCTGCGAAGAATATATCTGCCCTCAGGAAGGGAATGAATATTCCACATATTCCCCGTATCCATCATCGGGAGAAGAAGACGAACTGCAGGACGAACCTAAATATGAGGTGACCATGGCAGCAAAAGATGGCAAACAGGTGCTGAATGATGAAGTGCTTACCCTTGAAGGGGTGGCGCGCCGTGATAAAAAAACCGAAAAGAACCACGATGATAAAATATCCATCGGAGTAAAAGCCCAAAATAACGGTCCTGATGAAAAACTCTCACTTCCGGGACGCGAGGAGAGAACGATCGCTGATATGACACGAATGACAGATGGAGGAGGACAAAAACCACCAAAGAACTCTGTCTTCGGTCTCAAGGACATACCGGGATCGGACAACAGGGGACCACGTGATACCGCGCTTGTCGGTGAGAAATTACGCTTCGGGGAAAAGGAAAAACGACCGAATGATTCATCCTTTAGCGGGAAAGATGTCAAGGTTTCATTTGTCAAAACACCGGACGAGTCCGCATACATGGGACGTTCCTTCTCCGTTACGTCTGCACCAAAGGCAAACGACAGTGCACTCATGGGAAAAAAAATCTCCGTGAAATCCTCCGGAATACGTCCGAACGATAGTGCACTGATGGGAAGTTCTGTACGGCTTTCCCGTGGTCCGCCAAAAACAAAGGAGATCCTCAACGGAGATGTGAAGATGTCTGCACGGGTACCTGCGCCGAAAGACGACCTCCTCACCCGTGCAGAACGGCGGATGCAAAAAACCAAGGACGCAGCAAAAGAACCGGAAACAGAATCACCGTACAGAAAGGGTACCATTTCAAGTGGATATGAAAAGAAGACGGAACCGGAAGAGAACGACCAGGATGACGACCTCTTCTGGATAAAATAGGATTAGCGGCAGGAGACAGCACCATTGCTGTCTTGGTACCGCCCCCCATATTCCCGTCCCCCTGCTTTTACTTCATGCATGATGATCTGCACCACACGTTCACCTACAGAAAGAGAAACATCTTCCGGCCCCTGATTCACCAGACAGAGAGTCAGTTGTCCCCGAAAACCGGGATCAACAAACCCACCGCCGATGAGCACGCCCCGCCGACCGAAGGACGAGCGGCACATGAGGGTTGCGGCCACATCCGCCGGAAGTTCTACCCGTTCAAGCGATGCAACAAGGGTGCATTCACCTTTCCGTAGGAGATAGTCTTCTGCTGAGCGCAGGTCATAGGACGCAGGTTGCTGCGATTCTTCGCTATATGGCGTGATCACAAGATTGTCTGATGCTATTCGTTCACAGATGTCTGACTCCGAGAGAATCATCATATGAAAGTTATCCCTGTGAGGGGAAAACTGCTCTTACCCGGAAGAGAGCATACGGGCAGGAACATACGGGAGAAGGGAGTGTTCATCCAGAATGGTTATCTTCCTGTACCACGAATAAGATGGGTGGATCCATAGGGTAGAGGATATCCTCTTGGGCTTCGAACCCAAGGACGCGGGTTCGATTCCCGCTGGATCCGTTCATTTTTAAACCGTATCTGATCCCGATGAAGTATTGTCCATCATCCCGATCGTACGTTCATATGATGTCCTGATAACCAGGTCAGGTGCTTCCGGTGCACCGCTCCCGCCCCGGATGTAACGTTCCCACAGGGAAATCCAAAACGATACCGTTGACAGGTTTCAGGGCAGGCAGGATCAACGTCCCATATACTGCCACGGCACATCTACACACAGAAATTGTTGTTCCCCGGAAAAAAGGACCAGATCAAATGGTTAGGTTCCGGTAACCATCACACCATGGTATTTTTCAGAAATAAGAAAGGAGAGAGTCAGAGATGCCGGGTTTTCGGTGGACGTTTGCCCCGCCGTTTCAGGGAAATGTTGCCCCGTTTCAGGTAAAGGACCGCCACAACAAGAATCACTGCGATTATTATTCCGAAATATAGTGGGTTAAAAGCTGAATTGATCCCTATATCAACCGTTATCTCTGTGGCACCCAGAGGGATCTCCCGCGAGACAGAAACGGGCGTATACCCATCTTTTTCAACAGATATGCTGTACACCACATTACTCTGCAATGATGTCGTAAATGTGCCGTCCGCCTGGGTTATCCCATAGTATTTGTCATTGACAGAGATGCTGGCGCCGGGAACCGGTTGAAAATCGCTGTCATGGACAGTAAGCGTAACAGCGGTATCTGCATATTCCAGTTCAATGATGACGTCCTGCTGTGTATCATCCGCATCCACCGTTTTTGTGACCGTGGTGAACCCTTCTTTTGCAACCTGTACTTCATGCTGCCCCGCATCAAGATAGACAATGCCTGTCCTCCCATACTCATTCGTTGTACCGGAGTTCGTACCATCAATAAGAATGGACGCACCTCCGACAGGCATCTTGTCCACACCATACACCGAGACTGTTACCGGATAGAGGGTCTTTGAAAGCTCTGTTGTATAGACCAGCATGTCACTCCCGATATAGACCTCATCCGTGTATGCCAGATATTCATCACTGGTTATACGGATGGTATGGGACCGTTCCCGTTCGACAAAGGAGGTCACTTTCCCTTCAGCATTCGTTTCACCATAGAGGAACCCGTCAATATAGACATCCGCACCGGATATGGATGTGCCCGTATCTATGTCCACCACCTCTACGATGAACACATCATTGCGGATCAGGCGGTAGTCAACCGCTTTGGCAGTATTCTCCACCTCAACGGTCTTGTACAGGGGATCATAGTTGGTCGCACGAACTTCTACGTTGTAGATGGAGCCCGCTATAAGATTAAAGACTGCTTCCCCCCCAACCCCTGTGGTAATCGTGTTGAGATACTCTTCACCAGTTACTTTGACCAGTGCATCCGGGACCGGTTCAAGCGTGTCTGCATCATAGACCGTAACCGTGAGTCCGGTTGCCTGCCGGGACATCTCTGCACGCACACTGGTCTGTGTTTCAGATATGAGCGACTGCCAGGGAACGTATCCGGTCTTCTCCAGACCCAGCCGGAATGACTGATCCAGACCATGTTCAAAGACATACTGCCCAGCCGAATTTGTCTCTCCCTCATAGATCCCATCAATATATATGCGGGCACCGGATAGCGGACTCGCAGAAGTGTCGTCGACTGCAGTAACTGTCAGAACAACAGCCTGCCCACACCCACAGAGAACGCCCAGCAGAAGCAATACAGAAACGGTGCGGAACCAGTTCATAACAAAAAATATAATGATACTATAATTTAGTCCATTCGGTCGAGTTCAATAGAATCCTGTGGAATTCTGTCGAGGAGCATCCCTTCCACCACAACCGGATAGAGACGGCGTGCCTCCTCGAGGGCACGGTTCAGAAGTTCCTGACTTTCCGCATAAATAGTATAGATGGTCTCACCTTTCCGTACCTGGGTCCCGATCTTTGCGTTGCAATAGATACCGGCCCCTTTGTCATGCGGTGCACCTGCGATACGGGCGACAGTAACAAGTCCGGAATTGTTGAGACTGACGACATACCCGGATACGGGAGCAGGAATTTCTGCTTGATATGCCCCAGGAATAATGTCTGATGAACGGACATCAGGTTTACCACCCTGTATGGCAATAATCTCACGGAACTTTTCGAGCGCCGCACCGGAGGCAAGAAGGGAGCGTGCCACCTCTTCCCCCTCTCCGCGTTGTGCCTTTCCTGCCATTTCAAGCAGAATGCCTGCAACTGCGACACTCTTTTCAATAAGTGAGTTTGGTGTCTCTGCCCCTTCCAGAACTGAGAGAGCTTCTGCCACCTCAAGGTTCGGCCCGATGGCACGGCCCACCGGCGAGTCCCCATAGGTAACAGCACACTCAACCTGCATGCCAAGACGGCTGCCGATCTCGATGAAATCCTGTGCCAGCCGGCGGGCATCCTGCATGGTATGCACTTTGGTTGTGGGGCCTACCGGAATGTCAATCACCACGATCTCCGCACCCACGGCAAATTTCTTCGCCATGACGCTTGCAATCATCTGGCCCCGTTCATCTATCTTGAAGGGATATTCTACCCGGATGATTAGATCGTCTGCCGGTGCAATGTTTGTTGAACCGCCCCAGACAATAACTCCACCCACACGATCGGTCATCATCTGCACTTCTTCAGCGGTGAAGTTAACAGGTGCAAGGACCTCCATCAGGTCTGCAGTGCCACCTGCACCGGTGATCGCACGTGAACTGGTCTTCGGTATGGTAAGCCCCGCAGCAGCAATGATGGGTACGACGAGGAGCGTGATCTTGTTGCCCGGTACACCACCGATTGAATGCTTGTCCACTACCGGGTGGCCGGCAAACTCTATTTTTTCCCCTGTCTCCACCATTGCCCGGGTTAGTGACTCCACCTCATCAATATCCAGGCCATTGATATAACTTGCAGTGACAAAAGCCGTAATTTCATTGAGGGAAAGGGCCTCATTCACCATATCACGGACAATAGTCAGGACCTCTTCAGCGGTGAGCCGGCCGTTATCCATCTTCTTGCGGATAAAGCGTATTGATGACGGAGGAATCGCCGTGTGTACCTCAACCATATCCCCGTCACCGAGACCCAGATCAGTGCATGTGACATTATAGAGGGAAATTGTCCCGGGAGTAAGGAGGGATGTTGTAATGTCGACTACAATGGGAGTGGATTTCCCGGTTTCCGGGTAAAGAACACGGAGACGATCTCCATCAAAGACACCCAGGCGGCGTGCATCCTCTTCATGGATAAACGCTCCCCGCCCCGCAATATCGACTCGTTGTACTAAAAGCTGCATACCTTCACCTGGCAGGAGTAAATCTCTGCCATCCAGTGAGAGAATTGCAGACGAATGATTATAAGATTACCTGATTGCAGCAGATATGAACGTTCCAAATCTTAAGAAAATCATTGAAAGACGTGAAAGGAAAGACTGCTACCAGAAATGCGGCCAAAAAAAATTTGGGTTAATTTAGTCCTTGCGGACAATGAGAGCTGCTACAGCGCCAAGACCGATGAGTGCAACAAGAACACCAAATCCAGGTGTTGCGGTTGATTCAGGGGTAGGCTCTGCAGTTGGGACCGGGGTAGCGGTAGGCTGTGCGGTCTCAACAGGGGTAGCGGTAGGCTCTGCGGTAGGCTCTGCCTTCAGGACATTGAAGGTCTGGGTTGCAGTCTGCTGTGCCTCAACACCCTCGACGGTAACGATGTACTCGTCAGGAGTGAATGTGGATGCGTCAACTGCGAATTCCCAAACGTTCACGCCATCTTTGTCACCTGCGGTAACAAGGACAGTGCCGGATGCACCGGAGAATCCACCAGCCTGAGTCTTCTCAGTTGGCTTGAATGAGGATGAGGTAGCTTCAACAATAAGCTGGTCGCCAACAGCGAGGTTGGTGGTACCGGTGATTGAGAAGGTCTCTCCAACATACTTGTCGCCGATTGCATCGATCATGATCCAGGGTTCCTCAACCATGAAGGTGAGTTTGTAGTAGGTATCATCGATGTCAGGGCTGTCCATTGCGTTGACAAGAGCGGTTGCTGCGTCAGATCCCTGGAGACTGCCGGTGCCTTCGAGGATGAAGACAGGTGGGAAGTTACCAGTAATCGGGTCAATAAGCTGTGCGTCAAGGATTGGGCGGACAACTGCGGTCTGGCCTCCTGCAGGGTTACCTGCCTGAGGAGCAAGGTCGAACTGGTCGTTGTACATCGGGTGCTGAACGACTACGAAGTACTGTCCTGCTGCAAGGTTTGCAGTGTTGGAGAACTTGTACTCGAATGCACCGTTGTCCTCAACGGTCTCGGTTGTCTGTAAAGCATAGTTCTTACCGAGGATCCAGACTGCAATTCCCTGTGTGGGGTCGCCTTCTGCGTTACCGGTAATGTACATGTCATCTCCCTTTGCAACAGTTGCTGAGGAGGTGGTTGCTGTAACGAATGGTTTCTTGATGACGATGGATGCAGTGCCGTAGGTTGCGTCTGCTGTGCCAAGGTCATCCTTGTTGGTTGCGGTGGTGACTGCGTAGATGGTGTAGGTACCTGCATCGAGGTTCACACCTGCGGTGTCCCACTTGTATTCCCAGGTGTCGTCTGTCTCAACGTTCTCGCCAGTCCATGCGGTTACAGGGACGGTGTCGAGAGTTCCGTCAGGATAGAAGATACTGGTAACGACTGCAGTGTTTACTCCAACACGGGGGTCCTCGATTGAACCGCCTTTGTTAGGCAGGTTTGGACCGGTGATGAACACCCAGGTGAAGTCACTGTCGGTGTTTGTACCGGAGATAACGATCTCCTCACCAATGTAGTATGAGCTGTCGCCGGATGCGGTGATTGTAACGTCACCAGCTTCGACCTTTACCTTGACAGTGTCATAGGTTGGGTTGTTTGCAACAACTGCTGGCTGAGGTACAGATGCATCGAGTGGATAGTAGTCAGTCCGGATGGTGTAGGTCTGATCCTTTGTGGTTTCGTCAGTGCCGAAACCGACTGTGCGGGTACCGGAGCTGGCGAGTTTCACCATTGCATAGTAGTCGTTTGCACCAATAGCGCAGACATCAGCTGCAACAGCCTGTCCTGCACGGAACTGGTAGATACCTGCGTTTGTACCTTCAACGGATGTCGGGTCATAGACGCTGTTCTGGTTCGGTTTGATGTACGGTGCAGTGTCAGGTGCAGTGATACTGCTGGTTCCCTTCACCCAAAGAACGTAGTATTCGTTAGGACGTCCGGTGATGGTGACAGAGAAATCGTTGTTGCGGACAACAGTGTCCTTGTTTGCCTCGATCTTCACGTCATCTTTACCGAGTTCAATGGTGTATACATCTGACTTGGTGACACCGGTAATAGTACCGAGGTTGTCCTTTAACGAGTTCAGGTTAACCTGTACGTAGAAGGTGTAGACACCAGCCTTGTAGTCTGTCCGGTCAAGAGCCCAGTTGGACTGGAGGGGGACACCGGCAATTACAGCACCTGGAAGGTTAAACTGTGAAGTTGTCGGAACAAGATTTGTCAGACCAGTGGTAGTAACTGCAGGTGCAACATCGTTGTAGAGTGCAGTGTAGGTTGTTCCTTCTCCGTCAACAACAACGATCTTGATGTCAGTTTTATCTCCAGCAACGAGTGCACGCTGGGTGACAACTGTGTAAAGGTTACTGTCAACACGGAAGTTGATATATGTGCTATCTTTAACAACACGCTCATTGGTCATGTCCTCTTGTGTACCTGCATTGTATGCCTTAACATCAATTGAGGGCATCTGAACGTTCATAACGACCGTACCAGTGTTTGGTGCAAGATACCAGTTCCCGGTGCGGGTCTGGAATGTGGAAGGGTCAATCACGTTTGCGCCAGCGGCCTGTGTAATATAGGTGTACGCTGGTGTATCTGTAAGTGGATTGGCACCAGATTCGAACCACTCAAGAGTGGTGCCAGCTGGTATAGCACCTAAGGTGAGGCCTTCCTCACCAACTAATGCGACTCCACCCGCTGGGACAGTGCCCACAACAGCAGCTGCAGGTGCAACTGCGACAAGTGCCACTGCCACAAGGGCAAGGAGCATAATACTAATTTTTGCTTTCATTCTAGCCTCCATACGATTAAGTTGAGGAACAGTAACTCAATTTCGTCATATGACGAAAAACGATTCACTTTGCTCCATACTCCGAACGACGGAATATACCACAATATTTGACAAACACTTAATATATCCTTTGTGGTTGGAGAGTTCATCCAAACCCAATAAGGCGGCGAAATCTTCCGCCAAAACTCGAATTTATCGGGTTTTTCACGAACAATGTACTTGCAGGATGCACCCTTCCGACCAGTAGGATGTCAGGAAGAGAGCAAACTGTCGATGAGATGATCAAAACCAATGGGAACATGCGCCCATGAGGGGTAGGAAGACATACCGCAGATATAATTCATTGTACACCCGCCCCCACCCCACGACAATATCGTCAGATTAATTAGGGGACAGTGCCAATTTAGTAGAGCAATACGATGCATTGCACAGTCCGGTAGTGTAGCGGTCAATCATGTGAGACTCTGGATCTTGCGACAGCAGTTCGAATCTGCTCCGGACTATCATTCCTTCTTTTGTGAAAATTATCCACAGACCATTGCACCCGTACTATCCTGTCCATATCTTCCATACCCGGATGTATTCCACCCACATCTGAGAACCTGCAATAAGATACCAACGAATTAATTACGAAAAACATCACAGCGATTCGGGATCATACACAGCGAACATTGTTTTATTCCGGCATAGTGATTTATGCCAGAAATGCCGCGAGAATACCGCTCAGAAATATCCCGTCAAAGGTGCCAGCACCGCCAATGCTTATCATAGGGGCACCAATTTTATCCAGATGCCGCCAGTTCAGGAGATCTGCACCGATCAATGTACCCATCGTGCCTGCAGCAAACGCAATCGGCGGAGCTGCGAGCGGATCACCAAAAGAGAAGAGAATCCCACACAGAAGGGCACAAAGCGGCGGAATGAAGATAGGGGTCGTGATGCCAAGACCGGGAACCACCTTTGCCACACTGTGCGTAATGCCGGCAACGAGAAGAATTCCTGCACCCCCCCCCATTATAACTGCCAGAGGCTGCGGAAAGAACGCAGGTGATGAGAGGACATAGTACACCAGATAGAGCGTCACAAGAAGCGGGACAACCACCCCACCCACATTAACAGCAACAATTGTATCCGGACGGTCGTGCACCGCATATATTCTGCCAAACCGGTCCCGGAACGGATATGCCTGGTTTCGGGCGCCCTCAATCCGGGTTACCGGAATATTGATAAAACTCCCGATAACAGATACAAGAATCAAACAGAATATCGCCCAGCCTGAAAATCCCAGGCTTTTAAGTGCCCCGCCGACAATCCCAAGGAAGAGCAGCGGGAGAAAGAGCAGAAGGAGAAGTATCAGTACAAATATCAGAACGAGGGAGAACGGATTGAAATAATACTGCCTCATTCCACCAGCCCCCTCACCCTATTCTTTCATACAGAGTATGGCCATATGGTCACGATGATACGGATTCAACGTGCCGGTCCAGAGTATTGTCAGGCCCATCTCCCGGAGTGCGGCGCAGGTCTCCTCTGCAATCTCCTCTGTTGGTTTCCGGACATCCACGCTCCGTGCTTTCAGCATCAGGACCGCTATCCCACCGTCTTTGAGGAATGGCAAATTCTTTCTGAGGATATCTGCCTGATTTGGCTGTGCCACATCCTGATAGATCATATCCACCAGCTCCACAAAGCACCCATAAACCTCTGGGCGGTTTACGTCCGCCATAATGGGCACAATATTCGGTCTGCGGCGTGCCACCTCGATAAGGTCCTGCATCGGGCGGGGAGCAAATTCAATGGCATATATCGTCTCAACGTAATCTGCAACGTGGGAGACAGTGGTCCCGTTCGCCGCACCCATATAGAGCACCCGCATGTCTGCGGTAAGATCCAGCGGAGCACCATTAAGGATAGCGGCAGGGAGTTTGCTGCGGTGCGGATCCCATACCCGGCATCCGTTCATCATCCGCTCGCCATAGACGCCGCCTTCCCCCTCTGAAACAATCGTCCCACGGATTACTTTCATTCCTTCTCACCTACCGCATCAATTCTCTGCTGGGCACGTTCAATGAATTCAGGGTCCGGTTCACCCCGATAATAATCAATCCTCGCTGCAATCGCAAGTTTTCCTGCAACCGCACGCGACACCTTGCCCCGAACATTGCGGGGAGCATTATGTACGCGACGGTGCTGGAAGATGATCCCGTGTTTGGGCGGCGGACTTCCTGCCCGGAGATGGGTAAAGAGGGCCCCCTCCGCACCCAGCACCTGAATGGTGGAGGCAGGAAGGCCCGCCAGTGTCGAAAGACCACCGGCACGCTCCATCAGGCGTGCTGCCACAAGCCCGCCCACCAGAGCACTACAGTTGGGCATCACTGCATCAGTTCGCTTTGATATATCCCGCATCAGCGTGGCACGGTGATTTGAGAGGGCATCAATCTCAGCACAAATTTTACCAAGGGGACCCCTCTCTTTCTTCATCACCCCAACCATCCGTTTCGCACTCATTGATTTGTACTTACGGGAGAACCCGGGATTCTTGACAAGATACCACTCCCCTGCCTTCTCGGTCAGGAGGTTGATCACCTCGTCCATCTCATCAAGCATCCGCACCATCTGTATCAGTTCGGCATCGCCTTCACTGAACGCTTCGACAATCTTCTTCCGGGCATCCCTGATAGTGATACTGCGCAGCCGTGCAAGATATTCCGCACGGTCTGCAAAAAAACCGCAGTTACATGCCTCATCCACAGAGAGCGGGACAAAGCCGACATCCACCTTCTCCCGTATCGTATCGCACCGTTCCAGGATTCTGTCTTCATCCCCCTGGGCGGGCGTGCATACACTCCCGTCAATGTCACCGAACCAGTATCTGCGCATCTACCTTACCATTGCATATATGTCATAATAAATAGGTGGGAGAAGGCGGAATTCAGACACAAATAGGCTTAAACCCGGAGCACACATTCTGTTCCCACAGAACATATCCATGATCGCTGCCGCAATACTCCTGTTTCTCTTTGGCATGGGGCTCCTTATCAAAGGAGCCGACTACTTTGTGGAAGGAGGAGGAGGACTTGCTGCACGCTATGGAGTATCCTCAGCCACCATCGGGTTTACGGTGATCGCGTTCGGGACATCCCTCCCGGAATTTGTGGTGAGTGTAAATGCGGTTATCTCCGGCAACTCCGGTGTAGCACTGGGCAATGCACTGGGCAGCAATATCGCCAATATCGCCCTGGTGCTTGCACTCTGTGCCCTCATCAGTCCCGCCATGTTCATGACAGGCCCTTCAGGCAAAGGCCGGGTGCAAAACGAGACCATCCTGATGATCGCAGCGACTGTCTTTTTTGCGCTCCTGGCACTGACAGGGGAGCTGACCCAAATTTCCGGGGTGCTGATGCTCGCAGGATTCGGTGTCATCCTCTATATCATCTGGAAGAAACTCGGCACCGAACCGGTGGAGAAGATCGAGGTGCACGGGAGAATGGACTGGGCGCTGACCGCCGGCGGACTTGTCGCTGTCATCATCGGGTCACAGCTGGTTCTGGACAGTGCAATCACCATCGCAGAGGCATTTGGCATTCCGGAATTTGTCATCGGCATGACCATCGTGGCTTTCGGGACATCCCTCCCGGAGCTCGCCACCTCCCTCATGGCCATCCTGCGTGGTGACCTCGGCATATCCGCAGGCAACCTGATGGGCAGCAATATCTTCAACCTGCTCCTCGTCCTCGGTACCGGTGCCATCATCCGACCGATTCCCATTCCGTCATATACCGATGTCCTTGTCGTGTTGGTCTTCTCGCTTGCAGTCATCCCAATTGTGAAGGGCAAACCAAAGGTGATCCGTGCCTGGGCTGCGATTCTTGTGGTGGCATACTTCACCTATGTGATCAGCCTCTACATCGGGTTCTGATACCAGACGAACACATACTGGCAGAACCGGCATCCAGCAGACACTTTTTTTTGAAAACTCGATTCCGGTTCATCCCGTGAAACATCTGAAAAAATCATCACAGAATATTCAGCGAAAAGAGAATCACCGGTACCATCACCGCACCCATACAGGTGACCCGCCGGACGTTCACGAGGGATGGAACGAGCCCCACCATCGTGGCGCAGACCAGAATGAACATACCAAAGATCCCGGTTAAGAGGAAGGCTAAGAGTGTTACCACCCCTATCACTGCATAACTCATCGCCCGCACCGGGACGCCCCCCAGAAACCGGGCACCTCGCCCACACACCAGTGTGATGACAAAGCCACAGAGTGCCGCAGCGACTCCCCCGGCAATAATCAGGAGTGGAGACGGCATACCGATGGTGTCCAGCACCACCATCACCCCGTTTCGCATCCGCCCAAGGGCGATGAGGGCCGCAAGACCGAGGAAGGCATTCGCCGTGTTCGCCGCACTGGTCGCAATGATATACCCCTTTCCCTCGCTCCCCGCCCGGAAGAGCGGTGAGAGGAGGGCATTCCCTGTGGCATTGGAGAGGCCCGGCAGCCAGCCGACCACCGCACCGGCAGTCGTCCCCAGCCCTGCATGCCATGCAAGGCTTTTACCTGCCACGGACGGGCCACAACGCACCTGCTCCGGCATCTTCCCGCCGGATGCACGCAGCAGGACAGAGATACCAAAGAGCCCGGTCAATAGCGGCATCAGGACCGAAGAGACACCGGAGGTATGGGAGATGAGCCAGGCATACCGGAAGGCAAAAACACCCAGAAGGCCGGAGAGGAGAAATACCGCGGCAGACCATTCCGGCGATTCTGAACTGAGAATGAGCATTCCTGCAATAATGATGAGGATGATGCCCAGCCACCAGTCGATATATCCCTGCAGCCCCGGCAGAAAGAACATAAAGATCGCAAAGAGCGGCATCACGAACGCCATCGAGACCGCACTCCCCAACGCAGAGAGACGCACGGCCTCCTCGCCCCGGCCCTGCATACAGAGGGCATGCGCCGGAAGAACAGAAATCGCCGTGTCTGCGTCCGGGACACCAAAGAAGGTGCTCGGGACACAGTCAGTGAAGGTATGAACCACAAGGGCACTAAAGAGAGCCACCCCCACCGCCGGCGCACCGAGAATCGCGAGCAATCCGCTTTCGGCTGCAACCAGCATGCCTGCCATGGTATTCGCATGAATTCCGGGGATGAGGCCGCTGATGGTGCCGAGAATGGTGCCGATGAGAATACCTGCGATAATCTCTGCTGCCACAGATATTCTGTGGCATGCAGTGAGGGAAAAAGCATCCGATACGCAAAAAGCAATGATACCTCAGGGAGCATGCATATAGTACCATGAAGATTGCAATCACCAGGCTTCCGGAGAAGGCGGGATCAGACCAGTCGCTCTGCCGGGAATTCGGCCACGAATGCCTCATTGTCTCGCCCATGCAGGCACGGGTGTACGACGATGCCGTGCAGGCCTTTATCGCTGCCGCAAATGAGGATACCTATGACTGCATCTTCTTCACGAGTGCGCTCCCCGCCCGTCTCATCGGGCCGCACCTGGAGACTGCTGCACGCATCATCGCGATCGGCCCGCAGACCGCCGAATATTTGGAGATGGCAGGGGTCGCCCCGGAAACCCTGCCATCCCATTACTCCCGCGACTTTGTACCGTTCCTCGGAGACTGGATCGAGGGAAAGAAGATCGGAATTCCCCGTGCGGATGTCCCCAACCCTATTCTTATGAATGCTATCGCAGCGGCAGGTGCTGACGGTTACGAAGTGCCTGTCTATGCATTGGAACCCACAAATGTTCCTCTCGATACCGACGATGCGGAGGCCATCCTCTTCACAAGCGCCAACTCCTACACCTATGCCTCCTATCAAAAAGAGGGACTGCTGCCGATCGCAATCGGCGAGATCACCGCCGACCGGATGCGCGGGGACGGAACCGTGCCGGTGGCTGTTGGGGACGGCACCCTGATGGGAACCCTCGCGGCACTGAACCACTACCTGGAAGAGAACGGGGACTCAGCACCGGGGTTGGATATCGACCTGCCACGGGGAGGTATCATCGCAGTGGATAAACCACGGGGGCCGTCCAGCCACGAGGTGGCCGCCTGGGTGCGTGATATGCTGGGGATGCCCTGCGGTCATGGCGGAACCCTTGACCCGGATGTGTCCGGCGTCCTTCTCGTAATGGTGGGCAGGGCGGCTCGTCTGGCACCGGTGATCCTCAGTCACGAAAAGGAGTACATTGCCCTGATGCGGCTCCACGGCGATGCGACAGAAGAGCAGATCCGGGAAACCGTAAGAGAGTTTGTCGGGAAGAACTACCAGCGCCCGCCCCGCCGGAGTGCCGTCGCAAGGGCCCTGCGGATACGGACGATGTATGAAATCGAGGTGCTCGATATCGACGGCCGGGACGTGCTCCTCCGGGTCCGCTGTGAAGCAGGCACCTACATCAGGTCCCTCTGCCGTCATATCGGATTTGCCGTCGGAACCGGCGGACAGATGGTCGAACTCCGCCGGTCTCGCTCCGGGGGATACGATGAATCGATGTGCTGCACGCTGCACGCTCTCCGGGATTCGGTTGAACAGGCAAAAGAGGGAGACACCGAAGAACTGCGTTCATACATCCGGCCACCGGAATCGGTTTTGGAAGGCATTCCTACCGTCACCATCCGTGACACGGCAGTGGATGCCCTCTGCCACGGGGCATCCCTTGCCGGAGTGGGCATCACGGCCACCGATACCTTCAAAAAGGATGCAGATGTCGCGGTGATGACCGCGCAGGGTGAACTTGTCGGTATCGGCAGAGCACTTGTCCCGTCAGATGAGATCGTGCCCGGTACAACAGGCATCATGGTCCGGCCAAAGATGATCATCATGCAACCTGGCACCTATGAAAAGGGTTGGATCACAAAACCACCTGCGGTACGTCCGGCAAAACCACCGGCACCCACCCCCACCCCCTCCTATCAGGACGGAGTGATAGCAGAGAGCCGGGATACTACGCCCGATAAACGGAAATCGTTACACCCCGGACCGAAGAGACGCCCGGCTGACAGTAAAAAATACCTGAGCACCAGCAAAAACGGCAAACGACGGGGTGCCGGAGAAAAACCGTCCAAAGGCAAAGGAGCAGGGGCAAAAAGTGCACAGAAGGGCCGGAAAGATGAAAAGAACCAGGGAAGTAAGGGAAGCAAGGGCACCTACAACAAAAAGAAATCAATACAGCGCAAGAAGGGAAGCCGCTGAGGTTCTATAAGCCCATCCGGCATTATCCCCCATTTTTGTCCAATTTTCAGCATGAATCCCCCGAATGTTCGGGAACGTCCGTTAACATTGGTTAGGCTTACTGTCAAAATTCATACAGACCTCCCCAGATCTGCGCACACACAATCACAGACAGGAAGACTTTCCGGTTCCGGGTCCGTTTCCAGAGGATTTCACCAGCAGAAAACCCATACCATTAAGAAATGCTGTCCCGAATATAGTAGGGCAGCATTCTGTGCTGAGGTAGTCTAGTCTGGAAGGGCGCAGGCCTGGAAAGCCTGTGGGGTTCTGCCCCTCGGGAGTTCAAATCTCCCCCTCAGCGTTTTGACATTTTTGGGCTTTTTTCTCGCAGTTTTATATTGATCAGTATCGGTTGGTTTTTCAGTTCTGTTCAGCGTCAGGACATATACCCGGCTAAGGAATACAGAGAAAAACCGACCTCACGGGAAGAGCACAATTCCTGCAATCCCTTAGACTCCCTTATTCTCAAAGAAGTCATTTCAGAGAGAAGCTTATTTTCCACACCTGTGAAAGAGCTCCCGCAATCAAAGACCGCATGGGACCCCACCTGAAATAAACGAAAAACGAATTCACCTCAGGCACCTCCATCCGGAACAGGGAATACGGATCTCAAACCGGGCACCTTTCCCTTCAGTTCCCGTCTCAGATATTTCTATATCGGTGACGGAAAGGATTTCAGAAGAAAACGCCAGCCCGAATCCGGTATTTTTTCCGTACCCGAACCGAAAGATCTTCTCCTTCTCGGAATCACCCACCCCAATGCCGTCATCTTCGAATACGACCACCAATGTGCCGTCAGCCTCCACGTTCGTGGAAATAGAGACGCGGGTGACCGTTTCTCCATGCCGAATTGCATTTTCCAGCAGATTGTACATCACCTTTTCAGACAGGGGATCCGCATATATCTCCACCGGGATGATTTCCACCCGTATATCAACCCCCCCATGGGGAAGGTTCTCTACCGCACGGCCAATCATTGTTCCGAGCATCTCCCAGACGGGTTTTTTCGAACCAATCTCCTGATACTCCTGAGAGTACTGCAGGTGCTGAATGATTTTATCGACGATATCAATAGATTGCGAAAGATATTCACCCCTTTCCTCGGCATTGCAGCCATCTTCAAGGATGGTCAGGTACCCGGAGAGGCCGGTGACGAGATTGTTAATGTCGTGCCGTGTCAGTTGGGAGAGCAGAGATATTTTTTCATTCGCGATCCTAAGAGCAGTCTCTGACGACTTCCTCTCTGTGATATCCCGAATGATGAGGACAGTACCGGCAGGCTTCTCATCCCGGTCCATGACCATCGACCCCGCAATACTGACAACACGGGGAATCTCATTGGGGAGAGTCGCTTCGAAGTCCGAAACTCTCGCCCCCCAAAATATCGTCTGCCGAATGTCCTCATAGGCACCATCCGGGATGAGCGACCCAATATCTCTCCCGACAAGGCCGGCCTCCGTGTCTCCGAAGATCTCTGTTGCAGACTGATTCACCGCGATGATATGCCCATTCTGATCCACGAGGACCATTCCATCGGGCATGGTCCCGAGGATCTCGGTGACCGCGGTCTCCGGACTCAGAACAAAGAGCCCGTACCGGCGAATTGCATAGGCAATGAGCATAGAGAATATAACAATCCCAATAAAGACCAGATTGGGTGCATAAATGCCATATGCCGGGAAGAACACAGCTGAGAGAAAGCCAAAGGCGATCACAGTGGCAACGCCGACACAGACAAGATAGTTTTGGCGACGGATCCTCCCGTGAGGTGCCCGCCGCCATGAAAGGAAAATGGCATAGACAGCCCAAACCATGAGACAGATGTAATAACCGATTATAATCTGGCATACGGGATTCGTCAGTACCGGCAGATAGACATATCCGAAACCTGGTTCGTAGGCAGCAATATAGATCCAGTCGGTAAGGATCCCGATAAGGGCAAAAATAACGGCAGGCAGATACAGGCCCGTACCCAGAATAAAAATCCGCTGCATACCCTTCGAAGGGATAGCATCGGTAAATGCAATGATGAAATGGACGGTGAGAGCGAAGACGATAGTCCATACAGAGCTTGCCTTCAGCCAGAAGAGGAAACCATTAAAGTCAGTAGCCTGCCAGATAAAGAACTCCCCGAGGCCCCAGTATGTCGCAGCGAGCGTCAATACGAGAAAGAGGCGATGAATCGGTGACGCTGTTTTTTGCGCATATACAAAGATTCCGAGACTATAGGTGATAATGGCGGAAAGGAGACAGAACCCGACAAGGGCATCTAAGACGAACGGGGAGAGAAGAGGCATCACGCCCACCAGAAACCTGCAGTTTGTGGCCCCATCTTTGAAATGCCCCAACCTGACCAATAAGGAATCTTTATTCTCACCATCCGGCACCTACGCAATACAAAGAGCTCTGTTTTCCATTATGAAAATGCTTTCTTCCTGACGCTTTATTTTATCCGCCAATCAGAAAACGAGAAAATATTCACAGCATAACAAAAATAATGTCTTTTCGTTGAATTGTAGCGCTAATGTACCGGAATTCCCCTTTACACAGATCGGGAACACAATTGCAGCACACGCAAAATACCCGGAATGGGCAGATAGCAAGGATGCCCCGACCCTCCCGGGAACCATCACATCCGGGAAAGGGCTTGTAGCTTGAGGGTGCCCCATCTCACTTTTTGCCGGAACAAAAAACCAACAAAAATCCGGCATCTAAGACACCATGTTGAGATACCTGCGAAAATCACCCAATAGTAATAGACCATGAAATGAAATCAGACTCCCCATCAGACGAAGTAACAGCCGGATATGGACAACCATCGCAATCCCCAGGAGGGCGGGGGAACAACACACACCGAAAGATTGCTGGCAGAGATCCACTCTGCTTTCACACCACCATCACAAAATCCTTCTTATCAGCGCCACACCGGGGGCAGACCCAGGTGTCGGGCAGTTCTTCAAACGGAGTATTCGCCGGGATACCCTGAGACTGATCCCCCGTCTCCGGAAGATAAACATACCCGCATCGTGTGCATTTATACTGCTGCATGCCCCTGAGTTGCCCGGCAGACCAGATATGTGTTTTGAGAAACACGGTGAACATAGGATAGATCTCCCACAGGAGAAAAACAGCACCTCAACTCAGGTTCATCCGTCCAAAATATGTAACCATCTTCAGGATAGGATACAGGAACAGAAAAGCGTCGAACACGCAGAATAGAACTATCAAACACCTTTCAGCAACTGACCGCCAGTAGTGAATCGTGTGTGGTGGCACGGGGATTTGTGCAGTTCTCAGGAATATATGCTGCCTTTCCCGTATCAAGGAGGCAGATGAGAGAGTTGTCCCGACTGATCAGGCATAAGCCACCACATCTTCGTTCTTTTACTAGCCGCACACTATGTGCCATACCCGCATCAGTAATTATTCGAAGAGACAGCCCTAAATGGTTTGTGTGTCAGAGGGAAACAGAGCATGGCAATACTCCATAATCCAGATAAAATATGGAGAGGTTAGATTGCACCATCTCCTTCTTCACCGGTTCGCACCCGGATCGTTCTCGTAACCGGAACAACGAATATCTTTCCGTCGCCGACTTGCCCGGTGCGGGCCGCCTCACAGATTGCGTCAACCACCGGGTCCACATCCCCGTCAGGAACCACAATCTCTATCTTTGATTTGGGGATAAGGTCCAGGACATACTCCGAACCCCTCCACTGCTGCTTAATGCCCTTCTGCTGTCCCCGCCCTTTCACATCGGTGATGGTCAGGGAGACTTTGCCGATGCCTTCAAGCGCATGCTTCACGTCCTCGACTTTGCTGCTCCTGATGATTGCATGAATCAGCTGCATCTACTCCACCTCCACAAATGGTTCGGTTACGACATAATTAGGGTATGCCGACATACCATGTTCACTGATATCCAGTCCTTCAAGTTCCTCTTCAGGTGAGACACGGATGCCGATGGTCTTCCTAAGAATCCAGAACACGAGGACACCAAGTCCAAATGCCCAGGCGAAGTTTACCACTACACTAAGAGCCTGCACGAGGAAGAACCCGGAATCTCCATACAGAAGCCCTGATACCCCGCCGTATGTGCCGTCGGCAAATATTCCCAGCGCCAGAAGTCCCCAGGCACCACAGATACCATGGACACTAACCGCACCTACGGGGTCATCGATATGCAGGACCCAGTCAAGGAACCACACACCCAGAACCACGAGCACACCGGCAACAGCGCCGATGATTACGGACGAGAGCGGAGTCACCCAGGCGCAGCCCGCAGTGATTCCGACAAGACCGGCGATAGCACCGTTCCCTGCCATACCCACATCCGGCTTGCCGTGCCACTTCCAGGTGATGAGCATTGCGACAACAAGACCTGCTGCTGCAGCAAGCGTTGTGTTCGCAGCGATTACTGAGATCCGCAGATCGGTGCCGACAAGGGTTGAACCACAGTTAAAGCCGAACCATCCGAACCACAGGATGAAGACACCCAGGGTGGCCATCGTGATACTGTGGCCGGGTATGGCATTTGGTGTACCGTCCTTCTTGTACTTCCCAAACCGTGGCCCGAGCACAAGAGCACCAGCCAGACCAATCCACCCGCCGAGAGCGTGAACCACACCGGAACCAGCGAAATCGAGTGCTCCCATCTGTGAAAGCCAGCCGCCTCCCCAGATCCAGTGGCCATAGAGGGGATAGATGAACGCCGTGACGACGATACTGATGAGGATATATGTGCTAAACTTACAACGTTCCGCAACGCATCCGGAGACAATGGTTGCTGCTGTCGCAGCGAATACCATCTGGAAGAACCATGACTGTATGGTTACCACATCATAGGCATCCCCCATCAGGAAGAACCCGGACCAGCCCATCAGCCAGTTGAGTCCCTCCATCGTACCATACATGATGGCAAATCCGATTGCCCAGTACGAAAGAGCCCCGATGGAGAAGTCCATCAGATTTTTCATCATAATGTTTGCTGCATTCTTTGCCCGGGTAAAGCCGCTTTCAAGCATGGCAAAGCCAGGCTGCATGAACATCACAAGGAATCCACACATCAGTACCCAGATAAAATCCAGGGGTGCAGAGGGGTTCTCAGCAAGAGTTGTCTCCCCGGAAGGATCAGCAGCTCCAACAGGACCTACGATCATTCCCAGGAAGATGAGAACCATAATAATCAGGAATGGTGATTTATTCGACATGTTGTTTCGTCCCATCCCCATGTAATATATAGGGATAGAAAGAAGATTCCACCCAATAATTTATAAATTTATCGTACAATCCATTCTGAGATATATAGTAATGCAATAGATCTATAGTGGACTATAATTTTTCATCTGCTACCGGATATACTCTTCAGCCCCTGTTCGAATATATTCGATCGCCGTGCGGATCGGAAAGATAAAACAGACAAAATACGATGAAATACGCAGTTATCAGGAAATATAAAAGAGATTACCCGGACAAAATCTTCTCACGGTTCCTGCTGCGTGAAGCGGTGAATGTCCCGCCACCAAAGTTGTGGAGAATTGTTTCAATCATCACAATCCCCCTGTACGGGAAGACCGATTTTTGGACGGCTTCCGCCTGCCTGCCCCGTCCCGAAGGATCTCCGGTATCCCGGCAGAAGAGCACTTTCTGTTCATACGGCAGTTGCACACCACCATTATCACCGGGGAACCCATACCATATAGCCATATGAGCACACCCGTCCCCCTCACAGAACTGCAACAGCGAATGACCCGGTTCCGCGAGAGAATGGATACCAGAGAACCGGACTGGGAATGCACAGTGATATTCAGCAATATCAACCTCTACTACCTCACCGGCACCATGCAGGACGGCATGCTCCTCATTCCCCGGGACGGCGAGCCCGTATTCCGGGTGAGGCGCAGCTATGAACGGGCCTGTGATGAATCGGTATTTCCCCGGATTGCACCGATGCGGAGTTTCCGCGATGCGACAGGAGACATGGCAAAGATGTCTGCCTCCATCCACCTCGAAACAGAGATCGTGCCGCTCGCCCTTCTGGAGCGTTTCCGCAAACACTTCCCGGTCAAAACCATTCTCGCAGCAGACTCCCATCTCGCCGCAGTGAGAGCGGTAAAAAGCCCATACGAACTTGCCAAGATGGAAGCCGCGGGAAAAGTTCACCAGAGAGTGTTTGAAAAACGGGTGCCCGAACTCCTCCGGGCAGGAATGAGTGAAGCGGAGTTTGCCGCACTCCTGTATCCGGTATTCATTGAAGAAGGGCACCACGGCATCGTCCGGTTCGGCATGTTCGAAACCGAAATCATCATCGGCCAGATCGGATTTGGTGTGAGCAGCCTCTACCCAACCGCATTCGACGGGCCGGGGGGCTCACGGGGCCTCTGTCCCGCTGTCCCCCTGCTTGGAAGCCGGAAAAAAACCCTGCAGGACGGAGACCTGGTCTTCGTTGACACCGGCTGCGGAGTTGACGGCTACCATACGGACAAGACCATGACCTATGTCTTTGGGAAAGACCTGCCGGATGAGGCCGTGGCAGTTCACCGGCAGTGTGTCGAAATTCAGGACCAAATGGCTGCAATGCTCAAACCCGGTGCTATTCCTTCAGAAATATACCAGACCATTACTGAATCACTCTCCCCGGAATTCCGGGAGAATTTCATGGGGTTCGGTGACCGCCGGGTGAACTTCCTTGGCCATGGGGTTGGCCTCCTCATTGACGAACAGCCGGTGATTGCTCGCGGATTTGACGAACCCATCACCGAAGGCATGGCCTTTGCCCTCGAACCCAAAAAAGGAATACCCGGAGTCGGCATGGTGGGTATAGAAAACACCTTTCTGGTCACCCCGACAGGCGGGCGGTGCATCACCGGCAGCCACCCCGGACTTCTCCCGGTGCCATTCCGGTAACCTTCCACAGACACCTGATTCCTCCCATTTTTCCCCGTACACCGCCCATCGCCCACATCCCGATGACAGGACCACACCCTCAACCATCGCCACCACTATTAAATATCACACCACCGTATTCCGGGATCATGACGGCACCATCAGGTGCCGGAAGAGAGGTTATACAAATGGAAGAAGGTCCCCGAGGAGCAATCCTCCAGCGCGACAAAGAGTCGTATGCGATCGTCCCCCGTACACCCGCTGGCATCGTCAGCCCCGAGCATCTGGAGAGCATCGTGAAAGTAGCTCGGCGATACGAGATTCCGGTTATAAAGATCACGTCCGGCCAGCGGATGGTTCTGGTTGGTATCAAAGAAGAGGATGTGGAACCGATCTGGAACGAACTCGGCATGACCGTCGGTGAAGCAACAGCACCCTGTGTCCATTACGTGCAGGCATGCCCCGGCACTGTCGTCTGTAAATACGGGCTGCAGGATTCGCTGACCCTCGGGCTTGAACTCGAGGAGATGTACCTGGACATGCATCTGCCGGCAAAACTGAAGATGGGAGTCTCCGGTTGTCCCCGGTGTTGTGGAGAGAGTCACCTGCGTGACGTCGGGGTGCTGGGCAAAAGAAACGGATGGACGGTGATCTTTGGCGGCAACTCCGGCGGCAGGCCACGGATTGGTGATGTTGTAGCAAAAGACCTCTCCGCGGATCAGGTCAAAGACCTTGTGAAACGCCTCCTCGTGTATTACCGCGATGCGGCAAACCCGGGTGAACGAACCGCACGCTTTGTTGAACGCGTCGGGCTGGATGCGATAAAAAGCGATGTGCTCTCACAGGTGCCCTACATCCCAATAGAAGACCTGAACCTGAAATAGGCATCGGGGACCCGACATCCCAAAATCCCAACCCTCATTTTCACCAAAGAGAGAAGGGTGGCACCCCCACATGCTGAACAATCAGGCAGCCCGCCCCCCGTTTTTTGATAAGAAAGCGCACTCTGATGACAATACAGCAGGTCACAACAGTGTACGTTCAGAGCCTGCTTCCATAACGCGCCGTGCATAGAAGAATACCGGAAGAGCGATGCACTGAACCAGTGCCATGATTGCAATGACCAGCGGGACGGAGATCTCATAGACCCACCCCAGAAGCAGGCTGCCTGCAAACCATGACGCTCCATAAATGGTATTGAAGATGCCATATGCCAATCCTCGTTTTGATACTGCGGTATAATCTGCAACAGCGGCCCTGAGGATTGTCTCCTGGATACCCATCACTGCTCCCCAGAGAATGGCTGCAAAGAGCGCCGAACCATACGATGCCCCAAAGGCGAAAAAAGGAATGACAAAGCTCACCACCGGCGCTGCGGCAAGGACAATGAGCCCGTGCCGGTCATACAATCGTCCGGCAACAAGTGCCACTACCGCATCAACACCCATTGCTATCGCATAGAAGAGCGGGATCTGGGCATTCGAGACAATCCCTGTAGATGAATAATGATATGCAATCAGCGGGAATACGGCAAAACCGGCCATTGTCAGCGCCGTAAATATGCCATAGGGCACCAGTGCCTGCGCGGAGAGATGCTTCCCGGACGTACCTGATACCATCTCCATCTCCTCAGGCACCGGCGCCTTCATACGGGTGATATACAGTGCCGCCATCATCAGGAAGAAAGGAATGAGAAGAAGTGCGAAGCCTCCCCGGTAGTCTCCCTGCACCAGAAATACCGCAGAAAATATGAGCGGGCCTGCAATGGCCCCTATCTGGTCCATCGCCTCGTGGATGGCAAACCCCCACCCTCTTCCGACAGTGACCGTCACGTTCGAGAGGATCGCATCCTTCGCGGGTGCCCGGATGCCTTTCCCCATCCGTTCGATTATATAAAGGACAGCAGCAATCTCCCATGACCCGGCAAGAGCAAGGAACGGTACTGCAAGAAGCATCCCATACCCAAGAAAGGTCAGTGTCCAGTAATGACGTGTGGCATCCGCAACATACCCGGAGATGAGACGGAGGCCATACCCGACAAACTCCCCAAAACCGGCAACAAACGCAACAACAAACGCACTGCCCCCAAGGATGTACAGGTACGGGCCTGCCACACTCCGTGCCCCCTCATAGCACATGTCCCCGAAAAGGGAGACAATGCCAAAAAGAAGGATAACAGCATATGCATTCCGCCTTGTACCCGCCGGGAGAGGAGAAAACGGCCCCATACATACTATTCTCAACCACCATCCGTAATCAAACAATGTGTCCACCCTCCAGAACACCCGTACATTCTCACCACCAAACCATTTATGAATCAATACCGAAAATACAGTGACAGGGAGGCCGTTCCCACGGAAAAATCTCAGAACAACCGAACAACGAATATTGCCCCGTCACAAGGGCTGCAACAGAGAGCCGTATTTATCATTGGAATAATCCTGGTTTCGGCCATATTTACCAGCGGATGCATGAATAATACGACAACACCAGCAACGCAAACAGGCGGTATCACTGACTCTGCACCATTCACGGTTGCAGTCACCATCCCGCCATACCGGGAATTCGCGGAAGCCATCGGAGGGGATCACGTCACGGTCATGGTCATGGTGCCCGCCGGGGCAAGTCCCCACACCTATGAACCCACGCCCGGTCAGTTGCGGGCGCTTGCAGATACACCACTGTACCTGGCAGTGGGTTCCGGCATTGAATTCGAGGAGGCATGGATGGAGAGCCTCACCGCAGTCAACCCCGGTATGCAGGTCGTTGATACCTCTGCGGGCATCACCCTTCTCCACACCGACGAGGGGGATGCACCCGTCACTGATACTACAGTAGGTACAGATGGCGACATCCGCTATGACCCCCACATCTGGCTGTCACCTGCAAACGCCCGCGTCATCGCACGCACTATCGCTGACGCCTATATCACGTATGCACCGGCAGACGCTGCATATTTTGAGGGGCAATTTGCATCATACGATGCAGAACTCGAACAGCTGGACCAGGAAATAGAGGAGACTTTTGCCGGAACGGATAAAAAAACGGTACTCGTCTATCACCCGGCATGGGGATACTATGCCGACCGCTACGGACTTGACATGCACGCGGTTGAAACAGACGGAAAAGAGCCCTCGCCAGCCAATCTTCAGAAAATCATCTCCACCGCAAAAGAGAACGAAATCCCGGTCATATTTGCCTCACCGGAGTCCCCGACACGCAACGCAGAGGCCATCGCAGATGAAATCGGCGGGCAGGTTGTCTACATAAGTCCCCTTGCAGAGGACTACACGGACAATCTGGTACAGGTGACAGATGCGTTCAGGACGTGGGGCGTATGAATACGAAACCGCCGGTCATCGAAGTTGAGCAGGTAAACCTCTTCCAGAACGGGCATCCGGTTCTTGAGGATGTCAGCCTGACGGTGAATGAACATGAGTTCCATGCGATCATCGGCCCGAACGGTGGGGGAAAGACCACACTCCTCAAGGTGATCCTCGGCCTCATCCGTCCGGATTCCGGCACGGTCAGAGTAATGGGCGGCACACCCCACGCGATGCGGGCACATCTCGGGTATGTGCCGCAGTTTCGCACCTTTGACTTCCAGTTCCCGATATCGGTAGAGGACATGGTGGTATCAGGACGTCTCGGCCATCTTGATAGTCCCTTCCGGCGCCTGTCACATGTAGACAGGGAGGCAGCGGACGAGGCGATGGCAACAATGGAGATCACCCATCTCAGGGACCGCCCCATACACGACATCTCAGGCGGGGAACGACAGCGGGCAATCATTGCCCGTGCCCTTGCCGGAAAACCCTCCGTCCTGCTCCTTGACGAACCGACCGTCTATGTGGACAGTCCGACCGCAGAACGTTTTTATGATATTCTCAGTCGTCTGCGCGAAACAATGACCATCGTGCTCGTTACCCATGACATCACCGCCCTCTCACCGGATGTCACCCACATCTCCTGTGTCAACCGGCGTCTCTTTACGCACCATGACAACCAGATCACAGAAGAGATGATCACAGGCGCCTACCACTGTCCGGTAGACCTCATCGCCCACGGTATCCCTCACCGGGTCATCCCCGACCACGACAACCGAGTATTCGGGGGCAGATAATGATAGAAGCACTGGGATTTGAATTCTTTCGCAATGCCCTCATCGCAGGGGTGCTTGCTGCGATCGCCTGCGGCGTCATCGGCAGTTTTGTGGTTGTGAAACGGATGGCCTCCCTTGCAGGCGGCATCTCTCATGCAGCATTCGGCGGCATCGGTCTGGGGTATTTTCTCGGAATAGATCCGCTTGCAGGTGCTGCAGCAGTCGCACTCGGCACGTCTGCTGCCACCGCGTGGATACGAATGAAGGCGCACCAGCACCTCGACACCCTCGTTGGTGCAGTATGGGCCACCGGCATGGCGGCAGGTATCCTTTTTATCTACCTCACCCCTGGGTTTGCCCCCGACCTGTTCAGCTATCTATTCGGAAATATTCTCCTCGTCCCGCGTGACACACTCCTCATTATGGCTGCACTCACCGCAGGTATCTGCATCGTTGTGGCGGCCCTCTATCCCCGCCTTGTGGCGGTAAGTTTTGACGAGGAGTACGCCTCAGTAATGGACCTGCACCCCGATTGGATCATGGTCATCCTTCTGCTGTTGACCGGCCTCACGGTAGTGATGCTCATCCAGATTGTCGGAATCATCTTGGTGATAGCACTCCTGACACTGCCGGCGGCAACCGCACGCCTCTTCTCTAATAGTATGAAAGAGATGATCATCAGTGCGTCCCTCCTGGGCATTCTCTTCACCACCGCCGGCATATGGCTCTCGTACGCCTTTGACATCCCATCCGGAGCGACGATTGTAATGGTGAGTGCGTGTGTGTATTTTGGAGCACTGCCCATCCAACATCACATACGGGGCGGGAACCGCGGCGAATCCCAATAATATCATCTATGAAACTCCGGATGGATGAGAACGAACCCGATTAACAGAAAAGAGGGAGACTGATGAAGGTCAGACCTCCTGCATAAACCGGACACAGGTGCTGTCGTCTTCTGTATGCAGTGTCAATTCATTCCCGCTCATCCGGTAGGAGACCGCCTGTTCCAGCGCCGCAAGATACCCACTCTCCTGATCCATCACCCCAACAGGCGTTTCACAGTACATCATCGTCATACCCAGCGGGCCAATGGAGATTGTCGGCCCGTCTGTCGTGTATGAACCAAAATAACTGTTGCAGCCGCTCTTACCCGTCACCTGTCCGTCTTCACCGAAGACTGCGGTCACATCGGTGCCCGCCAGTGCAGATACCGTATTCCCGCCCGCATCCCGGTATGAGACCATCTGCCACTCACCTGCGGTCAGTTTCGGCTGTGCAATGGCATAGGTCACGAGAATACTACCGTCTTCATCCCGCAGGGTGAGCGTCTCCGGCGCCCGTTCAAACGTGGAAACATCACCCAGAAGGGCCAGATACTGAGACTCCTGCTCCATCACTCCTTCAGGCGTTTCGCAGGACATCCGGGTCGAGCCGACAGGGCCGATGGTTAACTCCATCCCACTCACCGAATATGACGCAAAATAATTGTTGCAGCCCGCACTGCCGGTCACCTGCCCGTCTTCACCGAAGACCGCGGTGATGGTGGTGCCCACGAGTGGGGAGATAACACCACCCTGACCATTATTGTAACCAGTCACTTCCCAGTCCTCCCCCTGCGGAGCCGGAGTGTATCTTTTGTATACCGCCATTCGCGTACCGTCTGCATCCGTGATGGTCAGATCACCAGGTCCAACACGGAAGGAGGCAGCCGCCTGCACAGCCGCAAGATACGCACTCTCCTGTGCCATCACACCTTCAGGGTCCATGCAGTACATCTCCGTCATGGCAAGCGGCCCGATGGAGATGGCACTACCGGTCACGACATATGCTCCGGAATAGCTATTGCATCCCGCCGTCCCGGATATCTGCCCGTCTTCACTGAATGCTGCCGTGACAGCAGTCCCTGTGAGAACAGAGACAAAACCGCCCGCCCCATTGTTGTAGCCAGTGAGCATCCATTCTGTTCCACCCAGGTTCTGGTTCACCGCACGGTAGACAAGGATTTCCTGCCCGGATGAGTCCGTTATTGTAAGCTGATCACCTGAGACCATGTATCCTGCCGCTGTCCGGAGGAGTGACAGGTAGCGTGACTCCTGGTCCATCACACCCGACTCACCGCAGTACATCATCGTCACTACTGGCATTTCCACTGTAAGCGACTGCCCATCCGTGACATATGCCGCAGTATACGTGTTGCACCCGGATGTGCCCCCCACAGAACCGTCTGCGAACTCAGCGGTGACAGGTGCTGTTGCAAGCGATTCTGTCATGGAACCGTCCATATTCATATAACTCTCCAACATCCAGACTGTGCCGGTCAGGTCGCCCCCTCCCATCGGTTCCTCTGTACATCCACAGCAGAACACGACGCCAAGGAGAATAAGAACCGTCCCCACAGTCATTGTCCCTCTTCTCATACGTCCCTGAATATCATTCAGACCATATATGTACTATGGTAAAAAGATGGATTTCCGGTTCACACAACCGGTATCAATGACCCATATTCCATCACACACCATGAGGATTTCATGAGATCCCGCACAAGAACAGGAATAACCGAATCTCCAACCATGGAAGAATCGGCCGGATGATATGAAAAATATGGTATGATTATGGATTCAGGGCTTCGCGACCCAGTTCAAAGGCACGGATATTGGTCTCGACGGTCTTTGGCGGGACAGACCGGGAGATCGCTTCCCTGAGGGCCTCAACACTCAGTGGCAGCACGTGTGACGCCGCACCAAGCATCACCACATTCTGTGCGAGAATCGTGCCCGCCTCGATCGCAAGACCTGCCGCATCAATAGCGGTGCAGGAGACATCCGCGAGTCGCTCCATGACTTCAGCCTCTGTCGGCACCTCAGCGCCTGCTGTGAAGGCCGATGTAGGCACAATGACCGAATCGCTCGTCACGATGGTGCCGCCGGGTTTCAGGAAATGGCGGTACCGGAGCGCCTCAAGGAGATCAAACGAGATGATAAGATCAGCAGTACCCGGTGAGATCAGCGGGCCATATACCCCGCCGATACGGATATGGGTCTCCACAGATCCACCGCGCTGTGCCATCCCGTGGGTTTCAGCTCCGCGTACAGGCACTCCCGCAACGAGGCATGCCGTGCCCAGAATGTTTGACGCAAGAATCGTGCCCTGTCCGCCGACACCGACAATCAGCACATCAAAGGATTCGGTCATTTCGCACCCCCCTTGTGAATTGCCCCCGCAGGACAGATGTCAGCACATACCGAACATCCGCTGCAGAGACTCGTAATCAGCGCCTTTCCGTCATGGAATTCAATGGCCGGACACCCGAATTTTACACAGAGGCCACAACCGGTGCAGACCTCCGGGTCCACCACATACGGTTTCCGGCGGATACCCTCACGGCGTGCGGCAATCACACACGGCTGGCGGGCCACAATCACCTTTACACCGTCGCGTCCCTTCGCTGTTTTCAGTGCCTCGAGAAGACCGGTG
This sequence comes from Methanogenium organophilum, assembly GCF_026684035.1. Classification (NCBI taxonomy): domain Archaea; kingdom Methanobacteriati; phylum Methanobacteriota; class Methanomicrobia; order Methanomicrobiales; family Methanomicrobiaceae; genus Methanogenium; species Methanogenium organophilum. The sequence goes on from NZ_CP113361.1 coordinate 644,504, forward strand.
AGATCATAGGAGCTGACCGTCTCAACCCAGGTCGCACCGACGGAGCGGCAAATCGCTTCAAGGGAAACGGGGGGAGAGGCCACACCGGTGGCAGTCACTCCCGTATTCGGGTTGGGTTGGTGACCGGTCATCGCCGTGATACGGTTATCGAGAATGACGACCGTTATATTGGCACCGTTATAGACCGCATTCAGGAGTCCCTGAATACCGGTGTGCAGGAATGTCGAGTCTCCGATGGTGCAGACCACCGGACGTGTCTCACCAGACTGCGCGATCCCGCTTCCGACAGTGATGGACGCACCCATACAGATGGTAGTGTCCACCACTCCGAGCTGGATGCCGAGGGTATAGCAGCCGATGTCACTCGGGAAGATGCCGTCTTTAAACACCCTCTTCATTGCATAGAAGACCGCACGGTGGCCACATCCGGCACAGAGAAGCGGCGGGCGGGAAGGGATGCCGGCCTCAGGCTCTACCACGGGGTAGGTCTTTGTGGGAACATATCCTGCAGATACCATCGCCTGCGCCACCGCCGCAGGAGATAGCTCCCCTTCCAGCGCCAGATGACCATCCATCTTTCCGTGGACAACCGTTGTCGTCGCAGCCATGCGGACTGACTCTTCAATGACAGGCGAGAGTTCTTCGATGACAAGCACCGTCTCATGCTGGTCCACAAACGCTTTGAGCCATTCGGCATCAATCGGGTAGGCACCGATTTTTGCAAAGGAAACACCCTCGGGAATGAGTTCTTCCACATAAGATGCGGCAATACCTCCACTGATGATGGCTGTTTTCCCGCGCACCTCTGCGGAATTAAACCCGCCTTCAACAAGCATCTTTGCAAGGGGCGCCTGTTTTTCATTGAGCGTTTTGTGCAACACACGCGTATGGACAGGGATGACCACATACTGCTGCGGGTTTCTGACAAACTCACCCGTCCGGTGCCCGGTGCCGACGTCACCGGGTTCAATATCACTTTTCGAGTGGCATATGCGTGTTGTCGGGCGGAATAGCACAGGCAGTCCCACCTTTTCCGATAGAGTAAATGCCGCCTTCATCATTGAATGCGCATCACGGATACTTGCAGGGTCAAGACACGGGATCTTTGCGAAGAGTGCATATCGCCTGCTGTCCTGTTCATTCTGTGAACTGTGTGCATAGGGATCATCGGCAGAGAGAATCACAAACCCGCCTGTCACCCCGGTGTAGGCACTGGTAAGGAGCGGATCTGCTGCCACATTAAGCCCGACATGCTTCATCGTGACAAGAGAGCGGATACCCGTCCATGCCGCAGCAAGGGCATTTTCAAAGGCAACCTTCTCATTTACCGACCATTCAACGTAGAAATCACGGTCTTTCTGGTGGCGGAGGGAATCAATCACTTCTGACGACGGAGTCCCCGGGTACCCGCTTGCAAAGTCAATCTCTGCTTCCAGGCACGCGTGGGCAATCACCTCGTTCCCCAGCATATATCGAGTATTCATACCTGACAGAAGATATGAGTAAGAACCGGTTTATACTATTCTGATCCAATTGGCACTTGCCGCCCGAAAGGGGAAATTTGAGACCGACGAGACGTGAATCAAAACTGTTAATTACCCAGGAGTCCCATCTAATTAGGTAATTCTACGAGTGGGCCCGTAGCATAGTCGGTGGTGCACCCGGCTGATAACCGGGAGGTCGTGCGTTCGAGTCGCACCGGGCCCATTATTCTTTCATATTTTTGGTGATGAGAGTCATCCTTTAATGCATCTTTTCGGATTATGCCCGGTATGTTCGCCATTGTTAATTCATTTCCTTAATAAGGGGGCGCTTCCCAATACACTGTATGGACATACGACAGGCCGCGGCGGTCGCTCTTGCAGGGGTTGTGCTTTTTATATACCTCTCAATCATTGGCCAGTATGCGGCAAGCATCGCAGTTATGATCATCCTGATCATCGGCATGACCATCTACATGACCAGGCTTGGAAAAATAATTGGAGACATACCTGAACTGACCGCAAAACTCAGCCCGGATGCAAAAAGCGTTATCATCAGAAACTCTGGAAATACCAGTGCCGTGCAGATTCATGTCGCACTCGTCCCGCTTGATATTGAATATGATATCACAGAGATACCGGCAGAGGAAGAGCACACACATTCCCTTGACACGATGATCAACGAGGCGAAGGCATTCATCACATGGAAAGATAGTGAAGGCCACACATTCAGCCATGAAAGTGCCATCTCCGCGCTGGGGAAAGGAGAGGACGACCTTCTCAAACCGATGTTCCCGATGTTTGATATCAAAAAGTAATACGGAAGAGAGCAGCCGCTGTCACTGTATTGGTATGGAATCACCTGAAAGGTCTTCTCCTACAGGTTCTGAAACATTCGTTTATCCTTTTTTCCCTGTCTCAGACTGAAGCTTTGAAAAGAGAGGAGGTGGAAATCCCCTCTGAATGATAATCGTATGAAATTAATTTCCGGGATGCAGAATATTGCATTTCCTCTCAGGAAACAATAACCCTGCAGGAAGGATATGTTCTGGTAATGACAGGTATTGCACCGGTGCGATATGCAATCAGGCAATCCATCCGGAATTATCAGGGAGAGATTCCCCGTCCGGCCATTCATCCCGACTGGTATGTACAAATACTGATAGGTATCTGTCCCGGTTCATTTCCGGACTCACTCCAATAAATCCTCACTATTTATATCCGGATACTCTGTAAACCGCTGACATTGGTCATTTCCGGCAGGAAAATCTTCCTGGAGTTCCGTAAAGAACGTGCGGACTGCATCCATATCCCCCCGTTCAAAGGCAGCACGGATTTCTGCCACATCTACTCCCCACTCTTCGAGGATGGAAATATGGCCCTCGATCTGCTCATTACGTTTTCGCTCACCAGTCTGGTCACGGCCACATTCACCGTCTCCGGACCCGGGGTCATGCTCTTCACCGGTACCGATTAGACCCTCATCCTGGAGTTCTTCCACCAGAATATGGATCGCATCGGTGTCTCCCGATTCAAAGACAGCCTGTATTTCTGTTACATCTATACCCTGCTCTTCAAGAAGAACAAGACAATGCACCAGTAATTGATCCGGGTCACTGACACTGTTTGTATCAGTGCCGGGACCTGCGCTCGCCGGGAAGATGACAAGTGCAGAGAGACAGAACGTCACGAAAAGGCCTGCCAGTAGTATCTTCGAATGTCTGATCATCTGTGAACTTCCTTTTTCTTTTTCATTGCCGGGTGTGCCGAACCGAAACATCTCGGACACATCCTGCTCTCTCCATACATCAGTCAGACAAAGGATAAATGAACAAAATGATAATGATTGCACGACAAAACCGGACGGTTAAATTCATCCGCTCTGCGTTCATCAGCGGTGAAAAAAATAGTTTGCAGTATGGACTGCTCTGCTCTGCAAGATTATCAGTTTTCGGCGTCTTTCTGTTCAGCCAGAAGGAACTCAAGAACCGTGCCCATCGCCTCATGCAGACGGGATTCATCCGTTGCATACTGCTGGACTGCCTTATAGAGCATCACAATCGCTTCAAATCCGTACAGGTCGGCGGCATCCTCTGCAGTGAGGTCTTTTTTGTATGAATCGACTAAAAAACCGTCACTGCTGTACATCAGTTCTGAGAATACACCGTCTTCCCCCAGCACAAGATACTGGTTGTCCACCTTCTTTGTCATGTTGTCCGGACGGTAGGGCAGAGGCTCAGTCTTTCCCAAAATCAGCATCTTCTGGTCAAAATAGACAGTATCATAGAGTTCTCCTTTCCCATCCCGTTTTCCCCGAACCATCATCATGAGACCCGCCTGGGGAACAATCTCTGCGGCATCCTTTGTCAGACGCACAATCATGGGCACTACCGCCGCATGCATCTCCGGGGAGAGGGCGTCGACCCCTTCTGTGCTCTTCTTTGCACAGGCAACTGCTGCCTGAAATCCTTCTTCAATCTTCTCCAGATCGCATGAACCCTGCATAGATGAATGATTATTCAAAAGAAGCATTAATTCTTCCCCAACATTAACCGGAAATCCGGAAAAATGAGTGATGAAAATGCCAGATCCAGAACCCGATCAGAGTGGTTCAGCCAGCAGGTAATGGCGGCGGTGCCCGGTCACTTTTACCCGGAGACGGGTCCCCATGGCGATTTCAGTTGGAATGACAATATTCTGATAGGTGGCATCCCGTGCAATGACCGTCCCGTCCTTCTTCTGTTCGGTGACAAGCACCGGGAGTTCGCGCCCGATCCAGCGAAGATTCTCTTCATCATAGATCCGTTCGGTGAGGCGCGTGAGAGCACGGGACCGTTCTTTTTTCACCCAGTCAGGGAGATCACGGTGAAGGGCAGCAGGTGTCCCCTTCCTCATTGAGAAACGCGTGATGTTCACCTTGGTCGGACGCACCCGGCTAATCATCTCAAGGGTTTCGTCAGACTCGCGGCATCGTTCTGTGGGATAACCTGCAATGATATCTGTTGACACACGCACATCCGGAATCTCTTTGCGGAACGCCGCTACAATCGCCTCAAACTCTGCTGCTGTGTAACCGCGGTTCATGGATGCAAGGACCGCATCAGACCCCGACTGCACCGGTAGATGCACAAACCCGAAGATCTTCTCGTGGGCAAATGCGGGCGCAAGTCGGTCAATGATCCGGCCCGCTGTCGCAGGATTCATCATCCCCACCCGGAGGCGGAAATCGCCCTTCGCACCGGCAATCTGCTCCAGCAGGTATGCTAAGTCCAGCCCGATGTCCATGCCCCATGCACTTACATCCTGACCGGTGAGCTGAATTTCATAGGCACCTCCTGCTGCAAGCCGCTCTACTTCTGAAACAATTGCGTCAGCGGAAAAACTCTTCAGTGGGCCGCGGGCCTGCCGGGTGATGCAGTACGCACATGACCCAAGGCAGCCGGTGCCTGTCTGGACGACACCCGTATGGGGGTCGGTCATCGCTCCTACCTCCGGGCATGTCCGATACATCTCCTCCGGCAAAATCAGGTGAAGAGTTGGATCGGTCTCAAGGAGGAGATTACGCTGCACCACCGGCATGCACCCCGTCACAACGATTTCTCTCCCGGCAAATGCACGGATACGGCGCAGCATCGCCCGCTCGGTTGCCCCCACAACCGTGCAGGTGTTCAGGATAATGCACTCCGCTTCCTCAGCAGGCACCTGCACACATCCCTGCCGCTTTGCAACCGCGACAATCTTTTCCGTATCGGCGTGATTGAATGTACAGCCATATGATTCAACGTGGATGGTCTTGTCTCGAAGGGTGTCCATATCTGCTCCGTTTCGTGGAATAACGTTTCACCGGCAGGGTGATAATGATGAGGATAGAGCAGTATCAAGATTTTTTTTCATGATAAGCCGGTCTTCCCCTTCTCCAAAATATGCAGATCTTATCTCTGTGACCATATAGCCGAGGGTGTCATATAAAGAGCGTGCCGGGAGATTTTCGGGATGGACTGAGAGATATAGTTCCCGGATCTCCAGAGCCGCAAAACGCTCTTCAAGGGCCTGCATCAGGGCACGCCCAATTCCCCGGCCACGATGGGACGGCAACACCCCGAGGCGGATGACCCATGCCACGTTCCCGCCGGTTACCGGCGCACCGATGGCATATCCGCAGATCACATCATCACAGACGGCACAGAGAAATGTTCCCCCGTACAGAACCCCCGCCTGACGGACGAAGACTGCTCCCTCATAAGATTCGTGCTGCTCATCCCCGTTGAGGGTCCGGACAGCGCCAAAGTCATCGTCAGTATACTGCCGGATGGAAAAACCACGTTCTTCGGCCATCATCTTCTTCCTCAGGTTATCCACTCCGGGAGCGAAATCCCTGCACAATTGTCTGTTCGCAGAGGGCCTCTGTGAGAACAAGAGCCAGCATACTCTCTGCAACTACCCCTATCCGCGGCACAATACAGGAGTCATGCCGACCCTCAACGGTGACCATCGTATCTTTCAGATCCATCGTGACGGTCTGCTGCGGTTGCGCGATAGACGGGGTCGGTTTCACCGCGATCCTCACAACAATGGGAGCGCCGGTCGAGATACCGCCAAGAATGCCGCCGGCGTTGTTGGATACATATCCGGCAGAGGTGATAGGGTCATTATGCTCAGAACCCCGCATCCGTGCTGCGGCAAACCCGGAGCCAATCTCCACACCTTTCACCGCACCGATGGAGAACATCGCATGACCCAACTCCGCATCCAGTTTCCCGGCCGCAGGAGCCCCAAGCCCAGGAGGACAACCGGTGGCAGTCACTTCCAGAATGCCGCCAACCGAATCGTGCTCCCCTTTCGCACGAAGGATGACCTCTGCAAAACGGTCCGGGTCCGTCTCCCCGCCAACCTCACAGACTCTGCTATCAATGGTGATCCCGCGGGTGGCAAGCACCTGCATTGCAAGAGCTCCGGCCATCACCCGTGAGACCGTCTCACGACCGGAACTTCTGCCGCCACCCCGGTGGTCCCGGTAGCCATACTTCTGGTGATAGGCAAGGTCGGCATGACCCGGCCGGGCAGTATCACGAAGAGTGTCATATGCACTGCTCTGCGCGTCACGATTGCGCACGATCATCGCAACAGGCATACCGGTTGTCTCCCCCTGGAAGATACCCGAGAGGATCTCCACCTCATCCGCTTCATCACGTGGTGTGGAGAGCGGGCTCTTACCGGGCCGTCGTCGTTCCATCAGGGGTTTCAGGTGTTCTGTACCAAAGGGCACCTCCGGCGGGCAGCCGTCAACAACCACACCCAGTGCCGGCCCGTGACTCTCACCAAACATCGTGCAACGAAAATATCGTCCAAAGGTATTCATTCCAGTATCTCCCGTATTAATGCAGCTTCAGCAGCAACGCCGGTGAAAAGGCGCATCTGTTCCTGCGCCTGGTGCACAAACATTTCCGTGCCCCGGATACACCGGCAGCCTGCGTGCCGTGCATTCCGGAGAAGTTCTGTCTCAGGCGGGGTGTAGACCAGGTCAAAGACTGTCTGGTGCGCCCGGAGGGCATTAGCCTCAAGAACCGTCCCTTCACGTCCCTCCATCCCCACCGGGGTTGCGTTCACAATCACATCTGTTTCCTCCGGATCATATGCATCCGGGGTCCCGTATTCACATCCAAAGTGGTTGGCAATCCTTTGGGCCCGTTCCGGGGTCCGGTTCAGCACCGTGACGTCCATCCCGAGGTCCTGCAGGGCATATACTGCCGCACGGGCCGCCCCGCCGGCCCCGAATACCACCGCATGACCGGCCATAACGCCTGCAAGCGGCTGCCGGATACCCACCCAGTCGGTATTTGCACCGACAACCCGGTCGCCGCACCGGACCACCGTGTTCACTGCACCAATCGAATGAGCATCTGCGGTGATCTCATCACAGTATTGCATCACATCCGACTTGAACGGAATGGTCACAGAGAGGCCCTTCAGCCCCGCCGACCGCACCGCAGTCATGATATCATCCAGCACCGGCCATTCAATACGGGTATAGACACCGTCCACCCCGCAGGCGGCGAAGAGGGCGGTAAAGAGTTCCGGGCTCCTGCTGTGCAGGCAGGGATTTCCGATGACTGCATAGAGACCATGGAGGGGCATGCCTGCTGTACCGCAGAGGCGTTCCTCCACGGTCCGCCATTCACGTCTCTCCATCCGGGTCTGCTCCAGAAACGCAACAAACTCCCTGCAGAATGCAGGCGACTGCCGTTCCTCCATGAATTCCGTAATCTGGCGAACAACCATCTCCGGCGGGATATTCCCGGTATTAAAGCAGAGATCTGCTGCTCCCCGGTAGAGGGGCAGTCGAACCGTTCGTACTGTAGCTGTCTCCTCGGCATGGGAAAGCCCCGTTAACGGGGGGCGGGTGCCCCCTGCTGTTCGCGCCGCAAGGACAGACGAATCCGCATCGAGAAACACTGTCAGACTGCCTGCACGGAGTGCCTGCACATTACTGCTTCTGAGGACAGCACCCCCGCCCGTTGCAACCACCACACCGTCCGGCGGCAGTGACCGGATAGCAGCAGTTTCGGCGTCACGAAATGCAGGTTCGCCCCGTTGTGTGAAGATGTCAGGGATAGAGATGCCTTCTGTCTCCTCCACGACACCATCGGTGTCCAGAAACCGCCAGCCCATCCTATCAGCAAGAAGAGCACCAATGGTTGTCTTCCCGCTGCCACGCGGACCGATGAGAACGATTCTCATATCATCCCTCCTTCGCGGAGTGCATCCCAGAAACCAGGATACGATTTATGAACGCATCCGGGATTCATAATGCCCACATCGCCCCGTTTCAGGGCAACCACGGCAGCGCTCATCGCCGTCCGGTGGTCGTCCTCCGGATCAATGATGCCGCCGCCCGGCAGTTTTCCGGGGATAATCGTAACCGTATCATCCGTCAGTTTCGTCTCCGCCCCGCCAAGGGCTGCAATCCGGACCACCGCATCAAGACGATTACTCTCCTTTATTTTCAGGTTCCGTACACCCGTGATCGTGGTCGGCCCACGGGCAAAGGGTGCGACTGCGGCAAGTGTCAGAACAACATCCGGTGCGTCTCCCATAGCTACGGCAATGCCTTTCAGGTCGCCGTCTGATGCAACTGTAACAGAATTTGTACCTTCTGTCACCCGGCAGCCCATCTCTGAAAGCAGACGGAGAAAGACCCTGTCTCCCTGACAGGACGCAGGGTTCAGATGGGTGACCTCCACGGTTCCCGTACATACCGCAGCAATGGCAAAGAAGTATGAGGCAGAGGAGTAGTCTCCTTCCACGGTGTAATCTGCCGGTGAATACCCTTCCGGAGAGACAGTAAAGCGCCGGTACCCGTCCCTCTTCACGGGGACACCAAAAGCGGCCATCACATCAGCAGTAATGTCGAGATACGTGCGTGACGCCGGCTCGCCGGGGGTGGTAATCACCGTGTCCTCTGTACCGCAGGGCGCTGCCATCAGCGCAGACGAGAGAAACTGGCTACTTGCAGAGGCATCAATCTCCAGATGCCCTCCCCGGAATACCCCGTCCACGCAGACAGGGGGATAGCCGGCTTTCTTCAGATACCTAACCTCCCCTCCCACAGTGTTCAGTGCATCCACCAGGGGTGCAACCGGCCGCTCCTGCATCCGCGGGCTTCCGGTCAGGCATACCGGCCCGTCTGCAAGAAGCACCAGGGAGAGGAGTAAACGCATGGATGTCCCGGAATTGTGGCAATCGATGGTGCATCCCGTCGGTGCGTGAAATGCCCCTCCGGTGCCTTCCACTACATAGTCACCGTCATCTGTGAGAGAAATCTCCGCACCAAGCTGTCGGAGGGCGGAGACTGTCACCCCGGCATCCTCTGCATGCAGTGGACGGGAGATGACAGACCTGCCGTCTGCACATGCGGCCGCAATGAGCGCGCGGTGGGTAAAACTTTTCGAGGGCGGTGCTGCAATACAACCATCAATCCCCGAAACGGCAGGCAGGTGCAGGCTCATACGCCTTCCCCCAGTCTGCCGTACCAGCCAAGGTCTTTGACGGATGCAATCCCTCCGACTGCCTCCAGCGCTTCCGTAAGTCCGGGGGCGATCTCCACATCGACAAAGAAGATGTAGTTCCCCATGCCCCGTTTGGACGGACGGGACTCAATACGGGTCAGGTTGAGACCCTGCCTGTCAAACACGCCCAGCAGCTCATACAGGAGGCCCGGACGGTCAGTGGCTGGATCAATGATCAGCGAACATTTGCCCGTCTCCGGCCGGGTTTGCGGGCGCCGCGTGGATATGCGCAGAAACCGCGTGGTATTGTTCCCTGTGTTCTGCACATCGCGCTCTCGCAGGGGCAACCCAGCCATACGGGCGGCGGCCTCGGTCGTAATAGCACCGCTACCGGGATGGGCGGCGGCCATTGCGGCGCTCGCGCTGTTGCTCTCCGTATGGATGACCGCCACCCCCAGCCGGTCAATGAATTTCAGACACTGGTCATGCGCCTGCGGATGAGCATAGAGGGTGGTGATCTCCGCTGCGGGCACGGTTGCGGCAAAATGGTGATGTATTGAGAGATATGCCTCACCAGTGATCACAACCGTGAATCGGGAGAGTCCGTCCATCACCGGCCCGACTGCACCGGCGTCACTGTTCTCCACCGGCACAACACCGTCACATCGGCCTTCTGTTACCGCCCGGAAGACATCCGTCACTGTAGGTAAGAGGAGAATGTCATCACTGTCCTCATCGCTAAGAAGGCGGGCCATCTCGTGGCTGAACGTGCCTTCCGGCCCCAGACAACAGAGACTCATTTCTCAACCAGCCCCTGTATCAGCCGGTTTGTTGTCTCCATGGACTCCGGGATGACTGGTGCAAAAAATGCAGAATTTTCCTGGAAGAATGCGGCAAACCCGTTCTGATCGCGGGTGTAGACAATCTCCTGCAGACGTGCTGCGGCACTGGAAAACGCCGTCACCACCTCCCGCACCTCAGGATTGTCCTGGAGGATAGGGCCGTAGAGATCTGCGTCCTGTCCCAGAATTCTCCCGATAATTGCGGTCTCGATCTGGTATATGGGACTCTGGTACCGGAGGAGTTCCGCCGGTGCGGCACCGACATTTCGCATCGTCTCCGCGACAACAAGCGTGGAGAAGTGCATCAGACCCTGGATGACCGCCATCATCCGGTCATGCTCTGCTGCGGTTGCAACCGTTACCCGGGCTCCCTGCCGGGAGAGAAGCCCCATGATCTCATCACCTGCGGCGGGCATACACCGGGCGGGCACTGCGATCACCGTCTGGCCCTCCAGTGACGAAACACCCGGCCCAAACATCGGGTGCAGACCCAATACCTGTGCGGGTGTCGCAAGCATGGCCTCCATCGCCCCCTGCTTTATTGAGGTGAGGTCACAGAGAATCTGGCCTCCGGAGAGAAACGGGGCAATATCATTGATGACTGCCACCGTATCACGGATAGGGACAGAGACCACAACAATGCGTGCCTGCTGTGCACAGTCACGTGCAGAAAGCGGCGTGGTGCGCCCGGAAACAATGACCCGGTAGCCTTCTTTTTCGAAGATATCACGGAAGAACTGCCCCATAGCACCTCTGCCACCGATGATGCCCACGGTATTGTCGTCAGGTTTCACGTATCGTCTCCGAAACAGCCACCCCGAAATGGCGTCCGCCCTCTTGCCGGTGGCCAAGAATGATGTCCCCGGGTTTCAGGGTAGCAACCGAGACTGCATCTCCGTCGGGACACACCAGACGGACCGTCTCTGCGTTCTGCAGCACAAGAGACGACTTCATTCCGTCCTGCTCAACCTCAACGAGAACCATGGGCCGCCGTTCGGTCTTCACCCTTCCGACCATCGCCACCGTGGTGGAGCCGTCCTCGCGGGCGACAAGCACCCGGTCACCGGCCACCACCTCTGAGAGATATTTGGTCTTTCCGTCCGCCATCATAACGTAGGCATGCACCGCTCCTGCGTTCACCCGGAATGGACGGGGTGCCACATAGGGATTCTCCAGTGTCTCCGCCTGCACCAGAAGAAAGGCTGACGAGGTATTGCCAATAAGCATCCCTTCTCCTTCATGGAGGAGGGAACAGGTATCAATACAGACACGGTCCCCCATAATGCCCGGAGAAATTGCCGTGACGGTGAACGGCACCAGATCATAGTGCGGGGTGATAACACGCACGCGGGCGGCTGTTGCGATGATCTCTGCAGGGTCGTCTGTTACAAGACATATACCGGCGGTCCCGCGTTCAAGTACGGTGAGCGCCATCTCCGCCTCGTCTGCATTTCGGACAACCGCAATGATACGGTCAGACTGTGAAACCAGATTTTCCAGCGGAATAACCGACCAGTCTGTTGTTGTGACAATCACCGGTGTCTTCTCTGCAAAACGGAGGGCATCTTCTTCACCCTCCTTCCCATCAATGCAGACCTCATGCACATCGGTTCCGAGGATCATATCACCGTCCGGTGCGATGACCGTCACCCTGCCAAGGGCATGGAACGGTGCTGCCTCGGCTGCCACCAGGGCATCTGCCCCCTGTTCAATTGCCGTTGTCGCACATTCCTTCCCACAGGAACGCACATCCACCCAGAAGGTCTTCATACATCTCCCCCAAGTGCATCCTCAGGCGTTGCGTTCTGGTGCACCACACGGGTGATAGCACGGATGAACGGTGCCGGGTTGTCACGCTGGAAGGCATTTCTTCCCATCGCGACCCCTGCTGCACCGGCACCCACCGCCTCACGGATCATCGCAAGGGACTCAATATCTCCACCCTTTTCACCGCCTGCGATCAGCACCGGTACTGCACAGGCACTGGTAATTGCGGCAAACGTCTCCGGATCACCAGTGTAACTGGTTTTAATGATATCGGCGCCCAGCTCTTCTGCCACCCGCACACAGAGCCCGATTGCCTCCGGATCTCTCGTGTCAACACCCTCCCCACGGGGGTAGATCATGATGAGAAGCGGCATACCCCATCGGGTACACTGCCGGGAGATGACACCCGCCTCCTCAATCATCTTTGATTCATTCGGAGCCCCCAGATTGATGTGAATGGAGACACAGTCTGCACCAAGGAAGATAGCCTCCTCCACCGAGCATACCGACACCTTATCATTCGGGTCCGGATTCAGCGACGTGCTCGCCGAGAGATGGACGATGAGACCGATATCAGGGCCTGTCTTCCGGTGCCCGTGGCGAACCATCCCCTTATGAAGGACAATCGCGTTCGCACCACCCTCACTCACCGCAGAGATGATCTCCGGCATATCGTGCAGCCCGTAGATCTGCCCGAGAGAGAACCCGTGGTCCATTGGGATGATGACTGATCGCCCGGTATTCCGGTTCATGATCCGCTCCAGACGGATGGCTTTTCCGATCATACACGGGTTCCTGCCCTGAGGATCTCTGCCGCTTCCTCTGCACTGCGGTGTTCATGCACGACCTGTGCCATTGCACGGACAAAGAGGTCAGGGTGCGGGTGCTGGAAGGCATTTCTGCCGATGGAAATACCTGCGGCGCCCCCTTCCATTGCGCCTTCTATCATCTGCAGGGTCGCAAGATCATCCCCGCGTGCACCACCTGCGACGACGACCGGGACGTGGCACCCGGCGGTGACCTCACGGAATGAATCCGGATCCCCGGTGTATGGAGTCTTTACGATATCAGCACCGAGTTCAGACGCCACCCTGGCCGCATGTTTCACTTCATCTTTTCCCTTCTCATTGAGTACATTTGGTCCTCGCGGGTACATCATCGCGAGAAGAGGCATGCCCCATTCCATACACTCAACTGCGATACGGCCCAGGTCTTCGAGCATCCGCGCCTCAGAGTCAGCACCGATATTGCAGTGAACCGACACCCCGTCCGCCCCCATCTTCAGGGCATTTGTGACCGTGTTCACGATCACCTTGTCGTTCGGGTCAGGGCCCATATCAGTGCTTGCAGAGAGATGGAGAATCAGACCGATGTCCGGGCCCCCTTTCCGGTGACCATGCAGGGCAAGACCAATGTGGCCAAGGACTGCATTGGCTCCCCCCTGTGCCACCAGGTTTATGCTTTCATCCAGATCGATGACACCTGCAATCGGCCCGCTCGATACCCCGTGGTCCATGGGAACGATTACTGTTGCGCCCGTGTCACGGTTCATAATTCTTTCCAGTCGGATTTGTTTTCCTCTCATGGTAAGTCACTCCCCGGCAGTTAATGCCAGACAGAATAAATGCACCTACCTCAGAGAATAAACGCAAACCGGTTAAAGATTGCGCTCACTTCGTAGTAGGGCCAAAAAAACTGATAATAACGATATGCGGAATGCTGAGCGCTTGTGCTGGGGTTAAGACCCATAACAGACACCAGACGATCTCCACACATTAGAAAAGTATTGGGTACATATCAGATATAAACATTTGTTCGGTTGCGAGGAGAATGTATACCGATATGTATTGTACCGGCATGTCCCGGTAAAGATGATAAGCAATAAAAACCTATTTTTTAAGTACAAATGCGCAGGATTGGATTACTGGGGTGCGGAAATGTTGGAGAAATCATCGCACACAAACATGAGGGGTTTATTATCGCAGCTCTCCATGACGCCGTATATACCAGAGCACAGGCCGTTGAGGACGCGTGCGGAGCCAGGGCATACGAGTCATTTGATGAGTTTCTTGCACAGGACATCGACATTGTGGTGGAAGCGGCATCGGTTTCTGCGGTGAAGACACACGCCGAAGCAATCCTTCTTGCGGGAAAAGATATGGTTATCCTCAGTGTGGGCGCCCTCACAGACAAACCATTCCGGGACCACCTGAAGGAGTGTGCAGTGTCGACCGGTGCACGGATATACATCCCGAGTGGTGCCATCACCGGCCTGGACAACCTCAAGGTCTGCCAGATTGCGAGAGTAAGTAAAGTGCTGCTGAGGACCACCAAAAATCCGCGTTCACTGGGCATTGAGGCAGACCATCCCATGCTCCTCTTTAAGGGGACCGCACGTGACTGTATCCGCCAGTATCCGAAGAATATCAATGTCGCGGTAGCAATCGAACTGGCCTCAGGGCATGAAACTGAGGTCGAACTGTGGGCAGACCCAAATACTGACCGCAATACCCATGAACTCATCGTAGAAGGTGAATTCGGAGATATAAATATCACGGTGAGCAACCGCCCCAGCCCGGAGAACCCGGCAACGAGTTATCTTGCCGCACTCTCCATCCTGACATTGTTGCGCAACCTCGATAACCCCATCCAGATAGGGACATAACCATGAATTCCGACCAGTTAAAACGGATAGAACAACTTAAAAAAGAAAAGAATGCGATTATCCTCGCCCATAACTACGAGCCTCCGGAGATTCAGGACGCCGCAGACATCATCGGGGACAGTCTCGAACTTGCTGTGAAAGCACAAAGTGTTACAGAGGACACTATCGTCCTCTGTGGTGTCCGGTTTATGGCAGAAACCGCTAAAGTGCTTAACCCGGAGAAGACCGTCATTCTCCCGGCAAAGGATGCCGGATGTCCCCTTGCAGACTTCCTCACCCCGGAGATGGTCCGGGAGGCACGCAGCGCTCACCCCGGTGCGGCAGTCGTCCTCTATGTCAACAGTGATACTGCAGCAAAGGCGGAGGCGGACATCGTCTGCACATCGGCAAATGCCGTTGAGGTTGTCCGCTCACTCAAAGAGAAAACCGTTCTTTTCGGTCCTGACTCAAACCTTGCAGACTATGTGGCATCGCAGCTGCCGGAGAAAACGATCATTCCCCTGCCACCGGAGGGACACTGCTATGTTCATGCAAAGTTCAGCTGCGATGATGTCATCGCAGCAGCTGAGATGGGCTGCACCACAATTTGCCACCCGGAATGTCCCCGTGAGGTCAGAAACGGGGCGGATGTGGTGGCATCGACCGGCGGCATGGTGAAGATGGCAGAGAATGCGGATTCATGGATGCTTCTCACGGAGAAAGGCATTGCTTACCGGCTTCAGAAACTCTTTCCCGAAAAGGAATTTCACGTCCGTGAAGATGCTGTCTGTGATGATATGAAGAAGATTTCGCTTGATATGCTGGAACAGGCACTCATCACCGGTGAGTATGCAGTAGAACTCCCCGCAGATCTGATGGAGCGGGCACGTGGCCCCATCGAAAGGATGATAGCACTCCAACGGAGATAAGGGGACTATGCAACTTCGCGAAGATCTCCTCCGCTACCTGAATGAAGATATCCCCTTCGGCGACGTTACCTCACGGGCTGTTATCCCGGACCGCAGGTGTGCGGCCTACATTACCGGAAAAGAGAACGCAATTATTTCAGGCCTCGCCGAGGCAGAAGCACTCTGTAATCACTGCGACATCACATTCACCAGGAAGGTTTCGGAAGGTGCAGAGATTCGGCCGGGTACCGTTATTGCAGAACTTGCAGGCACCGCAGCAGCAATCCTCATGGTGGAACGCACCATGCTCAACCTGATGAGCAGGATGAGCGGCATCGCAACGGCAACCCGCCGGGCAGTCAGAGCAGCAGAAGCGGCAAATCCTGCCGTCCGAATTGCAGGCACCCGCAAGACCGCACCCGGCCTGCGCCTTTGTGACAAAAAGGCACTCATCACCGGCGGCGCGGACCCGCATCGTATGAGCCTCTCTGACATGATCCTCATCAAGGACAACCATCTGGCACTTGTCCCCTTAGAAGATGCGGTAAAAAAGGCCCGTGCCTATAGCCGCTATGTCAATGTGGAAGTGGAAGTGGAGACCGCATCGGACGCACTCACTGCAGCACGGGCAGGGGCAGACATTATTCTCCTCGACAACATGCTTCCCCGTGACGTGCAGGAAACGCTTGACATCCTCACAGAAAATAATCTGCGGGAACAGGTGATCATCGAAGTCTCCGGCAATATCACACCTGACACCCTCGAGTCCTATGCCGTTTTGGGTATTGACACTATCAGCATGGGAAGACTCACCCATACGGTGAAAAACATCGATCTATCACTTGAAATTATGCCCGCAATGAACACCGTCAAAATATTCTGACAGGTTTCCAACATTTTTTTCCGGCAACGATTCCGCCCAAAGACGAATCGATATGCATACCTTCCGCACCAATATAGTATCACCGTAAAAACACCCCAGTGCAGATACCCCCTTGCGTTTTTTCCCGCAGAGTCCAAAGGAGAATTCTCATATGACCCGGAAATCGGACATTAACGTATCATAAACAATTTTTTCCCAGACGAAGCATGTCCACATTCAGTGACGACTGGTAAGGATTCTGACTGCACAATTCCAAGTGGATGCAGAGATAAAAAAAGCCAAAAAAAAGATATTGGGATTAGACCAGCTTGAAGAGCGGGTGGTCCTCTGTTGCGACGTCCACACCAAGCTCTTTTGCTGCTTCTGCAAGGACAATATCGGTGAATGCGATTGCGGTGGATGCACCTTCACAGTTCTCGATAGGTCCGTACATGATAAGGTCTGCACCAAGGGTTGCTGCCATGATGTTACATCCGATATCAGGTGCTGACCATGCAGCCTGCTTGATACCATCGAATCCACCGAAGTGGTGATGTCCCATCTGCTCAAGAAGAAGGTCCTTACCTTCATACTGGCTGAGAAGCACAGAGGGGTTCTTTGCAGTTCCTCTCCAGCGCTTGAGCCACGTCCAGGAGACAGTCATGTTGTGGTATGCACCACCGGTTGGGAGACCGTGGATTGCCTTGCATGCAAGAATCTCACGGAATGAACCGCCTGACCCGAGACCGAGCGGTGTTGCTGCGGTATCGAGGATAGGCCGGGTAATGCCACACTCTTCTGCGATTGAAAGCATGGACTTCTCCTGACCAGCGACGCCACCCTCTGCGAGGACAGCCTCACGGCCCTTTACACTTGCGTCACCAGGGTTGAATGCGAGCACAATAGCTGCGTCAACGTCACTGTTCTTGAGTGCCTCAATGTTCTCCGGGAGGATTGAACCATTGATAGAGTTGTAGATAGCACGGTCTGCCAGTCCAACCTCGGTCACATACTCACATGCGTGAGCA